>CAMWPM010000012.1 GCA_947176235.1 uncultured Bacteroidales bacterium | reverse complement strand
AAGCGCCCTGTCCCCCACGCGGGCGGGGGGGGGGGGGCTGCCTTAGGTATGGGAGGGAGATTGGGGATCGGGGGAGGTAATGACGGACCTGCTGCTGCAGCAGGAGCGGCAGCAGGAATCGAAACAGACGCAACGGGAGCCGGAGCAACGGGAGCCGGTGCGGGGGCAGCTGCAGGAGGGGTGACGGAAGAGTCGGGGATGATGGGCTTAGCCACGACATCCTCAGCTTTGGTGGGGACGGGCGAGCCCTTGTAGTGATAGGGATCGACCGGACGGGCATCCACTTCCTCCTCTTCGATATACTCATCAAGCATCGGATCGTAAGGAACCGTGAACCAGAAGGTTGACCCCTTGCCCTCACCTCTGGATTCCACACCTATCTGACCACCCATGTGATCAATGATGCTCTTGGAGATGGCGAGACCGAGACCGGTACCCTGCACGAAGCCGTCGAGCTTGCAGAAGCGTTCAAACACTCGCTGTTGATCCTCAGGATTGATGCCCTTTCCCGTATCCTTCACATAGAAGTAAAGCTCCTCGCCGTTCACCTCGTAGCCGAGGGTAATGCTGCCGCGGGTCGTAAACTTGCAGGCATTGGTAAGGAAATTGATAAGCACCTGCATCAGTCGGTTGGGGTCGCACATCAGGTGACATTCGCCTGCGCCGAGGATGAAGTTGAGCACCACGCCGGGCTGCTTGCGCATACGCACAGTCTCCTCGGCGGTACGGATAAGGTTGTTCACGTCGACTCTCTCGACATGGAACTCCATAGTGTTTGATTCCACTTTAGCTAAATCTAATACGTCGTTAATTAATTGCAGCAACAGGTCATTGTTCGTAGAGATTATATTGACATATTGCTCACGTTTGTCTGGATCATCTGTGTAGCACAGGAGATTGCTGAATCCCACTATGGCATTGAGCGGGGTGCGGATCTCATGGCTCATGTTGGCGAGGAATGCGCTCTTGAGGCGATCGCTCTCCAGAGCGTGCTCGCGGGCGCTGATAAGTTCATTTTCAGCCTCCTTACGGTCGGAGATCAGTAGCAGGGAACCGGTGAGACGGCTTGGATTGCCGCCTGCATCCACGTCGCTCACCACAGCCGTCACCTCGTACCATTCGTAGTGCTTCGAACCGGGACGCACGAGCATTCGCATCTCAAGCTGCACGTGCGACGTCTCGCCGTCACGCATCTGCTGGAACGCACGCAGCACGTCCTCGCGCTGCTCGGGATCGATCAGCTTGATAAGCATTCCGCTGCTCACGCGGCGCTTCTTAGGCTTCATATCAGGATCCCACGCACCCTGACGGTTGATAAGGTGGATGTAGTCGCTTTCGAGCATTCCTTCTGCCAGATCCCACGTCCAGGGGACTATGTGGGCGGAGCGGAGCGCCACTTCAAGCTTATTCTTCATTGCACGGCTCTCACGCTCGGCACTCATCATGCGGGTGACGTTGACACCGAAGATGTTGATGCACTGGCGGTCCATCGACTTTGCCACAATGCACTGGTAAGCCACGCCGGTCTTCTGAAACTCGTAGAGGAAGCTTTCGGAAGTTGACGAGCGGAACACGCGCGAGAGGCGGGGATGGAACGTGGCGTTGAAGAGCAGCTGCTTGCCGCTGACGAGTCCCTGAGTCGACACCAGTTCGTCGAATCGGTCGTTATGCTGGTCAATCTCGATGTCTATAAGCTTTCCGGTCCTGTCGAACTGCGGACGTACCACGGCAAACGCGATGGGCATGTGAGTGACGATTGAGTTGAAACGACGGAAGAAGTTAGCGCGCTGCCTCTGGTAATTGAAGCCCCACACCGCGGCAATGATCAGCACAAGTACGATCGCGAGTCCCCAGCCGTTCTGCTCAAGCCATGTCGGCGGATGATCGGTGATTATGTAGTCGTCGGGGATATCCGACATCTGGTCGGCAAGACGCTCATACCGGGGATAACTGATCACCTTTTGCAGAGTCTTGGAGTAGGCAAAGGGGATCGAATCAGGGTTTTCGCCTGCGAGGATCTTGGTCATGGCGGAGCGCATCGCCGAAGCCGGCTCGTTGCGGTCATAGTAGGCACCTCCGATAGCTCCATAGTCCATGAAGTCGCGAGTGGTGGCAAACACCGGCTGGCGTGATGCCATCATCATGCGGAAGTCGTGTGCCACAAGCTCCGGGTACCCCAGCGCCGATTCACGCGGATAAGTCAACGTGTTGAGCAGCACGCCCTCCTCGGGATTGTTCGTGAGAAAGATTTCCTTGACACGCTCCGAATTCTCATTATTGCCCACGATCCATTCATATTCCAGATCGGGATACTTTTCCGAGATATGACGGCGCACGCGCATATCGACGAGCTTGCTGAGCCATTGCTCGTCAGCTATCAGATAGAGCTTTTTCATGTAAGGGAGCATCTCCACCATCATGTCGACGGTCGCCTCATAGTTGCGGGGCTGCTCAACAAATGTCAGGTCATATTCGCCGCGAAGTTCGGATGCATTCATCCAGTCGTCGTAATTAAATTCGTGCTCCACACCCGAGTAAAGCTCCTCCACCGGACCGAGACGGTCAGTGAAACTGATGTAGAGCATCGGCACCGGTCCCCATTCACGCTTCATCCTATCGCGCATCGTGAGAGCCATCTGACCCATGAACACAACGACATCGGGCACACGCTTGCGCCCGTTGATGATGCTGTTGACGGTGGTCTGATAGACGGAATCATTGGTGATGAGCGCCTGATCCATGTGCACCAGTTCGCTCGACACGTCAAATTCGCCCATTGCCGTCAGCAGCGGGTTGAGGTCGATCACCCACGGCTTCGAGTCGCTGTAGGAGTTGACGATGAGTACGTGGGGCTTACGGTTGGAATCGGCGGCACTGCCACATACCGACACAACCAGAAGTGACATCGTGAGGACGATGCGTAACCACCTTTTCATGCTGTTATATGACTGATTTATAAACATTTCTATGTGTGCCAAATGTCACTCCGCCTTCCAGTGCCGACGGAGTGATACCTTAATTACGCAAATATAGCCATTATTTCCGACATTTCCACAACTTTTTAACACAAAAAATGTGGAGAACGACAAATTTGTCGGTTTCTGATTTTTCACTTTGCCTTTTACGGCGAGCACGATATATCTCGCCCCTACCACACTGATTCCTAATTTTTTACAATTTAAAAAGCAGCCTGGAGGCAAAAAAAAGGCGTCGTGAGCCGAAAATGCCGCGACGCCGTAAAAAAAAAAGAACCGGACCATGACCCCTCTTATGCCGACCGCCTCAACGACGCAAACCTGCATGAGGCAGCGACATCTTCGGGATCTGCTCTCTTCCTTTATTTCAAATCACTTATAAAAGAAGAGGGGCTAATGTCCGGTTCTTTTTGTTCACCCCGTCATCCGCCACATCTCCGCCGACTGCGGGAGCCGGCGGAGAGTGACGTATGGCTGAGTGGATAAAGAGGATTGTGTGTTTTTTGTCTACACAGTGGGAAACGTGTCAGGATTAGATGATTTCAGGCTGAAATCAAATGTTCTCGCGGAGCTTGAACACCTGAATACCGTCCTCGCCGAATGCCACGTAGATGAGGCCGTTCTGGAGGGTGATGTAGTTGGCTGACTTCTGGGAAGCTGCGTGGTAGTAGCAGATCTCCTCCATGGTAGCCTTGTCGAGGACACTTACGAACGAACCGTTAGCGACATAGATGTACTTGTCGTCAAATGCCATGCCGTTGACAGGAACGTTGTTGTTAGTGCCGCGCTTGAAGGTCTTGCCGTCGTTCACGCGCATCAGACCGCCCTGGCTGAGACATACGTAGATGTTTTCGCCGTCAATAGCGATAACGTTCTTACCGTCGATGGGAGATACGTTATTCAGGTTATTGTAGGTGGTCTTGTTGCCGGTGAAGAGTGCGCCGTCAAACACCTCAACAACTGCGGGCGACGAGGTCACCTTGCGCTCGGTGAGGGAGATGACAGCGGTCTTGCCGTTGGCTGATGCGATGTGCTTCGAAGAACCGGTGGTGGGGTTGAACGTGCCCTTCACTCTCTTGAGGTCGAGGCCGAGGACTCCGTAACCTTCGTAAGTAGCTACGAGGTAGTTGTCGCCCTGACGAAGGATGCAGTTGCCGTCACCTGCGTTCTGATAGTCAACGATGATCTCGTTGCCGGTCTTCTCGCTGATGCCGTAAACGGGTACGTCAGTCTTGAGCTCACGAACTTCGAAGTCCTCGCGGACGCCCTCAGAAGCAGCGAAGCCGAGGGGAAGAGTACCTACGAATGCACCATTCTTCTTGCTGTTGCCGACAGTGATGATCTTGCCGTTATCAACAATGAGGTGGTTGAAGTCGTAGTCGGGGCTGATCATGTAGCTGCCGAGGGAGATTTCCTCACCTTCGCAGTTGATCACCTCGATACAGCCCTTCTGAGCGTACTGACCGAGATAGTTCTCGTTCTTGTCAGCGTCCTTACCATTGCCACGGAGGTGATAGGAAGCGTAAGCAACACCGTTGTGGAAGGTGATGCAGGTAGCTGAAATCACACCATGCTCGTGGTCGGGATCATCCTCGAGGGGATCGAGGTCGGTGATCTTCTCGATGATGATCTCGGGATCTTCGGGAGTGGGGGTGGGAGTTACAGGCTCTTCGGGATCTTCAGGTCCGGGAGGAGGAACGGTGCCTTCCTCATAATCGCCCTCGTTGTAGTTGCCGTGGCAACCTGCAGCGGGAACTGAAGCATCGATAGCCTCGGAGCTGGTAACGAGCTCGAAGTCGTTGATAGGAGTCTTGACACCAGCGATGTAAGCTTCCTTGAAGTCAACGATGACGCCGGAAAGGAACGTGTTCTTAGCCCACTGTACGTTGTTGGTCTCGAACTTGGGAGCTGCTACCACTGCCTTGTTGCCGTCAACCGAGATACGGGTGTCGGCATTCGACAGGAAGAGCTCTTCAGTTGCAAGGATAAGACCATTGTCGTCAAGAACAATGTTACCGGTGTTCATGGTGATGGTCTTTGCAAGGAACAAAGAAGTGTTGATCGTACCAGCCTCGTGAATGTCGATATGCTCATCGGCACGGAAAGCACATGCAGTTGCATCACCATTCAGGCGAACGATGTTTGCGATAACACTTGCACGAGCCTTAAGGCTGCCGTCCACGCCAAACTCATTAGCTACGATGTCATTTACAGAATAAATGGTAGAATTAGCTCCGACAGTAACCTTATCGAAGTTAAGAGTACCATAGTTGTAAATGTCAACGCCGCTATTGATAGTAGCGTTTCCGTAGGTGAACGAAGCACCAGGGAGCACATAAATAGTGGACTGACCGGCGCAGTTGCCAAAGTTTGCAACATCCCAGTCACCAGCAACGTAAACGGTCACATCATTAAGAACAGGATCTTCTACGTAATAAACGATGCCGTTTCCGTCAGTGGCATTCCAGTCAACTTTCTTTTTGAAAGTCACGCCTGCGGGAATGTAGTAAACACCACCCTGTTTGAGGTTGCCCCACTGGTAATTAACATAATTACCCCACTGATCTTTAGCTGTAAGATCAAGTGCCTCAGCAGGTACAGCAGGTGCATCGGGCATTTCAAATGCTTCGTAAGCAGAGCGGGCACCAGCGGAATAGTTGTGTACGCGAGCCTGATTGCCGGCATATACGGTATAGCCTGCTTTCGAAGCTGCATCCGTAACAACTTCTTCCTCCTGACCAGGGGTGGGCTCATTCTTGGGCTCAGCCGAGCAACCGGTCATCATTCCCAGCACGGGAACGAGGCACAGCGGAAGAGCAAAAGCCTTCACGCTGCTTAATGTTACTTTTTTCATTGATAAAATAACTGATTTTAAGATTATTGAAATAAAGGAATTTTTTAAAACACATCGGCTGATAGATTCAGCCGCCCGGGATTTCGCGGTTCTGCAATCCCGTGGGCAGAAATGTTGATGAGTGGGTAGCGTGAAAAAATATATTTCAGAGTGTCTCGTGGGCAGTGCCGGCGAGACCGTTCTTTACGTCGTAGACTACGGAGTCGACATGCGTCAGACGCTCTATCTCCACGCGGCGAAAGTCGCCGTGAGCCACGGCATACACCACGGCGTCAAATGGAGCATCGGTCATCAGCGCCTCCGGATCCGTCACTACGTCGATGCCGTACTCGCGGCGGGCGACTTCGGTGTCAACGTGGGGGTCGAACACCGTGACACGGCGTCCTGACTTGCGCAGTGAGCGGACGATGTCGATCACGCGAGTGTTGCGCGTGTCGGGGCAGTTTTCCTTAAATGTGAACCCAAGGACGAGCACATGACCGTCCGGTGGCAGGCTGCGGGCATCCATGAGCGCGTTGACGCGCGAGGCGACGTAGTGACCCATGGAACTGTTGATGGCGCGGGCGCTCTTAAGCAGAGCCATCTCCTCCCCCATCTTCTCGCCTAAGGCGATGAGATAGTAAGGATCCACTCCGATGCAGTGACCACCGACGAGTCCGGGGCGGAACGCGAGGAAGTTCCACTTCGTTGCTGCGGCGTCGATAACATCGTTGGTCGATATGCCAAGGTGACGGCATAGGCGCGCAAGCTCGTTCATGAAGGCGATGTTGACGTCGCGCTGGGCGTTCTCGATCACCTTGGCAGCCTCAGCCACCTTGATGGAGGGGGCTGGATACGTGCCGTTGAGAAGCACGGAGCCATACACGCGGTCAATCAGTCGTGCGGCTTCGGGGGTCGAGCCTGAAGTGATCTTGGTGATTCGCTCCACGGGATGGGTTGAGTCGCCGGGATTGATGCGCTCGGGCGAATAGCCCACGAAGAAATCCTCGTTGAGTTTCAAACCCGAGATCTCCTCAAGCACGGGAACGCACTCATCTTCGGTAACGCCGGGATAGACCGTCGACTCGTAGACGACGTAGTCGCCTTTTTTCAGCACACCGCCAACTGTCCGGGATGCCGACAGGACGCATGTGAGGTCGGGGGCATTGGCGTCGTCGACGGGCGTGGGCACCGCGACAATGAAGAAGTTGCACCCGGCGAGGTCGGCTGCCTCAGTGGTGAGACGCATTCCGGAGTCAAGAGCGCGGCGAAGGCGTATGGGCGACGCCTCGCGTGTGGCATCATCCCCGATTTTCAGTGCTTCGACACGTGATTTGGACAGGTCAAATCCCGTGACAGGATACTTCGATGCGAACAGACAGGCAAGTGGCAGACCGACGTAGCCGAGTCCGATCACTCCGATGCTGATATCGGGCACCGGCGGCGCGGTGACAATCTGTCCTGTAGTATTTTCTGATGGGTTCATTATGGTTAGTTAGGTTTAGGCAAGAAGCATAGGCTGCTGAGGGAGAGGAATAAGGGGCGGCGGTAGGCAGCCCCGGTGGAGGCGGTGGCGCTGACCCGGCTGAGGGATCAGGAGCCTTCGATCTGCGCCACCTGCGAGGTCTTTTCGGGGTTCCACGGATCCTTATAGGAGGTGCGGAAGAAGAGTTCCTCGGTGTGGGCGACGAGTCGGGTCAGGCGGATGAAGTAGCCTGTGTAGAACGTGTTGAGCAGGAGGTAGCCTGCGAGATATTTTTCTTCACGCCATCGCTCCGACACCGACATGATGCAGGAGAAGGAGATCAGCGAAAGCGTCCAGCGGATGATCAACGCGATTAGCACTACCTCGATGAGTCGGTCGGCACTCGCGAAGAAGAGTCCGATGATGTAGAAAAGCCAGACGTAGTTGAGGATGAAATCGTAGACGATATTCTCCATGTTCGAAGCCCAGTTAAGGAAATTGAAGTTCTTATTGGGCATTAGGATGTCGCGGTGTTTGCGCCAGCGGAATCGCACGAGCGACTTGCTCCAGCGTCGGCGCTGCTTGAAGAGTGCGCTCCAGGTCACAGGGACGTTGGTCATGCAGATGGCATCGTGGGCGAATGTGACTTTGTAGCCTGCTTTTCTGATTTTCTGCGTGATGTCACCGTCAAGTCCCGGTCCCACGTCCCAATAGCCGATCTGCTTGAGTGTGTCGACCTCGAAGGCTCCGAACGCGCCCGAGATGATGTGGTAGATTCCCATCATGCTCGATCCGAGACGTCCGATCTGGATGGTCTTGAGATATTCGATGGTCTGCATCGCTGCGCAGAAGGATTCACCGGTGTTGCGCACCTTGACGCATCCGCCCACACCCTTGATCTTACGGTCGTAGTAGAACGGCAGGAGGATCTTTTCGATGGCGTCGCGGTCAAGCGACGAGTCGGCGTCGAGGTGCACCAGATATTTGCCGTTGGCGTGATAGGCGCCGTAGTTGGCAGCACTCGCCTTTCCGCCGCGGTCGATGTTGCGGAAAAATTTGTGGATATATCCGGCTTTCTGTAAGTCGCGGCAGATGAGCGGAGTGGCGTCGTCCGATCCGTCGTCGACGATGATGATTTCGTAGTTCTGATAGGTCTGTTCGCGCAGAGTTTTCACGAGCTTGTAGATCTGCTTTCCCTCATTCTTGCCGGGGGCGAGAATCGTGACCAGCGGACGCTCTATGTAAAGCTGTCGGCGCGCCACTGCCTGACGGGCACGGCGCTTGCGGTAGGTCATATTGTAGCGGAAGGCTACAATGATGTCGAGCATGTAATAGCGCGGAAACTCAATGAAAATCAGAAACCAGAAGAGATTGATCGCCTCGCTCCAGCGCAGGTTGGCGGTGAACACGGAGTGTATGTCGTCGATTACCTCAAAGGCATAGTCGAGTATGTTGATCCAAAGGGTCATCTTGGTTTCCTTATATTATATATATGTGTAGAGAGAGTGAATGATCGGTGCGGCAGTTTCGGTCGGCGCCGCCGCGGGCACCGTAGAGGGTAGTCAGGGATCAGTGGCGGTCCTCCTCAAGTGTCTCGATGAACTGGTCGGGATCATGGTTGGGGTGGAACACCTGGGATGAGATCAGAGAGAAGTCAAAGCCGGGCGACACCTGCTGGTAGTCGGACATCTCGGATTTGAGCTCGTACTCCATGTGGTTCTGCTCGATGGCGATTGAGCCTTCGCGCACACGGTGGAGGAAGTAGTAGTTGTTACCCCACATCGCGCTCTTGTAGTTGAAGAAGCGGCGCATCGCCTTCACGATCGGGGGTACGTTGTCATAGAGGAACACATCGTCGGGCACAGGGTCGTGGACGAAGAATCGGATCACGATGAGCACGTCATCGCGGGAGGTCTCCTCGTTACGTGCGAATTCGCGGATATAGTCCTCGAAGTCGCGCATCGACGAGAAGCCGTAGAATCCTACCTGATTGATGGTGCGCACGATGTCGTTGGCGGCGAAAGCCTTGATGCCTTCGGGCGTGAACTCGTACTCCTCGATGTCGATGGGGATGAGCTCGTCGGTAGTAAGCTGTTTGCGTGAGGATGTGCACGTCACGCGCATGTCGGGGTACATGAATGAGTGCTCGCACTCGCTGCATGTGTAGACGGTCGACGGTTTGTCATAGTCGACGCCGATATGATGGAGCATTCGGTTGCACTTGGGACATTTCAGCTCGCCGTCCCACTCGTAGGATGACTGCGGCGACACGTTGGCGCAGCGGAAGTGGTGGATGATCGGCTCCTGACGCAGGTTGGACGAGTGGCACTTGGGGCACGACTCGAAGAAAAGTAGGTGGGAGCGGTGGCAGTGGGGACAGACGTGCACGCGGTCGAGGAATCGGGTGCGGCGTATGTAGCCATGCTTGATGAGCTGATTATGGAAGTAGGTACGCTCGTCGTTCTGAAGCAGCTCCTGGTTCTCGTACCACATTGTATAATAATAGAGGAGCATGTAGCCGGTGCTCAGTCCCGGAGTGGGGTGGGAAGAGAACGTGTAGTTGCCGCGCGAGATGGCGTAGCGGCAGAGGCGGAAGAGCTCCTCGGCGTGCGTCATCACCGGGTCGGTACCGAGCATGAAGTTGAGGCGGCGCATATTTATATATATGTCCTCGATGCCTTCAGCCACTCGGGTGTCGAAGGGCGAACGGGCATAGCCGTCGGTGATCACCTCCGCCTTCCACATCCATTTCTCGAGGCGCGACGAGACGTAGCAGGGCTTGAAACGGCATTTCTCTGAAAGAAGCGGCGAAGCCAGACGTATGGCAAGCATGTTCGATTCCTGCAGTCCGCCTTTCACGTTGATGAAGATGGCGTCGAAATCCTCGAATTCAATCCCGTCCTCGCGGTCGATGTCGATCACTTCGTTCACGACAAGGATGCGGCGGCGGTTGACGTTGGTCACGATCTCGTATCGTGGCGTCTCCTTATGTTGTATAGGTTGTGGCATGTTTTAACCCTTGATTGGTCGGTGAGGTGGGTGGGATGGTTAGCGGGTCTCCTTCTGCTCGGCGCGTGCCGCGGGGGCGGAGGCTTTGGCGGCAGCCGTGTCAGCCGGTACTTTGGTCTTGGTAGAGTCGGCGCCCTGACGGTTGCGGCTCCACGGGAAGATGGCGTTGACTTCTTCATCCGGAGTATCCACATACTTGCTGTGGGTCTTCTGGAAGTGGAACTTCAGCGATTCGTTGGTCAGGCCCTCGCCTGTCGTGAACCACAGATAATCGTTCGGATCCTCTTCGTGACCCCAGATGTCGAAGTTCTTGACACGGATGGTGACGGGGAGTCCGGAGGCAACACTCCAGAAGGGGATGCGCTGCCCTTCGTTCACGTCGAAGATGGCTATCACCGCTACGTTCTGCTTGCTGAAGTAACTTCGCAGGTTCTCGGGGATGACCTGAGTGCGGACACCGAGCATCGACATGTGGGCGCGGAACGACACGTCGTCATTGGCAATAATCTCCGCCTTGGTGTTGTTGGTCACACGGTCCATCTTGTCAACAGGTATGAAGCCCACCACCTGAAGGTTGTTTGCCTGCAGGTTGAGGTGCTGCATGGTGATTATCTCTTCTTTCTCGAAGAAGATCATGTGCTCGGGGGCGAGTACGTTGACGATGATCGAGGAGTCGCTCGCCACTGCATAGCTCACAGAGTTGCGCAGATATGTGGAGCGGAAGTCATCGTAGATCATAGTTCGCTGCGCCGTCGTGTCCTTGGTGGCGAGAAGGTCGCCGCGCGGACGGGTGTCGTCGATGGCGCGGGCGAGGGTCTCCACTTCCGCTCTCTGCGCCCTCATGCGCGCCTGGGCATCGGCGAGCTGTCGCTCAAGCGATAGCTTCTGCTGGCGGTCGGCAAGACCGAAATTGATGTTGATGTCGATTTCGGCAAGCTGGGCGCGCAGCTGAGTGATCGTGTTGGAGAGGATCGAGAGATTCTGGCGGGCATTGTTGTAGCGGAGCTGATAGTCGCGGTTGCGCGCCACGATTCCCGGCTCGTCGCTCAGCGAGGAGCGCTGGCGCAGATAGTCCATCGAATAGTAGCTGTAGAGCGTGTCGCCGGGGAACACCAGGTCGCCTGTCTCCACATACACTGAGTCGAGATAGATGTCGAAAGGCGTGCGTACCCGGTTGACGTCGAGGTGCACGTAGCCGTCAAACACTGTGTAGTACACGCGGTTGCCGTAGTAGAGCGCCACGATGGCGATGAGCACCACAAGGATGGTGCCTGAGATCACCTGCTGACGGTTGAGTCGACGTTTACGTTGCCGTAGTATCTCCTCAATGTTCTCTTTTTCCTCAAGTGAGCGATAGGTAAAATTCTTCATGATCGGTTGGTGTGGATTACAGGGCGGCGAGAGGGGTGATCTGACAGAAATCGAGGATCGAACGGTCGCCGATGAGCTGCTGCAATGCCATCAGGGATTTCTCAAGATTATATTGAAGATTGATCACACGTTCCACTTCGTGCATATACACTTCGTAGTCGCGCATGCGGAGAAAGCGGTTGTAGCTGCCGCTGAAGCTCTGAAACATCTCTGTGCGCTGGCGCAGATAGTCGCGGAGCTCAATGGCGTTGTCGTATTGCAGCCGGATAGCCGAATTGATTCGGTAGATCTCGGCGATGCGGAGCATCATCTCGTGATGAAGCTGATTGATGAGGACGTCGCGGCGGGCTTCCTGCAGGCGCGAGGTCGCCTCGAACGTCTTGCGACGGCGCGATGTGGTGGACGAGATCGGGAATTTCACCGTCACACCGGCGTCGAGAGCCGTGGAACGTACGTAGACGCCTGCGATGTAGTGGCTGTAGCGGGCGAACGGAGCAAGCTCCACGCCGTCCCAGTAGCTAAGATTTTTCCCCTCCTGCTTCGACAGCTCTATGCGGCGGTCGATCGTCAGCACATCAAGATTGCCGTTGAGGATATAGTCGAAAAGTGCCACGGTGTCAACTTCGATCGTGACGCTCTCGAAGCGGGGGTAGCGCTTCTGGCTCTGAGCCTCCAGATCCATGTTGGCTATCTGGCGCTCTATGTCGGCACGGTCCTTGAGCAATCCGAGGAGATCAGAACCGGCGTTTGCCTCGATGTCGGCGAGATAGGTGCGGGCGTCGATGAGCACGTTCATGTTCTCAAGTCGCTCGTGAAGCAGTCCGGAGAGCAGACCCTGATAGTAGATGTCGATAATTCGGTAGTTATCGGCGAATGCGGTGCTCAGGAGCTCTTTCTTCACGAGGTTATGCTCGATCTGCTGCTGAATGTTGATGGCACGTTCTTTTCCCTTGCGATGGAAGAGATTCATCTGGAAGATGGACCAGCGCACTTCAAGCTGAGCTTTTATGTCGTAAGTGCCGGGGCGGTCGTCATCGTCGTTGTCGATGATGATGGGATTGTCGATGCGGTAATAAGCCTGACCCGACACGCTCAGACCCGTGTTGCCCTTCATTTCGCGCACCCTCGCACGTGCTTCATTGGCAAGAGCCTTGTCGAGTTCGTCAGTGTTGACCTCTGTAGAGTCAATCTCCGGGAGCACGACTACCGACGGAAAGACCGACGAGCGGAAAATCAGCGAGTCGAGGCGGACGAACTGACGATCGAAGCGATCGATGAGCGAAAATGCCTGAGGGCCTTCGGGTCGGCCCTTTGCCACGGCTTCCGACTGACCAGGACGACGCACCACCTGATTCTGGGGAGCCGAAACCGCAGCCGGCGATTCGACGCCGAACGCCTGGGCAATCGCCTCCGAATTCAATGCCCCGGATGCAGAAGCATCGCCCTTGGCAAGCGCCTGAAGGGACATTGAGGCTATTGAGAGTGCCAGAAATATGGAGATGAATGGTTTTTTCATTAAGTTGGGGAAAATATCTTGCTGAAATACGGAATAATCAGTTTTCTTACGGAGAGACTCACTTTATCACTTCCACAAAGTCGGGCTGCACTTCCACAGCCACCGACAGCATCGACGGGATGGTGACTACCAATCGGCGCGAGCGCCTCCCTTTCACCCTCTGGAACGTTCCTTCCACACCCTTTAGCGGACCATCGATCATTCTCACCTTCGTTCCTGCTTTCAGATCGAGTTCGTCAGGGGTGAGATAGAGTGGGTGCTCTGCTGTCTCGACCGCACGGATGAAGTCAGTCATCTGGCGTTCCGGCACCACGAGGGGATCGTGGGCGGTCGATCCGCGGCGGTAAGTGTATTGCAACCGGGAGTTAAGCTCCATTATAGGTTTCAGCTCCCGCATCGTGGCTTTGACAAACACCACTCCGCTCAGCACCGGGGATTCGATGCGCTTATTGACGCCGTTGCGTTGTTCGATGCGTTGCTCCATCGGCAGAAAAACGTTCATGCCTGCTGCAATCAGCTTGTCAGCCATGGCGGTCTCGCTGCGATAGATCGCGCGCATCACAAACCATGCTTCTTCGTCAGGTTTCATGTAAGGTCTGTCGGAATATTGACGTTCAGAAGATTAATTAGACAGGTCGGAGAGAAAGGTTGAATCAAAGGCGAGAGAGTAGTTTCAGATTAAGGTTACCCGAAGGGTAAGCATACACCATCGTGACTTTCGGGTACTTTTCAACTCCTGACAATTGAGATACCATTCTCATTATCAGGAGATTGCGGACTAAATCAAACTAATACTAATTGCTTCGGGCGGTCGTCACTGCCCTAAGCTTCCGGTTTTTCATACACAAAAGTAATGATTTTTAGCCTCTTGACCAAACCTTATCGAACTTTTTTTATATATTTTACAACATAAAATTCATGATAACTTAAAATTTCATAATTTTGTAACGCGAATTTTTTTCAAAAATGGCGAAACTTCACATCTTCAACCCCGAAAACGACCTCGCACTGGCGGCAAACGTAGCTCGCTACACTCCTCCGCCTGCTGCCGTCAGCCTTCGGCTGAGTGGCGCTCTGCTCCCTCTCTGGTGGGCGGATCCGCTCTATGATTTCGTCCTTGTCCCGCATCAACTGATCGACGAGGCGCTATATGTCACTGATAAATTCTCACTCGCCACTCCAGTCACCCCCGCTTCCCTCCCCCATCTCCACATTGCCGGAATTGCGCCCTGGGGATGGTCGAAGGCAATATGCAACGAACTAATACACTGTGGATTATCTAAAGATATTTTCCCCTCAGAGTCAAGCCTCGACAATATCCGTATGCTAAGCAGCCGATTGTCCACTGTGGAGTTACTTTCCCGCCTCTCCCCACGTCTCCCCTATCCTCTCCCCGCTTTACCATGCAAACTGACTAACGAGAATGATTGCAAAATGGCACTTGCCGAAAATCCGGCTCTTTTCATCAAAGCACCATGGTCAAGCAGCGGGCGTGGCGTATTCTGCACGTCATCGATGACCTGCGATGACACGTTGCGCCGCTGCATGGGAATAATTCGGCGGCAAGGATTCGTCATGTCGGAAGTGGCTCTTGACAAAGTTCAGGATTTCGCAATGCTCTATGAATCGGACGGTTGTGGACACGTCACATTCGTCGGATACTCTCTATTCCACACCAATTCCTCCCTCACCTCCTACTCCTCCAACGTGCTAATGACTGATGATGAAATAGTTGCGCACCTTTCGGGAATTTCCGGTTTGGACACTGGTCTGTTCCACACTACGGAGACTGCGGTGGGGAGTGCACTCGCCGAGATCGTAGGCGACGTCTACAGCGGGCCTCTCGGCGTGGACATGATGATCTACTGCACCGGGACTGAAATGCTCATAAATCCTTGTGTGGAAATAAACTTGCGACGCACCATGGGCTTCGTCGCACACGATCTCCGACAGCGTCTTCTTCCCGAGAATGTCACCGGTGTTTTTTCGGTCACACCACATGCCTCCAATACAGGCAAAACTCTTCCCCCTCCCCGTTTCACCAACGGAAAACTGACCGACGGACGATTATTTCTCTCCCCCTCCTCCTCCCCCTTCGACATAACTGTGTCGGTAGGGTCAGATTGATTTCCGGATTTCAGCTATCGCACGGTCTATGGCGTTGACAGGTAGCCCCATCACATTGTAGAAACAGCCGTCAATCCCCTTGATGCCGACAAGACCGATCCACTCCTGAATGCCGTAGGCTCCCGCCTTGTCAAATGGCTTATAAATAGCAATATAGTAGTCGATTTGAGCATCCGACAACGTGTCGAAATGCACCTGGGTGGTGACGGAGAACGACCGCGTCGACACTCCGTCGCCAAGCGTGACACCTGTGATGACGTGATGCGTGCGCCCGCTGAGGCTTCTGAGCATTTTTTTTGCTTCACGGGCATCGGCAGGTTTGCCGAGCACCTTGCCGTCAACCACTACAACCGTATCGGCTGTCAGCAATATTCTGCCATCTTTGCCTGCCATATCCGCGTATGCATCGAATTTTAGTTTCGACAGATATTCGGCTACATTCTCCGCATCAAGCGTGAACGGATATGACTCCTCCACCTCACGCGATGTTACGGTCACCACATCATAGCCGGCATCGGCAAGCAACTGCCTGCGACGCGGCGAACCGCTCGCAAGTAACACTTTAGGTATTGTAAATTCTTTCATATCACCATCCAAACGCTTTTTCCGACGACATCCATTCACCCTGCGCCCGCATCACCTGCTCGATAATATCCCGCGCAACACCATATCCGCCGTTGACCGGAGAAATATAGCGCGCTATAGCCTTTACCTCAGGGGCTGCATCAGAGGGAGCAACCGACAGTCCGACGTGACGCATGCACTCGATGTCGGGGATGTCGTCACCGACATAAACCACCTGATCCTCCTTCAGTCCATAACGTTCGAGAAGGTCGGTCAGCACAGGGATTTTGCGCGATGCCTTCAGGTAGATCTCCTTTATGCCGAGCGCACCGTATCTCACCCGCAGAGCCTCCGTATCCGCACCGGTAATGATAGCAAGCAGATACCCATGCTTCACGGCAAGCTGCATGGCATATCCATCCTTGATATTGACCATTCTGCATGGAGTCCCGTCCGCTCCGAGAGGAATGGTGGATGGTGAGAGCACTCCGTCCACGTCAAAGACGAAGGCACGGATTCCGGTCAGGTCATAGTCGGTCTTACTCATATCTTTTTCAACTGATTATAGTGACAATTTTATTCCTTCTTTCCGGGAGCATAAGCGGCAATAATTTCATCCGACAGCATCTTGTACAGCCTCATATCCGTCCCTTCAAGTGAGCGCAAATGATCTGCGATCACTGAAATGTCGCCCCTCCGAGCCGGTCCGGTCATCACATCCTTCGGATGATTATTCATTGCCTTGTCAAGAGTGACACGCATCAGCGGGTGCAGAAGGCTCATGTCAAGTCCGGCGTCGTTGAGCAGACGCTCCGACACGGACCAAAGATACATCGGAAAATTGCAGGCGAATACGGCGGCGACATGAATGGTCCGACGCCTGCTGCTGTCACCTCGCGTCACCTCATCCGAGATGGAACGTGCGAGGGATTCAAGTCGGGAAGCCACCCACTCGTCGCTCCCTTCTATGATAAAAGGGACTGCTCTCACATCCACATCAACAGTGCGGGAGAACGTCTGCAACGGGTAAAAAACGCCCCTCTTCCTCCTACTTTCGAGCGCCGACAGCCCTACGCTTCCTGCCGTGTGGCACCAGATTCCTTCATCACCCAATCCATTTGGCAATAAATTCATTATCTCAGCCACAGCATCATCGCTCACGGCTATGAGATAGACAGCGGAATCAGAGGAAAGACTTTCAAGGCTATCTATCGCCCCACACCCGATTCTTTCCGCAAGGCGGCGCGCGTGGGAGAGATCCCGGCTGTAAATCTCAGCGATTTCATGTCCGGAGGCAGAAAGGGCAAGCGCCAGATGCGTGGCAACGTTGCCCGACCCAAGTATGGAAATCTTCAATCCTGCTTCCATTTCCCGATGTGCACCTTCTCCCACTGCAGTTTCTCAAGATTCTGAGGCTTTCTCTCCTCGTCCTTGTAACCGATGGTGATGATACACTCCACTGGCATGGTGTCAGGCATTCCAAGCGCCTCCTGCACAATCTCCTCGGCAGGCACCCCCGCCGCATCAAAACGCCCGCGCACCTGCACCCAGCAGGATCCGAGCCCCAGAGCTTCAGCCTGTAGCTGAATATATGTTGCCGCCACCGACGCATCTTCAATCCAAGGATCGGAAAGCGTGGGGTCCGCAGCCACGACAATGGCGAGCGGACAGCGCGTCAACGACGTCTGCCCTGCTGGCTTGCAGTGGCTGAGACGCTCAAGCATCTCCGGATCCTCCACGAGAACAAACTGCCATGAGCGACTGCTTTTCGACGTGGGTGCCATGAGCGCGGCCTCCATTATTAATCTCACATCGTTAGCATCAATGGGGCGATCCGCGTAGCGTCGGATGCTTCGGCGATTGACTATAAGATCGTGAAAGTTGTTTTCCATATTTTGGCGATTCAGAGTTGAGTCAGGCTGCCGTTTTCAGCATGTCTGAATGGTTAGGGAATTTCAAAATTTACATTATAAAAAAACCGTATCCTGCGCCGGCACAGATACGGGAGTTTCAGTGTCGGCTTACCCAAACACCATCACCATAGCGGGTCGTCATCTCGGGCGACTCCGCTATTGCAAGTGCCTCCTGGAGGGTATTCGCTTCAGCTACGTAGACCCTGTGACGCCCCTCGCCCGAGTCATGAACACGCATAGCCGGATCATCATGTTCGGTGATGTACTTTTCCGCCAGAGCCTTGGTGGCAAGCGACGCCACAATTACACGATACGGATTGACAACGATCGGCGCGGGAATCTCGGAGGTCTCGCTCCCGGCGTTTTCCGTCCCTACAGCTATTAGAATTTCACATTCAGCAGAAGATGAGAAATCCGCTTCAGCATAAGGAAAAAGGCTATCTGCCGCGTCAGTAAGCAACGCCTGTGCATCATGAACGTCAGCAACTTCTGATGACTGACCGAAACCGCGGAATACGGAAGCAAACACAGTTGAACTGTCGATATTGACAGGAATCGAGAGCAACATTAATCCGAGGGCCACAATCACAGCTAAAGAAGCTGCAACTCTAAAAATGTTCCTGCTGACCGGAACGTAAAACTTATCGGGAGAGGCAACTATTACGGTCGGTTCTTTCTCCTGCGCCTGCTGGATGGTGAGGAGAGGAAGCGGAGGAAGGAACGACCAGGGATTTGCAGCCGAATTATCGGACTGAACAGGTACGAAATCAAGGAAATCGTGATTGAGACGAAATTCTCCGAGTGATCCGAACTTCATAAATCCTGTGGTTCGGAGCATGGCATGAGTGAGCGACACTTCATCAGTGATCCGCTGCATCGCCATCTCAAACGTCAGTCCGTCACGGCGAACAATTGAGGCTGCAAGAAGTCCGTCGTTATGGTTCAGTTCGGGATTGAACATCACCGAACGCCGGGGCGCCGATATCGTCAGTGAGTCAGCTGCGGGCACAGCATGGGTCGCCGATGCGACAAACGCACCGAATCCTGGCACGACCACACAATCATGGACGCGCAGAAGCTGCTCTATGTGACAGATGATGTTCATTCGACCACAAAATTAAAAAATCGGACCCGAATAAACAAGTTCGGATCCGATTAAAGTTTTCAACGATGTTATCAACGTTACGCCTTGTGCAGTAGTAACTGTCAAATACAAAGTCCAATAAGTCAGGACATGTGTGTTTTAGCCCGGCATCTTGTCGTCAGTGTCACGGGGATTGTTTTCAAGAGTCTTTGTGCGCTCTTTCACTTCGGCTGACGTGGTCTTTTCATCATCGGCATAGTCAATGCCTGCCCCGGGTAAATCACGAAGAGCTTCCGCTTTATTATAGGTCTCGTTCATTGTGTTTTTCTTGTCCATAGTTCAGATATTTTAAATAGTTGAAAATTTTGTTGCTTCTCTATTAATAACATTCGCGACCTAACAATTGTTCTCTACTCTTCCGAATGATCGATTTCTTCTGATGATTCGCCCACATCTTTCTCATCCGCAGCCGAGGCAACGGGCAATCTGTTAAGCTCCTCTATATAATCGAGAATGGCGCCGCGTCCTCTGCCATCAGCACTCGACGTAGCGAATACGGGGGGAAGTTCCTCCCATTTTTCAAGAAGCATCTCGCAATATTTTGCCATCTGCTTCTTGCCCGCGGTTGGCGACAGCTTGTCAAGTTTAGTAAATACTATGCTGAAAGGTACGCCATTTTCGCCAAGCCAGTCCATAAACTCCAGATCAATCTTCTGTGGATCGTGGCGCACGTCGATCAGAAGGAACAGGTTTGTCATCTGCGGACGATGAAGGATGTATTCGCGGATGATACGGTCGATCTGCTTTCTCCCCTCCTTGCTTCGCATTGCAAATCCATAGCCGGGCAAGTCGACGATATACCAGGAATCGTTGACAAGAAAATGGTTGATAAGCGTCGTCTTTCCGGGTGTGGCTGACGTCATGGCAAGTTTGCGATTGCCGGTCAGCATATTGATGAGTGAGGATTTCCCGACATTGCTTCGTCCGATAAAGGCGTATTCATGTCGTTCTTCATCAGGGCAGGAGGCAACCGTGGAGTTGCTCACTACGAATCTTGCAGAATTTACTATCATAATCTTTTTATCTTTTTCAAAGTTTACCGTGTTGTCCCATCCAGGCGGGAGTAATTTCAATATATAACAACAAAGGCCATCGTTTTGTCGATGACCTCTGTCAATTTGTTACGGATCAATCAAGTTTATGGATGACCAGACCGGATCTGAGTTTAGGCTCAAACCATGTGGTCTTCGGGGGCATGATGTTACCGCTGTCGGCAATATCCATCAGCTGCTTCATCGATACCGGATAAAGAGCAAGGGCTACAGCCATCTCGCCGCTATCGACTCTGCGCTTAAGTTCACCCAGACCTCTGATACCTCCGACGAAGTCGATACGCTTGTCGGAACGCAGGTCTGTGATCCCCAGTATGTCACGGAGAATCAGATCACTGGAGATTGTCACGTCAAGCACTCCGATCGGATCGTTGTCATCATATCTGCCTTCACGGGCAGTAAGCGAATACCACTCGCCATCGAGATAAAGCGAGAAGTTATGAAGAGACGAGGGAGCATATATTTCACTGCCTTTTTTCTCAACTACGAAATCCTTCTCCAACCGCTGCAGGAACTCCTGAGGAGAGAGACCGTTGAGATCCTTCACCACGCGGTTATAGTCGATGATGTTGAGATGTGAGGCAGGGAAAGCCACAGCAAGGAAGAAATTGTACTCCTCATCACCGCGATGCCCGGGATTAGCTTTGGCCTTTTCGTTGCCTACAAGAGCTGCAGCTGCCGTACGATGATGACCGTCAGCGATATAGAGGTGGGGGATTTTTTCAAATTCCGAGGTGATTGTAGCTATAAGTTCCTCATTATCAATTACCCAGAAGTGGTGTCCGAAGCCGTCGGGAGCCACGAAATCATAGTCGGGTTCACCGGCGGTCACCGTGTCGATCACCTTCTGCAGCGGCTCATTGTCAGGGAAAGCAAAGAACACCGGCTCTATGTTGGCATTATTGACGCGCACGTGCTTCATGCGGTCCTCCTCCTTGTCGCGGCGCGTGAGCTCATGTTTCTTGATGCGCTCCTCCATGTAGTCGTCGACGTTAGCCGCTATCACGATGCCGTACTGCGTGCGCCCGTTCATCGTCTGGGCGTAGATATAATAGTGTTCCTTATCGTCCTGCACAAGCCATCCGTTACGCTGAAAAGCCTCGAAGTTCTCTACAGCTTTTTTGTAGACGCGTTCGTCGTGTTCGTCAGTGCCTGCTTCAAAGTCAATCTCCGGTTTTATAATGTGATAGAGTGACTTGGGATTGCCTTCCGCTTCTGCACGTGCTTCGGCTGAGTTGAGCACGTCGTAGGGACGTGATGCCACTTCCTCCACCATGTGACGGGGAGGACGGACTCCTCTGAATGGTTTTACTTTTGCCATAATCAGTTGAGATTAAGAGTGTATGACAGTATGATTTAAGGTGTCGGAATTGATTGGGTCATTTCAGATGACGCTCGATCGTCTGCTCCCGGTCGGGACCGATGGAGATGATGGTGATGGGCGTCTCAAGCTTCTTTTCGAGGAAGTCGATGTAGGCCTTGAATTCCGCAGGGAACTGATCCTCACTGCGGAAAGCCGTCATGTCGGTCTTCCACCCGGGAAGAGTCTCGTAGATGGGCTTGATGCGGGAATCATCGACCGTAAATGGGAATTCCTCGGTGATCTTGCCGTCAATCTCGTAGGCTACACAGGCTTTCACCTCGTCGAATCCATCGAGCACGTCACTCTTCATCATTATCAATCGGGTCACGCCGTTGATCATTATTGCATATTTGAGAGCAACAAGATCGATCCAGCCACATCGGCGTTCACGGCCTGTCACAGCTCCGTATTCATGACCGAGATCACGTATCAGCTTGCCTGTAGCATCATGAAGTTCCGTGGGGAAAGGTCCGCTTCCAACACGCGTACAGTAAGCCTTGAAGATACCGTAGACTTCTCCGATTTTATTAGGTGCGACACCCAGACCCGTGCACGCTCCGGCACAGGTGGTGTTGCTCGACGTCACGAAGGGATAGGAACCGAAATCCACGTCGAGAAGTGTGCCTTGCGCACCCTCGCAGAGCACACGCTTTCCTTCACGGAGGAGATTATTTACCACATATTCACTGTCGATAATGTCGTAGGTGCGGAGATAGTCGATCGCATCAAGCCAGCGGGCCTCAAGTTCGGCATATTCCGGCGCCTCCCCCATCGCCTTTAGCTGGGCGAGATGACGGTTGCGGGCGGCTTCGTACTTCTCCTTGAAGTCAGGAGCCAGCGTATCGCCGAGGCGCAAGCCGTTGCGCGAGATTTTGTCGGTGTATGTCGGACCGATACCCTTGCCTGTCGTGCCGATCTTGGCTCCGCCCTTGGCTTTTTCATTGGCGGCGTCAAGCAGTCGGTGCGTAGGCATGATCAGGTGAGCTTTCTTGGAAATCTTCAGCACTTTACGGAGATCTACCCCGCTTTTTTCCAAAGCTTCGGCTTCCTCACGGAAAAGCACGGGATCGAGCACCACGCCATTACCAATGATGTTGATCTGACCGTTCTGGAAGATGCCCGACGGAATAGAGCGAAGCACATATTTCTTACCGTCAAACTCGAGGGTGTGACCGGCGTTGGGACCGCCCTGGAATCGTGCCACCACATCGTAACGCGGAGTCAACACGTCAACTACCTTACCCTTTCCTTCGTCGCCCCACTGGAGCCCGAGCAATACGTCTACTTTCATTTTTTTGTTGTTTTTCCTTTTGTTATCTTTTTGTCGGCACCGGCTGCCCTGGAAGAGGCTCTGCCCATTGCCTGTGATGGTTCTTTTCTGTCTTCCGCCGCCTTAAGCTTGGAAGCCCTGGCTTTTTCACGGGCGACCCTTCGACGGCAGTCGCCGCAGAGTCCGCTTATTGTCATGAGACCGGCCTCCGGCGTGAATCCCGGGTAACGCACCTGCATGATCATGCGCACCAGCGACACGTCACGCACATCCTTCACTTTCCCGCAGCCCGAACACACGAGCTGGCAGCGCGCCTCCGCCCTCTCTCCGCCCGGACTTAGCCTGAAGCTGCGTCGGCTCCCGTCGCCCCCGCACGGCTCAATCAGTCCGGCGTCGACGAAAGTGGCGAGGGCATTGTAAAGAGTGGCACGGCTCACTCGCAGTTCCTCCGAATCAATCAGCGTCTCAAGCTCGGATGTAGTGAACACTCTGCGTCCGAGGCCACCGATTGACGTCAGCACGGCGTAGCGTTCTGGGGTCCGACGCATTCCGTGTGCGGTCAGGTAAGCGTCGAGCAGCCCGCGCGAGGCAAGAAAGAGTCGTCGGTCTTCGCTCATAACGTCTACAAAGATACGCTAATAATATGTCTTCTCAAAACCTCCGGCTTATTTTTTTTTAACATCGTGTTAACATCTTGCCCACAGGCGTTGTTATAATTACATCTATTACTATTCCATTCATCTTATTCATCTGTAGAAATATGAACAGTACAACGTCGTCAGCGGCTCCCACGCCGCAGCCAGCGCAACGCAATCGCAGCCGCAACGAACAGAACGACATAGACTCGCCACGCCACAAGGTGTTCTACGCCGCCCGTCAGACACTACGCCGCCACGCTTCCGGCGGTAACGTCCTAATCGCCGTCACTCTCCTCGCCCTTATAGTGGCAAACATTCCGGGAATCAATGACGCCTATTTTAAATTCTGGGACCAGCCAGTGCGTCTGCAGATCGGATCGTTCAATCTATTCAGCCATTCAGGTCATCCGATGTCGATGCTCGGATTCATCAACGATGCCCTGATGGCAGTCTTCTTCTTCACTATCGGTCTGGAAATCAAGCGAGAGGTACTCGTTGGCGAACTCTCGTCGATCAAGCAGGCTCTGTTGCCGATAATTGCGGCAGTAGGCGGTATGGTCGTTCCGGTGTTGTTGTTTATAGCTCTCGGTCATGGCACACCCTGGAGCGGAGGAGCTGCAATCCCGATGGCAACCGACATTGCATTCTCTCTTGGCGTACTCGGAATGCTCGGCAACAGAGTGCCTATCTCGCTGAAAATATTCCTCACCACGCTTGCAGTCGTTGACGACATCGGCGGCATCATTGTTATCGCGGCTTTCTATTCCACCCACATCGAAGTGTCGCTTCTCATTTACGCATTTATCCTCCTCGGCATTCTTGCCGCAGGTTCTATGCTGATCGGCATCCGCTCCAAACTCTTCTATGTAATCGTGGGAATCGTTGTCTGGTTCCTATTCCTCAACTCCGGCATTCATCCTACCATCGCCGGTGTGCTGGTAGCATTCTGCATTCCCGCAACTCCGGTGTTCGCCCCCAAGCGCTACGTGAAGATGATCCGCAAATCCATCTCCCACTTCAATGCTGAGGACGACGAAGCCCTCTCGCGCCGCAGCATCCTGACTAAGGAACAGATGAACTGGCTTAAAGAGGTAGAGAGCGCCAGTGACAAGGTGATCTCACCTCTTCAGGAAATGGAGGATTCTCTCCACTCGGTGGTCAACTATCTCATTATTCCGCTCTTCGCATTTGCCAACGCCGGAATCTTCCTCCTCGACATGAAGCCCGCCACCATCGTGGAAGGTATTTCACTGGCTGTGATCATCGGTCTGGTGGCAGGTAAGTTCCTCGGCATCCTCTCGTTCTCATGGCTCGCGGTAAAAATGAAACTCGCGCCTATGCCCGCCAAGAGCAACTGGAAGATGATTGCATCAATTGCCATGCTTGGAGGTATCGGTTTCACAGTCTCGCTCTTCATCGCCAACCTTTCGTTTGGTTCGCCGGAAGAAGCTGCCTTGCTTAGCCACGCCAAACTCGGCATCGTGATCGGATCACTCCTGTCAGGTATCCTCGGCTTCTTGCTTCTTCATCACTTCCTCCCCACCACTCCTCAGGACGAAGCGGAAGAGAACGAATAAATTCTACGTATCCAACCATTCCAGGCACAGACAGCCGGCAGAAACACGTTTGAATCCGTGTTAGCCGATGCCTGTGCCTGGCTGTTTTCCGGAGGAAATCACCACCATCCTTCCACCCGCTTGATTCAAATAATATAAGATTTATTTGCGTATGTAAAATTTTTATGTTAATTTTGCACTTAAATGTTAAATCAAAAATTTTTAACGCCCTAAAACATATCTTTCACTCAATTGTTAATCTAATATAACTTTATATTAAATACGAGCGATTTTTTAACCTTTAGACCATATTGATAGTCAAAAAGCTGAATTTCGGGCGTGTTATTAAGTTAAAAACCAAGAGACAAGAATGAAAAAATCTACAATCTGGATTCTGACGATACTAATGGCGCTGACCTTCATCGGGCTGCTGTTTGTGCAGATCATGTATATGAAAAACATGATCAAGATGCGCGACGACCAGTTCAGCGAAGGCGTCAGGCGCTCCCTTTACGCGGTGTCTGGTCTGCTTGAGCAGGATGAGACTCGTTTCTATCTTGAAGAGGACGTGGACCGCATCGAAGCCACTACTTTTTTTCAGGCACGAAAGGAAGGTATTACCTATTCCTTCACCACCCAGAGCGGCGTGGAAGGCGACCTCACCATCAAAGGTGACAACGAAAAGATATCCAAACTGAAGAATGATCCCAGCAACGTCCTCAACCACTACCGCTCGATGCAGGAAATGCTAAAAGGTCAGTATCTCTACCAGAAAGGACTTATTGACGAGGTGATTCTCAACATTATCAGTCAGTCAAGCAACCGACCTATCGAACAGAGAGCCGATTCGACCGTGGTACGTTCATATCTGAAAAGTGAACTTAGCAACAACGGGCTTGATCTTCCGTTTGAATTCGCGGTAGTCAACCGCAACGGCTACATCCTCTACAACACCGGAGGCTACGTGGCTGCCGAGGATGGAGCGCGTGACAACAACATGTTCGTCCAGACTCTCTTCCCGAGCGATCCCGCCAACAAAAAGAACTTTCTCAAGGTATATTTCCCGGACAAGAAGGACTACATACTCTCGTCGATCAAGTTCATGATCCCGTCGTTTGCCTTCACGCTGATTCTTCTCATAATATTCCTCTACACCATCATTCTGGCGTTCAGGCAGAAGAAGCTCACCGAGATGAAAAATGACTTCATCAACAACATGACCCACGAATTCAAGACTCCCATATCGTCGATCTCTCTGGCAGCCCAGATGCTCAACGACGATAGTGTCAGGAAATCGCCGTCAATGATGCAGCATATCTCCACCGTGATCAATGACGAGACGAAGCGACTGAGATTTCAGGTAGAGAAAGTGCTTCAGATGTCGATGTTCGACCGACAGAAAGCGGCTCTCCGACTTCAGGAAATTGACGCCAATGCCGCTATCGACAACATTGTCCACACCTTCAAACTAAAGGTAGAGCGTTATGGCGGACATATCACCTCGCATCTCGATGCTCTCGACGCCACAATCACCGTCGATGAGATGCACTTCACCAACGTGATTTTCAATCTGCTCGACAATGCCGTGAAATATCGCCGCGACGAGGTGCCTCTCGAACTTGAGGTGACGACCCGCGACATCAACGGCGACAAGCTCCAGATCACCGTCGCCGACAACGGTATCGGTATCCGAAAGGAAGATCTGAAAAAGATATTTGACAAATTCTATCGCGTATCCACCGGCAACCGCCACGACGTCAAAGGCTTCGGACTCGGACTTGCCTACGTCCACAAGATGATCAACGTGCTCGGCGGCGACATAAAGGTGGAGAGCGAAATCAATGTAGGAACAAAATTTATAATAACTATACCCCTAACTAAAAACTAAAAACAGTATGGAAGACCGTATGCGAATTCTGTTATGCGAAGACGACGAGAACCTGGGCATGCTGCTGCGCGAGTATCTGCAGGCTAAGGGTTTCAACGCCGACCTCTTCGCCGACGGTGAGAGCGGTTACAAAGCGTTTCTCAAGGGTAAGTATGACATCTGTGTGCTTGATGTCATGATGCCGAAAAAAGATGGCTTCACTCTCGCTCAGGAAATAAGAACCGTCAACTCTGAGGTACCTATCATATTCCTCACCGCCAAACAGCTTAAGGAGGACATCCTCGAAGGCTTCAAGCTCGGCGCCGACGACTACATCACCAAACCCTTCTCGATGGAGGAGCTCGTGTTCCGTATCGAGGCTATTCTTCGCCGTGTTAAAGGCAAGAAAGGCAAGGACATCACGATGTACCAGATCGGCAAATTCACTTTCGACACCCAGAAGCAGCAGCTCATCATCGGTGACAAGGTGACAAAACTCACGACTAAGGAATCGGAGCTCCTCAGCCTGCTCTGCGCCCACGTTAACGAAATCCTGGAGCGCAACTTCGCCTTGAAGACTATCTGGATCGACGACAACTACTTCAATGCCCGCTCGATGGACGTCTACATCACGAAGCTCCGCAAGCACCTGAAAGATGATCCCTCGATCGAGATCATCAACATTCACGGCAAGGGCTACAAGCTCATCGCTCCGGAGGTGGAGGCTGAGTAATCCCCTCCCCCTCCCAACAGTCAACTCAACAAACAGCGCGCCCCATCCGAACCTGATTCGGATGGGGCGCGGGCTTTTATTGGATGTATTCCCGACGGGTACGGGGAATTGAGCGGGCTAATTGATTACACCCAGCGGGTATAAGCGAAGTCCATGCGGTGGGGTAGCTCGGCATTCTTCGGGAAGATACGGAAACCGTAGCGGAACACACCGGGGTTCATCAGCTTATATGTGAGCTCGTAGGTGTAGACGTTGCCTTCAACCTTCTCTACCTTGAATTCACGGGTACCTTCGAATATCTCCTCACCGTTCTCCACCTTGTAAGCCACGAGCTCTACGCCGAGATCGGCACCGAGACCGTTGGTATCCATGATGATGCGGGTAGTGGCGTCGTTTCCGGTGATGGCGTTGCCGTGTTCGCTGGTGATGACGTCAAACACCTTGATGCCGTCCCATGCCTGAGCCACGCGCTCCTTCCATGCCACCACTTCCTTAGCAAGTGAGAAGTCGTTGGCTGCCAGACGCGCGCTGCGGGCAGCTTCCTTATCGTAGAAGCGGGAGATGTAGTCGTCGATCATACGCTTCATCGTGAAGTGGGGTGCGATGTCGCCGATCGAGCCCTTGATGTACTGGATCCACTTGGGTGAGTAACCCTTGGAGTTCTTCTCGTAGTAGAGAGGAATGATCTCGTTCTCAAGCATCGAGTAAATAGTGGCTGCATCGAGCTTGTCCTGCTGTGCCTGGTCGGTGAACGTGCGTTTGTCGGTCAGAGCCCATCCTGCCTTCTCGTTGAAGCGGTAGCCTTCGTACCACCAGCCGTCGAGCACCGAGAAGTTGAGCACGCCGTTCATCTCAGCCTTTTCGCCTGATGTACCGGATGCCTCAAGGGGACGTGTGGGAGTGTTGAGCCAGATATCCACGCCGGTCACAAGACGCTTGGCAACGATCATGTTGTAATCCTCAAGGAAGATGATCTTACCGAGGAACTGAGGCATGCGCGAGATTTCCATGATGCGCTTGATGAGTCCCTGACCTGCACCGTCGGCAGGGTGTGCCTTACCGGAGAAAATGAACTGGACGGGGAACTGCTCGTTGTTGACGATCTTGGCGAGACGGTCGAGGTCGGTGAAGAGAAGATGGGCGCGCTTGTAGGTGGCGAAACGGCGGGCGAAGCCGATGATGAGGGCATCAGGATTAAACTTATCCACGATCTTCATCACAGCGGAGGGATCACCCTGATTGGCAAGCCACTTGGCGGTAAAGTCGCGCTTCACGAAGTTGATGAATTTGTTCTTCATCGTCTGGCGCATGTGCCAGATCTCCTCGTCGGCAACCTTGAAGATACCCTTCCAGGCTTCGGGATTGCTCTGATCTTCGAACACTTTCTGACCGAGCTTTTCGGCATAGAAAGCCTTCCATTCGGAGGCTGCCCAGGTGGGCATGTGCACACCGTTGGTCACGTAGCCTACGTGGCTCTCCTGCCAGCTGTAGCCCTTCCAGATTCCGGCAAACATCTTCTTCGACACCTCACCATGCAGCCAGCTGACGCCGTTGGCTTCCTGACAGGTGTTGAGCGCGAACACGCTCATCGAGAAGCGTTCGTTGGTGTTGGGGTTCTCACGGCCCATATTCATGAGGTCGTTCCAGCTGATACCGAGTTTTGCGGGGAATTCACCCATATACTTGCCGAAAAGACCTTCGTCGAAGTAGTCGTGACCTGCGGGCACGGGGGTGTGAACGGTGTAGAGGCTGGAAGCGCGCACCATTTCGAGAGCTACATTGAAGTCAAGATGTTTTTCGTTGACGAAATCAACGAGGCGCTGAAGGTTGAGGAGCGCAGCATGACCCTCGTTGCAGTGGTAGAGCTGGGAATTGATTCCGAGCTTTTTGAGCATGAGCACACCACCGATACCGAGCATATATTCCTGCTTGATGCGGTTTTCCCAGTCACCGCCGTAGAGCTGGTGGGTGATCTGACGGTCAAACTCGCTGTTCATGTCAAAGTCGGTATCCATCAGATAGAGCTTCATGCGGCCCACATTGACACGCCAGATGTGGCTGTAGACGATGCGTCCGGGGAATGGCACTTCAAGGATGACGGGATGACCGTTCTTATCCATTACCTGCTCGATGGGGAGCTGATTGAAGTTCTGTGCCTCATAGTTGGCGATCTGCTGACCGTCAACCGAAAGTGCCTGACTGAAATAGCCGAAGCGATAGAGGAAGCCGACAGCCGTCATGTCGACGCAGCTGTCACTTGCCTCCTTGATATAGTCGCCGGCGAGTACGCCGAGACCACCGGAGTAGATTTTCAGCGCGTTGCAGAGTCCGTACTCCATCGAGAAGTAGCTGACGGAAGGGACGTCCTTACGCATCGGTTTGCTCATGTAGTCCTGGAACGAGGCATAGACCTTGGCGATACGGTCCATCAGCGCCTTGTCCTTCATAATTTCTTCCAGACGCTCAAAGCTCAGGCTCTGGAGAAGCATCACGGGATTTTCGCCCGTCGAACGCCACAGATCGGGGTTGAGATCGCGGAAGAGCGATTTGCCTTCGCTGTTCCATACCCACCACAGGTTCTTGGCAAGCTCTTCGAGAGCTTTCAGTTTGGCAGGCAGTTCTGACTTAACTGTGATTTCACGCCACGCAGGTGCGTTGGTGTTACTAACTTGAAGTTTCATAGTCAATCTTTATTGGTTTGTTAAACTTTTTATTCTTTATCAATGATGTCGACGAGAGTAGTCATCGACCGGTTATTTCTTTTTCTTCGCCGCAGATTTGGCAGGCTTGGCATCCGGGGCAACCTTTTTGGGGCGTCCGGGCTTTCTTTTGACAGCCTTTTCGGCAACAGGGCAGACACCGGTACGGGAGTGAGCCTTAGCAAGAGCCATGTCGAAAGCCTCCACATAGTATTCGATGAAGTAGCTCCATGCCGCACGTCCGGCTGTTGCCGAGGCTGCTTTGGCAATTCGCTTTGTTTCCGAATCTGTAGCATTGAGAAGAGTCTCAAGCGAGTCGGCTATCTCCGCACACACCTGAGTGTAATTGCTGTCACCACGGGTGAGGACATTGACACCGGAACCATCAAAGGTGTTGGGGGCAGTCGAAAGCACCCATTGTCCGAATCCGGATAGAGTTGTGGTAACCGTAGGCACTCCGAACGCCACGCTTTCAAGCGGAGTATAGCCCCACGGCTCATAATACGAGGGGAATACCGTAGCGTCCATCCCGACAAGCAGACTGTAGTAGTCAAGGTTGAAGATCCCGTCATTACAGTTGAGATAGCAAGGCACGTAGATCACGTCCACTCGGTCACCTGCAGCATTGCAGTGCCCCAGTCCGTGAATTCGGTTGATGATCTGATCCTCGCAGGGATTGTTGAGCCAGTGAGTGATTACCGGATCGTCAAGACGGCGGGGCTGCTCAGGATTGAGCACCTTGATTGACTCGATGAGATCGGGACGTGGCTCACGCGCCCAGGCAGGCACCATCACGAAGGCAAGCACCTGACGGTTGACGCCCATCGCACGCAGATGATTGATTGCATCAAGGAACATATCGATTCCCTTGTTGCGATACTCGCAGCGTCCAGAAGTCGTGACAATAAATGTGTCAGCGGGATAATTCTTTCCGGTAAGAGCCGAAGCCGTGTCCAGCATTGCCTGGCGGGCTTTCTGACGGGCGGCGGCAATCTTCGATGCCGCGGGCACGAAATTCTGCTCGAATCCGTTCGGAGTCACTATGTGGGGACGTAGTTCGAGGAGCTGTTCGCACTCCACGGCTGTGACATCGCTCACCGTAGTAAAGCAGTCGGCGGCATGAGCTGCGGCTTTCTCAAGCGAGTGCTTCGACTCCATATTGAGCTCACGTGCCATCTGGTCGCCGTTGTATCCCTTCATATAGTCGTAAAGCGGCTTATTGTTGCCGCAGATGCTCCGTCCGATACTTGTGGCGTGGGTGGTGAAGATCGTTGCTACCTGAGGAAGCTTCCATTTCACGTAGAGCAGTCCCATGCCCGTTGTCCACTCATCGAAATGAGCTATTATGTCGGTGGCGCGCTTGCCTTTGTAGTTGACAATACTTTCTATCACCACTCCCGCAGCATGGCTGAATGCACAAGCTTCGTCATAGTCGCCGTAGGCATGCAGGGAATCGACGCCATATAGCTCCCACATCTTTCCGTAGAATTCATCCTTGACGGCATACATCGCGTCAAACTTCACGAGCACTACCAGCGGACGTCCGGGAATGTCCCAGCGTCCTGTGCGCACGGTCACTCCTACAGGAAGCGCGGCCTGGGATGCCCACGAATCGAGGGGAGTCGGCTCTGTTACGAAATATGGTGAGGGAGTCTGCTCGGTCCATACGTCCGGACCGATAAATATCGTTTTGTCCTTATAGAGTTTCTGCAAGGTCTTTGCCTTGGTGGAGAGAACTGTGTAGATACCGCCTATCTTGTTACAAACCTCCCAGCTTGTCTCAAACAAACAATCTACCTTAGCGAGTTCTTTTGTCATTAGCGTGCAATTTTTCGTTCGTTAAGGCGACAGCCTCATACTCATTTCTTACGGATTCTCATCGTCCGGTATGACCTAACTGACGCCTCTATTGCGTTTTGAAAGCGCAAAGGTAACACTTTTTTTTGAGTTGACCCAATATTTTTCCTTCTATATCTTATTTTTTATATCTCTTTTACCTATCTTTGCAAAAAATACATTCCACGTCGCTTCTTTTTATTAAGTAAACGACGTTTATTCTTATCATTTATTAAAATATCTACTTTCTGATGTACCTTAACATCCGCACAACCATGAGCATTTTAGCCCTGGCAACTGCTTCATTATCCGCTCGACCTTTCATCGCATCCGCCACACCCGACGATTCCGTCTATGCCTCATTGCCCGTAAGTCAGGGAATGGATTCGGAAGTCAGCATCACCCCCGATGGTTCCACCCGATTCATCATCTGGAGCCCGACGGCTAAGGAAGCTAAAGTCAACGTCTACCCCACCGACCGTAATTCTGCTCCGACCATGACCGTCGGGATGCAACCTGGCAAGGACGGCACATGGATAGCAGTCGTTCCTCTCGATCTCACCGGTCTTTTCTACACGTTCTCGATCAACGATGGCAACCGTTGGCTTCAGGAGACACCAGGAATATGGGCCAAAGCTGTTGGCACCAACGGCGAGCGCGCCGCCATCATCGATTTCTCCACCACCAATCCTGACGGATGGGACTCCGACCGCGGCCCCGAGATCAAGGCGATTACCGATGCAGTCATCTATGAGATGCACCACCGCGACTTTTCAGTACACCCGTCGAGCGGAATCGTGAATAAAGGAAAATTTCTCGCACTCACCGAGCACGACACCGCCACTCCTTCCGGACAAAAGACCGGTATCGATCATCTGAAAGAACTCGGCGTGACCCACGTCCACATCCTTCCCTCCTACGACTTCAATTCCGTTGACGAGTCCAATCTTTTATCCAACAGCTACAACTGGGGATATGATCCGCTCAACTATAATGCCCCCGAAGGATCCTATTCCACCAACCCTGCCGATCCCGCGACTCGCATTAAGGAAATGAAGCAGATGATCAAGGCGCTTCACGACGCCGGAATCGGCGTCATAATGGATGTCGTGTACAACCATACGGCGCAGAATGATGATTCCAACTTCTCCCTCATCGCCCCCGGATATTTCTACCGCCATAACGCCGACGGATCCTATAGTGACGCCTCAGGCTGCGGCAACGAGACGGCAAGCGAACGAGCTATGGTGAGTGACTATATTGTCAACTCCGTGAAGCACTGGGCAAAGGAGTACCATATCGACGGCTTCCGCTTTGATCTGATGGCTATCCACGACGTCAACACCATGAATCGCGTGGCAGCCGAACTTAAGGAGATCAACCCCGATATTTTCGTCTACGGTGAAGGCTGGACCGCCGGTGCCTCTCCCCTACCCGCCGAGCAGCGTGCTCTCAAGGACAACGTTTACATGATGCCCGATGTAGCGGTGTTCTCCGACGATCTCCGTGATGCCGTCAAAGGCCACTACAGCAACGCCGAGGACCGCGGCTTTGCCACCGGCAAGCCCGGCAACGAGGAGACTGTCAAAATGGGAATCGTAGCAGCGACTGCCCATCCACAGGTGGATTACTCCAAATGTAACAATTCAAAGGCTCCCTATGCTTCGGCTCCCACACAGGTGATAAATTATGTCTCATGTCACGACGATCTGACTCTGACCGACAAGCTTGCCAAATCCATGCCCGGCGCATCTGTGGAAGAGCGCCAGCGGGCAGCCAAACTCGCCCAGACCATCGTTCTCACCTCACAGGGCACTCCTTTCATCGCCGCAGGCGAGGAAGTGTTCCGCGACAAAAAAGGTGTCCACAATTCCTACAAATCTCCCGATTCCATCAATGCTATCGATTGGGAACAGAAAGCGCTCTACCGCGACCTCTTTGACTACTATCAGGGACTTATCGAGCTCCGCCGCTCCCATCCCGCATTCCGCATGACATCGGCAGCCGACATCGCGCGCAACCTGAAGTTCGACCGCCTGCCAGCAGGCACCACCAACCTTATCTCTTACTCTCTGCTCAACCATGCCAACGGTGACCCCTGGCGCGAAATCAAACTCGTATTCAACGGCTCCGACCGCCCCCAGACAGTCAATCTCCCCCGCGCCAAATGGCTTGTGATAGCCCGCGACGGCTCTATCAATCCCGAAGGAATGGGCACACTCCGCGGAGGTCGCTGCACAGTCGAACCCCGCTCCGCCCTCATCCTCGCACGCCCCTGATTCCCCAGTCAAAAAATCTTTTTAGATTACTCAACATTTCACCAAATTTTTCTGAATTATACCATCATGGAAAATTTCAACACAGTTGCTTCGAATGAACTGAAAGATCAGTTCAATGAGATTGTCAATGTCATCCATGAGACAAGAAGAAATGTTTTCAGGATAGCCAACTCAGCACTCATTGATTTATATTGGAGAATAGGTGAAAGATTGACATATCGGATCAACAACTCCCAGTGGGGAGACGGAGTTATCCGTCAATTGGCAAATTATATTGCTGAAAACACAGAGGACAAAAAAGGATTTTCCGACAAAAATCTCTGGCGTATGAAGCAGTTCTATGAGACCTATTGTTCATGTGATGAAAATCTCTCAGCAATGCTGAGACAGATTAATTGGACGAATAATCTTACTATCATGTCAAGATGCAAGTCCGTTGAAGAAAAGAAATTTTATTTGCATCTTGCCGCGAATGAACGGTTGTCAACTCGAGAGCTCGACAGTGTCATTAATCGAGGTCTTTATGAGCGCACGATGATTGACAAGCCAAAACTCTCAGCAGTGCTGAGAGAAATAGCTCCATCTTCCGAGCGATCCTTCAGAGATCGCTATATTATGGACTTTATCGGTAGCAAGCCTTATTCTGACGAATATTCCATGAAAAAAGCCATTATTGCCGGTATGAAGGATTTTGTGCTTGAAATTGGCAAAGATTTTTTATACATGGGACAGGAATATCGAGTTCAGGTAGGAAGCGAAGATTTCCGGATTGACCTGCTGTTTTTTCACAGAGATCTACGTTGCCTCGTTGCATTTGAAATAAAAATGGGACGATTCCACCCGGCAGACCTCGGACAGCTGGAATTCTATCTGGAGGCTCTTGATCGAGACGTACGTAAACCTCATGAAAACCCAAGTATAGGGATTTTGTTATGCAAGGACAAGGATGATGAGGTAGTCGAATATGCAATGTCTCGCTCGCTGTCGCCGACTTTAGTTGCTGAATACCAATTGAGTCTTCCATCCAAGAAAGTTTTGCAAGATAAGATAAAAGAACTATTTGATGGTGATTCCCGAGTCGGCTTTCAGCAAAATTGACATCATTGATTCTTAATTCGTTTTTTTTGCTTTACCCCGATTTATTAACATGTGTTTATCAATGATTTGAAAAAGATTGTCTATATTTGCGTCCGGTCAAATATTATAATATCTGAGTAATGACGCACCGACAATCATTGATTTTCACCTTATTAGTCCTCTTTGCTATCCTAACGGTTTCTGCCAAGAAGAAGGAATATCCCCATGCCCAAATAAAGGTGGGATACAATTACCATCACAAATTCCACAGGGGTAGCGACGGAGTGGTGGAATCTGACATCTCGTTTATATTGCTTGCAAATCCGTCACTAAGCAAATTCTATTGTCCCGGGACCGAATACAAGGATTCATTATTTTCCACCCCTGCCGGCAGAGCAGCGGAAAAAGAAATGTTCGCGGCTGCCGTAAAGGCATATTCCGAAGGAAGGGACCGTAGTGCAATGGAATCTGTGACATATAAGACATCACTTTATGTCGTTAAGAATGTCATGGATTCGGCAATGACAGTCTATGATCGAGGCGGACTCGGTGAGTACGGTTACTATAAGGAACCGATCCCGTGTTTTGATTGGGAAATTGTGGAAGAAGACAGCCAGAAGTCCATCTTGGGATACGAATGTCTTAAGGCTAAAGTGGACGATTATCATGGCAGAAGTTGGATCGTCTGGTTCACGCCTGAAATTCCCCTGCACGATGGTCCCTGGAAATTCTGCGGGCTGCCCGGACTTATTCTGGAGGCTTCTGAGCCAACGGGTCAGCACCGTTTTGTAGCAACAGGCATAGAATTATCCGACAAGGAAATTCTGCCGATCCCCGACAATCCTCAAAAAATATACGAAAAGATGGACCGGAAAAGAATGCTGACGGATTACCGTAATTCGCTTGACAACGGTATGGCTATTTTTAAGGCTCAGACCGGTTATAACCTTGGCGTATAGGATGCTCCGGTTACCGAGGAATCTCAGAAATATGATTTCCTTGAGACAGACTATCACTAATCACTCACTTATCGCGACCATTGAAATTTGAGTTCTCAGCTCTCGGAAGAAGTGCAATCGTACCCTTTTGGGTATGGCGTGGGAATTTCATCTTACGTAATTTTGCCGACAAAGTGATTTCTTAATTGAAAAGATTTATGAAACGTCTGATCTACATATTTTTCCTTCTGGCGTCAGCTACGTTGTTTGCAAGAGATTTCATCAGGAATGCAGAGCCGGCAATCCTTGAAGTCCATTACACCCGTACGGAAGTCTACGACACTCTTTTTCGTGACTCACTGCAGTATAAAGATGAAATGATGCTGAGGATCGGTAAAAATAAATCGATGTTCTGCAATTCCAAGCGATTCTTTCAGGATTCCTTACTCATAGCTAATCCGGATGCTTATTGGGGAATGATGTATGCCGAAATGGATAAAGGCAATCCTAATGTTTTCGCCACGCTTGATGGTCACCACAAATCTTTCTTATATAAGGATTACTCAGCCAATCAGGTTATTGAGGATGACTTCTTCGATATGACTCCCTGGCGTTACAGGGAAGAATGGGAAAAGCCTGACTGGGAAATCACCGGTGAGACAAAGAACGTGCTGGGTTACGAATGTTACAGGGCTGAAACCGATTACCGCGGACGCAAATGGATAGCATGGTTCACCCCCGAGTTTCCGGTGCAGGAAGGTCCCTGGAAGCTCTGCGGACTGCCGGGGTTGATTCTGGAAGCGTACGATTCTGCGAGGAATTACGTGTTTGAGGGGTGCGGGCTGATGCAAAAAGGCATCGGTGACGTTGGTATCTGCATGAAACGAAAGAATGATGATTATATCGAAGTGACAAGGGATAAGTTCTTCAACAACTGGTGGAAGTACAAGCACTCCAACTTCGGAGCGAAAATCCGAGCCGCCTTTGGCGTAGGTCCCACTCCTACTCCCGAGGATGACAAACCGCGAAAAATCAATTACGACAAAGAGGAAACCGATTATCCCCACAACCTATGACCCGATTGCTGCTCATTCTGACCATGCTGATAGCGACGCTCCATTCCGTTGCTCAGGTCAACGTGTCAGGGGTAGTTGTAGAGGAAGGGTCCGGCGAACCGATTACTGGTGCATCCGTCATTTTACGGAACACCGAAGGAAAGATTCGGAAGTATGCTTCTTCCGATGCCGAAGGGAAATTCTCCATCATCACGCCTGAGATCAAGGGATGGTCTCTTGACGTGTCGATGATGAGCTACGCTAAGCAATCCATCTCACTCGACAGCGTATCGCTCCCCCTCACCATCGTTATGAAAGCATCGGCTACTATGCTGAAAGAAGTGTCGGTGAATGCCGATCGTATCCGCGAGCAGGGCGACACTGTCACATATCATGTAGGCAGCTTCGCACAGGCTCAGGACCGCAGCATCGGCGACGTCCTCCGCCGGATGCCAGGTATTGATGTGTCGAGCAGCGGAAAGATCAAATATCAGGGCGAGGACATCAACAAGTTCTACATCGAAGGATCTGATCTTCTCGGTGGCAAATATGGTATCGCTACCAACGGTATCAGCCATGACGATGTGGGAGCAGTGGAGGTGATGGAGAATCATCAGCCCATGCAGGTGCTTTCAGGCATCAGCTTTTCCGACCGCGCTGCAATCAACCTTAAGTTGAAAAACAAAGCTAAGGCAACATGGACTTTCCATGGCGAAGCAGGAGGCGGCTATTCCTGGCAACCATCCGGCGGCGTGTGGGACGGCGAACTGTTTGCTATGGCAGTGATGCCCGGATTCCAGAATATCACAACCTTCAAATCCAACAATCTCGGTGAGGATCTTTCGGCAAACACTACCGACTTCTTCGCCTCACGCCGTATGACTGAACTCGACCGTTATATCAGTGTATCACTCCCCGGGGTGCCGTCACTAAGCCGGAAACGCACGCTGTTCAACCGTTCGGCTATGGTTTCGACCAACAGTCTGTGGAAAGTAAGAGGCGGCGAACTGAAAGCTCAGTTTGACTATTCATTTAATCGCGTCACGGCTAAAGCCGCCAACGTGACCACATATTTTCTTGAAAACGGCGACCGGATAGTCACTGAAGATCGAACCGGTCGTGACCGCTCCCACGCTCTTTCCGGAAAATTCGTCTACGAGGTGAACAAACGCACAGCGTTCATCAACAACACACTTCTGACCAACCTTGACTGGGACGATCTGTCTCTCGGAGTCACTGGTTCGCTGCCTAACACTCAGTCCGCTTCTCTTCCCGACTATTATGTCACCAACAAATTTAAGATGATCAAGCGCTTCCGCGGCAATCATCTGGTGACTTTCATCAGCAATAATGAATGGGAATCTCTGCCACAGACTCTTGATGTCACCTTTGGCGGCAACAACATCCGGCAGCACATCGGTGATCACGCATTTTTCACCAACGAAAGTGCTGCCTACGCATTCTCGATCAGAGGGGTAACTTTAAGTCTGGAAGGTGGCGTCAAAGGCTACGCGCGCTCTCTTCATTCCGAGTTACCTTCCATTCCCGATCGTGTCGACGTGCCGGTTACGTCAGATAATGTAATCAACGATGAAATGCAGAATGTGCTTAACACCAACTATTTCACTATTTATGCCACTCCTAAGTTTGAATATTGGGTAAGGCGAGTCAATTTCACTCTGAACGCACCGTTGAGTTTTGCCCGGTACACATTTGACAAAGCGCTTGCCAATCGCTCGGAAGTGTACTTTTCCCCGACATTGAGCCTGAACTGGAAGCCGAACAACCGTTTTTCTGTCACCCTGGGTGGAGCGACTGGGCGGTCGCCGATGAACCTGAATATGATCCAGCCTGGCTATATCATGACCGATTACCGCTCGTTCCGACGGGGAGTCGATAACTTTTACACTTCCACTTCGCAGAGAGTATCCGCCAGCTTCGCCTACAAACACACCCAACGTGGCGTCTTTGCCAATACCATGGTCATGCAGTCGTGGTCACATCTCCCCTACACTCTCTCGCAGCAACTCTATGGCGACTACATCGTTTATTCATATTCCGCAGCCAGAAGCGATGCTCAGATGCTTATGGCCAATGCCAATATCGGTAAGACACTTGACTTCATGCGTGGTAGCGCTAATCTTTACGGATCATTCACCCGCAATGAATCACACCTGCTTTCCGGAAGCGACGCCGTAAGTTCCGTCAGCACAGGATGGAGTATCGGCGGAAAGATCAGCGGCACGCCGGTCCGCTGGATGAGTTTCGATTTCTCGATCAACTTCTCCAATAGCCGATTGGAAATGAACGATATTAAAAATTCATGGCTCAGCGGTTTGGAAAATTCACTCCTCATCAACATTATCCCCCACCGCAAATGGCAGTGGCGCATCATGGGCGAGCATTATCGCAACGAACTGACATCCGGATCCTATAAAAACGTGTTTCTGCTCGACACAAAACTCATGTATAAGCTCGGCAAACGTCTGGAACTTTCTGCCGTCATCGGCAATCTCCTCAACCAGCGCTCCTACAATTACACGACCTACAGCCAGCTATCATCCTTCGAATCCCAACGCTGGCTCCGCGGACGCGAACTCCTCATCTCAATATCCCTAAGAAAATGAAAAAAACTGTATCTTCTTTGATTATGTGCTTCGTGGCAATAGCTTCAATGGCACAGACCGCCGACATCGAAGTCAGCTATACAGCGATTTCACCAAACATGAAAAACGGAAAGATCGACGTCAAGAACCAATATATTCTTCTTGCCAACGCCAATGAATCGAAATTCTTTTCCCCCACCACCGAGTACATTGACTCGCTCAATTCCACTCCTGAAGGCGCTGCCAAGTATAAAGAAATGACTCGAAGTGCTTATTTCGGTGGGAAGATGAAGGATATGCTGAAAAAGGATGGCAGTTATTACGTCCTGAAATCTTTCACCGACAGTCTCGTGCGCAATTACGACACTGCCGGACTCAACAAATTCTCGTATGACGAAGTTCCAGAAAAATGGGACTGGGAGATTCTCGACTCCACCCGGAATATCCTTGGTTACGACTGTACGGAAGCCTCTACCGTTTTTCACGGTCGCAAATGGACTGTGTGGTTCTCGCCCGAGATTCCTCGTTCCAATGGTCCTTGGAAATTTGACGGACTCCCCGGACTGATTCTGTTGGCAGAATCCGAAGGCGGTCAGTACCGTTTTGAAGCCACCGGACTTCAACTCTCCGATAAAGCTATCACACCCGTTTATCTGGCGGATGATTATGAGCGTACCACACGTACTGACTTCCTGAAAGAAAAACGCACGTTCCTCGACAACACATTGAGCCGGCTCAACAGCCAGCTGCAAGGCATATCACTCGTAAAAGTTGAGGATGAAAACGGCAACGACATCTCCGACTCAATCTTCGCCTCCCGCGCCACCGTCGACTTCATCGAAACCGACTACTGATCCAAGCCACCTATCCCTCTGCTTCTCAAACATTTCCATCCCAAAATTGATTCTTCGACGCAAAATTCAAAATAACACCTTTCAGCACCCTTTCCCATATATATTTCAACACATTGCGTCATGATCGAATATCCCAAGACAAATTCGAATCTACCCCGATACATGATATCGTACTAATAAATACAAATTTATATACCACTTTGGATTTATTGTGTTGATTCAATACAAAACAATACAAGGGAAGTCAAGTCAAATTCTCTTTTGGAGCTATAGAATAATAGCTCCGAAATTTCACACCCTACCTCTCGAGCAAACCTTATGGAGGTTATCAAATGGAATGGTACTTTCTGAGAGGCAGTACAGTCTTTTTGTCTGTAATTGCTTTGAATCTCAAAAAAATTGTAACTTTGTACCTGTAATTTAAATATATGGAGATTAACTTAGACTACATACAGCATTTGGCTGAAAACCATGAAGGAGTTGACGTTGAGTTTAAAGAGACCACAGGTCAACTTGACCGAGGGATGGAAACATTGTGTGGAATGCTCAATGGCAAAGGTGGTATTGTAATCTTTGGCGTAAAAAATTCCGGTAAAATTGTAGGACAGGAAATTGGCGATAAGACTACACGTATGATCGGCGATGCTCTGCGTCGCTTTGAACCATCGGTGGAAATCCGTCAAAAATATATCCTGCTGAATGATTCCGACAAACAGTTGATAGTATTTGAAGCAGAGGGAAACAATCCCGATAAACCATATTCATACGATGGCAGACCATATCAACGTCATGACAGCGTAACATCTGTTATGCCACACGATAGATATTCGCGTATGATTATGCACCGCGGCGGTCTCAAATACAAATGGGATTCCTTGCCAAACGAAAATCTGAAATTTGAGGATCTTGATGAAAGCCGCATACATTGGGCAATTCGTCAGGCACTTGAATTAGGTAGGTTGAAAGACGGTGCCTACACGCGTGACCCAATTGCCATTCTTGAAAAATTCAAAGTACTCAAGAATGGTGTGTACAGCAATGCCGCCGCTGTTCTTTTTGGCAAAGACTTCTTTTACTATCACAACTGCATTATTCGGCTTGCCCGATTCCGTGGTAAGGACAAACGAGATTTCATCGACAACCAACAGATTGAAGGCAACATCTTTGATTTGCTGAATGAGGTTACCCCCTTCTTCCTAAAGCACCTCTCAGTTACAAGTCGGTTCGACGGCATGTATCGCAAGGATGAGTTGGAAGTACCAATAAATGCTTTGCGAGAGTGTTGTGCTAATGCACTGGCGCACATGGATTGGAGAAAGACAGCATCGGTTGGCGTTGCCATATATGATGACCGCATAGAGATTGAAAACGCGGGGATGCTCCCTGAAGATATTCCAGCGAACAAACTTACATACGGCTCTCATGTACTTGACTCCCATACATCGGAACCACCAAACGAGACAATAGCACGCGTGATGTATTACAGTGGCGTTATTGAACATTGGGGAAGAGGATTGTCTTTGATATTTGAAGAGTGTGAACGAGCCGGGCTACCACAGCCAACTGTAACCGATGAAAGAGGTGTTGTGAAGGTAACTTTCATACGTCCGAATTTATCGGATCACAAGTATGACCCGATAAATGACCCGATAAATGACCCGATAAATGACCCGATAACTTTGCTTTCGGTAGTTGAGAAGAATATTCTTAAAGTTATCAGAGAGCATCCAGGTATAAGTCGAGTAAACATCACTCCTATCGTAGGTAAAAGTGAGGCCACCGTGAAAAGAGCCTTAAAAGTGTTAGGCGAAATGGGCTTTGTAGAATATCGCGGCTCTAATAAGACTGGAGGATATTACTGTAGATAATGACCGCTACACTTACTCGTAAAATGGTACGGGACATGGCTCCCGGTCAGTTCCTTCCCCTCGCTTTCAACAGCGCCGACGAAGTTGAATCTGCCTATCAGACCGCTATCCAGGTCATCAAGGAGATGAAACCAAAAGGCAAGGTCATTAAGGCTTCGAAATCATTCAAAACCCTCTCCGTGGTCCTTCGTACACCCGGAGAGCCCTCCCCTGCCCTTACCTGATCCTTACTTACAGACTTAACAGAACAGATTATGGGTCTCGTTAATATTTGTCCCGATATCCCCGACGACTGGAAAGGCGGAGTTACCGATACTGCCCGAATTCTCGGTCTCAGCGATGATACCATCATAAGGTACACAAAGCTGGGGCGAAAAGGTGGCGGTATTGAAGGGAAGAAAAGCAAACGGGGCAGAACTGTTTACTACGGTAAGGAAATCAAACGATTCTGGAATGAATACTAATGTCTATCCCTGATAGACCCACTCTTAACTCTTACTTGATCAAGGCTTATGAATCTTGTAAACACTTGTCCCGATATACCTGACTCCTGGAGGGGTGGAATAACTGAGACTTCCCGAATTCTCGGACTACACCGTAACACAATAAGCCGTCTCGCACTGCTGGGACGACGATATGGCGGTCTTGACTGGAAAACCTCTAAAAGCGGTCGTAAACTTTTCACCGGAAAAGAAATCAAACGCTACTGGCGAGAACGTTGACGGCAACATCTATCGAATCATCTAAAAATTACAAATATGAGTCCATCGAATCACGATGGTCAGATACATCAAGTATATTTCAAAGTCAAAAGATAAAAATATGTCCAACAATATACCAATTTTGCAAGTACAGCCGAACAAAAATTCGAACCAACTCTCAATATCTCAACCTCAACGTTCGGCTGGCTTGCTTTTTCTTAAAATTTTTAACCACGTAGCACCTTTGAACGTTTGAGCGCAAAGACGCAACCCATCGAAAGTTGTAAATAATATCACTGTAAGTAATCGGATTTTTGTTTCCGCAACAACCTTCAACATACTTGCAATGAGCTTCATTATGACCGACTTCGCAAAAAAATTTCGGAATTTCGGAAAAAATCAGTAAATTTGTGCATCGTCCTGTATTAGTGGCTGATTTTTTCATTTCTACATCTCATGAGCGAAGAAAACGTCATAAACCCCGATTCATCACTTTCGTCTGATACCGCCAACTCCCCCGCCACCCGGCAGCCGTCCTCTCCTGCTGACCCCGTCGTCACCGTGCCGGGAGCAAAGCCTCAGTTGCGCAACATGTTCCGCAACTGGTATCTCGACTACGCTTCCTACGTCATTCTGGAGCGCGCCGTCCCCCATATCGACGACGGATTGAAACCCGTACAGCGCCGCATCCTCCACTCCATGAAGACGCTCGATGACGGTCGATTCAACAAGGTGGCAAACATCGTCGGCAACACGATGCAATATCACCCCCACGGCGACGCTTCGATCAACGATGCCCTCGTAACCCTCGGACAGAAAGAACTTCTGATCGAGACACAAGGCAACTGGGGAAACATACTGACGGGTGCTTCCGCTGCCGCAGGACGTTACATTGAAGCCCGCCTCTCCCCCTTCGCCCTCGAGACTCTCTACAACTCCAAGATTACTGAATGGACTCCGAGCTACGACGGCAGAAAGAAAGAACCCGTAGTGCTCCCCGCTAAATTTCCCCTGCTCCTCTTCCAGGGTGTCGAGGGAATTGCCGTCGGGCTATCTTCCAAAATCCTCCCCCACAACTTCAACGAAATTCTTGACGCCGCAGTGGCATATCTGCGCGACGAGCCATTCACCCTCTATCCCGACTTCCCCACAGGGGGATTCCTCGACGTTTCGCGCTACAACGACGGCGAGCGCGGTGGAGCAGTCAAAGTGCGTGCTAAAATTGAGAAGATCGACAACAAGACTCTTGCCATCACCGAGATTCCTTTCGGCAAGACAACAAGTGTCGTCATCGACTCAATCCTGAAAGCATTCGAAAAGGGTAAGATCAAGATCCGCAAGGTCGACGACAACACGGCTGAGACTGCCCTTATCCTCGTTCACCTCCAGCCCGGCACGTCGAGCGACAAGGCTATCGACGCTCTCTATGCATTCACCGACTGTGAAGTATCCATCTCACCCAACTGCTGCGTGATCTCCGACCGCAAGCCCCAGTTTCTGGGCGTGAGCGATGTCCTGCGCCACAGCGTCCGCACAACCCGCACTCTTCTCGGTCGTGAGCTTGAGATTCAGCTTGGTGAGGTGCGTGAGCAGCTTCAGTTCGCATCGCTCGAAAAAATCTTCATCGAGGAGCGGATCTATAAGGACAAGGAATTTGAGGAAAGCCCGACGATGGATCATGCCCTTGCCCACATCGACTCCCGGCTGGAACCGTTCAAACCCTCCTTCCTACGCCCCGTCACCACCGACGATCTTCTGCGGCTAATGGAAATCAAGATGGCACGTATCCTGAAATTCAACTCCACGAAAGCCGACGAACTCATTGCATCCTATCACGACAGAATAAGCGAATTACAGGACCACCTCGACCATCTTACCGACTATACCATAAGCTGGTACGAAGGATTGAAGAAGAAATACGGTCACAATTTTCCCCGACGCACCACCCTCCGAAACTTCGATTCCATAGCGGCGGCCACCGTGGCTGAAGCCAACGAAAAGCTCTACATCAACCGCGAGGAAGGATTTATTGGCACGTCACTCAAGAAGGACGAGTTTGTGTGCAACTGCTCGTCGATCGACGACATCATAATCTTCTATCGTGACGGACGCTACAAGGTGGTAAAAGTCGCCGACAAACTGTTTGTCGACAAAAATATCATCCACATCGACGTGTTTAAGCGCAACGACACCCGCACTATCTACAACGTCATCTATCAGAACGGTCGTGGCGGCACATTCTTCATGAAACGCTTCGCTGTCACCGGTGTAACACGCGACAAAGAATATAATCTGACCCAGGGACTTCCGGGCTCCCGCGTAGCATGGTTCACCGCCAACCCCAACGGCGAGGCGGAGACCGTGAAAGTCACCCTCAAGCCCAAGCCTCGCCTCAACAAGCTCCAGTTCGACGTCGACTTCTCAGAGCTCGCGATCAAGGGACGCCAGAGCCAGGGTAATATCGTGACGAAGAACGAGGTTCATCGATTCTCCCTCAAGAAAGAGGGCACGTCGACATTGGGCGGACGTCAGGTGTGGTTTGACCCCGATGTACTCCGTCTCAACTACGAAGGCAGAGGCAATTATCTCGGAGAATTTCTCGGCACCGACCGTATCCTTGTCATCCTCAAATCAGGCGAATACTACGTCAGTTCCTTCTCTGCCGAAAATCACTACGAGGACAACATCCTGCGCATCGAGAAATTCCGTCAGGGACATGTCTGGACAGCTATCCTCAATGATGCCGACCAGGGCTACCCCTACGTCAAACGCTTTACCTTCGAGCCGACCAACAAGCGCACCCGTTTCCTCGGCGACAACCCCGACTCCACCCTTATTCTATTGACTGACACCGTTCTGCCCCGATTTGAAGTAACTCCCGGAGGCGATGACGCATTCCGTGGACCCTTCATTATTGATGCCGATGAGTTTATTGCCGTAAAGTCGTTCAAGGCACGTGGCAAACGCCTCACTACTTGGGCAGTAGAATCAATTTCTGAAATTGATCCGCGCCCCACTGGCGAAACCGACTCGGAAGAAGAAACAGCCGACAGTGAGAATCCGGCTGAAACTTCTGCTGAGGCTGACGGCACTGATGACCTCTCGGACGAGGAGGTACGCGACGAAATCAACGGACAGCAACGCATCTTCTGACATTCATTGCCATGAAAGAGATTACTCGTATATTCTCCCGCGCCATTCTTTCCGTTGCGCTCTGCCTGCTCTCTGTCTCCGTTACCACAAAAGCTGCCGACAACGGTGACAGTCCCGCCTCCGTAATCCGTCCTGTGGCTTCCGCATTCATGATCGGAGCCGGTTCTGCAAACCTTGCCGACACATATCTCACACCCCTGCGCTACACCGGCAGCAACCTCTCGCTGCAATACGAACGGATGCAAGCCATGCGTTTCTCCCCCGACCGCTGGGTCATGCAGCTCAACGTCGGGATTGATGCCGACATCACCGAAAATCCCGCCCGCAACGCCGATATGTACCGCCTTAGCCTGCAAGCATCATGGGCTATGATGCATCGCTGGAGGCTCCCCCGCGCCATCACTCTTGCTATTGGCGGGACGACCGGTATCGACGGAGGAGCGATTTACAACCGCCGCAACGGCAACAACCCCGTCGCCGGAAAAGCAGCATGGACTATCGGACTGAAAGGTTATGCCACATGGTCCACCCGCATCTCCCGGCTCCCCATTCTTCTCCGCTATCAGGCAGAATTGCCAGTGACCGGCGCATTCTTCTCCCCCGACTATGGCGAACTATATTACGAAATCTGGCTCGGCAACCATAACGGGCTCGCCCATGCAGCCTGGTGGGGCAACTATTTCGTCTACAACCACTCTCTGACAGCCGATCTAGCGTTAGGCTCCACTCGCCTCCGCATCGGTTATCGCGGCGACATCCTTTCAACCCGCGTCAGCGGCATCACTTCGCGGGTAATCACACATTCATTCGTCCTTGGCATTGTCAACGAATGGATTTCCGTCCCTTCACGGAGCGGATTATCCGCCATCTCCCCCACCGCACGCATCATCTCCGCCCTCTATTAATCAGCGCTTCCGACAATGACAAAACTTCGCCACATATTCTCAACCATCGTTGTAGCCATCTCGCTCACGGGCTGCCATGAGCTCCCCGACTACGACAACGACGTGCAGGGCAACTTCGATGCTCTGTGGTCAATTATCGATCAGCACTATTGCTTCCTCGACTCCAAGGGAATCGACTGGAATGAGATATACAAAGTCTATTCCGCCCGCCTCAACCCGTCAATGTCGCGCGAGGAACTTTTCAATGTATGTTCCGACATGCTCGACGAGCTTCGTGACGGTCATGTCAACCTGTCCGCTTCTTTCAACACTTCCTACTACAGGCGCTGGTGGAGCGACTACCCCCAGAATTATCAGGAGCGGCTTGTTGAGGAATATTACTTCAATTTCAACTACCGCTCCATCGGAGGAGTCAACTTCGGAATTCTCCACGACAACATCGGCTATATTCGCTATCCGTCATTCGACATGGCTCTCGGCGATGGCAACTGGGATGCCATCTTCGTTCATCTCGCCACGTGCGACGGCATCATCATCGACGTCCGCGACAATGGTGGTGGAGCAATCAGCAATGTCGAAACTCTCGTATCGCGTTTCATTACCTCACGCACACTTGCCGGCTACATTTCCCACAAGACTGGTCCGGGACACAGCGATTTCTCCGAACCTTATGCCTACTATTTCCAGCCTACTGCCGAACCTCACATCCGTTGGATAAAACCGGTTGTTGTGCTCACCAACCGCTCCACCTACTCTGCCGCAAATAACTTTGTGGCTGTAATGAACCACGTCCCCACAGCCACCATCATGGGCGCAACCACGGGCGGAGGAAGCGGAATGCCATTCTCTTCCGAACTTCCTTGCGGGTGGGGAATCAGATTTTCCGCTTGTTCGCTCCTTGATGCCAAAGGCGTATCGACGGAGAATGGAGTGGCACCCACTCCCGGGTGCGAAGTCGATCTTGATCCTGTGCTTGCTCTGGATGGTATCGACACGATGATTGAAGCCGCCATTGCACACATCTGCACGCCTCAGTAAAGTAATCTGCCACATACCGCACCGAAAGCTCCCCCCGGCACCGCCCGGCTTAAAGATTACGGCGTGATTTTGGCGCGAGGGCGAGAGAGCAATGTTGGAGCACTGTGACCGGGACATCGCACCGAAAGCCCCCACCGGCCGTCGTGCGGCTTAAAGATTACGGCGTGATTTTGGCGCGAGGGCGAGAGAGCAATGTTGGAG
>CAMWPM010000011.1 GCA_947176235.1 uncultured Bacteroidales bacterium | reverse complement strand
CCTCGATCCCGCCATCCTCGGCGGCAGACCGATCTCCCTCCTCCCGATCGTCCCCTCCCAGCTCCCCGGGCTCATCGATTGGGTCAGCCGACATCCCGACGTAAAGATCGACAACGTGATAATCGGAGGCGCGCCTCTCTCTCCCCAAGCCGAGCGTTCGCTCCTATCCCCCCTCCCGTTCCACCCCTACGCCACCTATGGAATGACCGAGACCTGCAGCCATGTTGCCGTCCGCCCGCTTTCCGTTCCCGATGCTCCTTTCGTTGCCATGCCGGGCGTGACATTCGACATCGACCCCGGGCGTGGCTCCCTCGCCATCTCCTCCTCCGGTTACTCATTCCGGCGCCTTGTCACCAACGACGCCGTCACCCTTCTCTCCCCCACATCCTTCCGTTGGCTCGGACGCATCGACCACGTCATCAACTCCGGAGGCATAAAGCTGCATCCCGAGATTCTCGAGCGAAAAATCTCCCCCGCCATCCCCCGCCCGTTCTACCTCACATCCGAGCCAAGCGAGAAATGGGGCGAACAGCTTCTGCTTGTCGTAGAAGGCACTGATCTCGACCTCCCCGCCATCCTCGACGCCTGCCGCACACTCCTCCCCCCGTCCCACTGTCCCCGGCGCGCCGTCGCACTCCCCTCTCTCCCCCGCACATCCTCCGGTAAAATCCTGCGCAAACGCCTGACCGATTGAACAATTATGGCACAACACAACATCACCGGCAAATGGGGCGAAACAAAAGCCGTCGAATATCTCGCATCCAAAGGCTATAGCATCGTCGAGACCAACTGGCGCATGAACCATCTCGAAATCGACATCATCGCACAGAACGGCACGCGCTACGTCTTTGTGGAAGTCAAGACACGCACCACCCCTATAGCCGATCCGCGGGTCATTATAAATTCCCGCAAAATCAGCCACATGGTAGCCTGTGCCAACCATTATATGTCAGCAAAAGAAATCCCATTTGAAGCCCAGTTCGACATCATTTTCGTCATCGGTACCCCCCGGTCATTCACCATCGAACACATCCCCGACGCATTTCTCCCCCCGCTCCGCACCTACCGCTGACATCTCTCCACTCCCAACTCTCAACTAATTATTAGTCCAGCTTCAGCACAGCCAGGAAAGCCTTCTGCGGCACCTCCACCGAGCCGATCTGCTTCATTCGCTTCTTGCCCTTCTTCTGCTTCTCAAGAAGCTTTCTCTTACGCGAGATGTCACCGCCATAACATTTTGCAGTCACATCCTTCCTGACAGCCTTGATAGTCTCACGCGCGATAATTTTTGCCCCTATCGCAGCCTGAATGGCGATGTCAAACTGCTGACGCGGGATCAGTTCCTTCAGTTTCTCGCACATCTTACGCCCGAACCCCACGGCATTGTCCGCGTGAGTGAGTGTTGACAGCGCGTCCACACTCTCGCCGTTCAGCAGAATGTCGAGCTTGACAAGTCTCGACGGGCGGTAATCCTGAAGGTGATAGTCAAACGAAGCATACCCCTTCGAAATGCTCTTGAGCTTGTCGTAGAAATCAATCACGATCTCCCCCAGAGGCATGTCAAACGAAAGTTCCACACGGTTACCCGAGATAAAATCCTGTTTTAGAAGTTCACCGCGCTTTCCGAGACAGAGCGTCATGATCGGACCGATAAACTCCGTCGTCGTGATGATTGACGCACGGATATACGGCTCATCAATATGATCGATAAGCGCGATATCAGGCAATCCCGACGGATTATGCACCTCCGTGACGTTCCCTCGCTTATCATGCACGCGGTACGAAACGTTAGGCACCGTAGTGATCACCTCCATGTCGAATTCTCGGCTCAGACGCTCCTGTATGATCTCCATATGGAGCAGACCGAGAAATCCGCACCTGAAGCCAAATCCCAGTGCCACAGACGATTCCGGTTGGAACGTAAGTGACGCGTCATTGAGTTGCAGCTTCTCAAGCGAGGCTCTCAGATTCTCATAATCCTCTGTTTCTATGGGATATACACCCGCGAAAACCATCGGTTTCACCTCCTCAAACCCGTCAATCGCCCCCTCGCACGCCCTATCCACATGCGTGATCGTGTCACCCACTTTCACTTCTTTCGAAGTCTTGATTCCCGAAATGATATAGCCTACATTTCCCGCCGAAAGTTCCTCTCGCGGCGACATATCGAGCTTGAGCACACCGATCTCGTCAGCGTGGTATTCCTTACCCGTAGCAAAGAACTTTACGAAATCATTCTTCCTTATAGTTCCGTTTTCAATCTTGAAATAGGCGATGATACCGCGGAACGGATTGAACACCGAGTCGAAGATCAACGCTTGGAGCGGAGCCTGCGGGTCACCAGAAGGTGCCGGAATACGTTCTACGATCGCGCGAAGAATTTCCTCCACTCCCACACCCGTCTTTCCACTCGCTCTGATTATCTCCTCACGGTCACATCCCAGAAGTTCCACGATCTGATCCTCCACCTCATCAGGCTTGGCGCTCTCAAGATCCACCTTGTTGATCACAGGGATGATCTCCAGATCATTGTCAATCGCCATATAGAGGTTCGAAATCGTCTGCGCCTGAATTCCTTGCGAAGCATCCACGATGAGTAGAGCTCCCTCGCACGCCGCTATCGAGCGTGACACCTCGTATGAAAAATCGACGTGTCCCGGAGTGTCAATAAGGTTCAGGATGTAATGCTCCCCGTCAATATCCGTCTCCATCTGGATTGCGTGGCTTTTGATTGTGATTCCACGTTCGCGTTCCAGATCCATGTCGTCAAGCACCTGAGCCTCCATGTCCTTTTGCGAGATAGTGGCGGTGGCTTCGAGCAGACGGTCGGCAAGAGTGCTTTTGCCGTGGTCGATATGGGCTATTATGCAGAAGTTTCTGATATTCTTCATTGTTTTCTTATCTGAAAGTATTATTGGGTTATGGAGCGGTAGATAACTGATTTTGCTCCTTGACGTTTAAGACCACAAAGTTACAAAAATTCCCTCTCCCCGCCAACTCTTATCCCCTAAATCAAGTTTCCCATCAGTGATGTTCATGCCCGAAGTTGGATTTAACTTATGCATTGACTTAAATCATACTGACTTAAGTCTCGAAAGGCTTCGTGCCCTACCTTTTTCGCTAATCAATATCCACCCGACCCTTTGTGACTTTTTATTTATCTTACTATCTTTGCATTCGGATTTTTCTGACATTCCTGCCCCCACATTTGCATTCTAAAATCTTTAATATAACACCCGATATGAAAAAAATTGCATTATTCGCACTTGCTGCCATTACATGCCAGTGGGCAGGTGCCCAGACCCTTGAAAAAATGAACTGGTTCAACGAGCCTGCGAACTGGGAAATCAATGGAAATTCCCTGATTATGGATGTCACGCCCAAAAGCGACTACTGGCGAATCTCTCACTACGGTTTCACAGTCGACGATGCCCCCTTCTATTTCGCTGAATATGGCGGCGAATTTGAGGCGAAAGTTAAGATCTCCGGCGACTACAAAGTTCGCTTCGACCAGGCTGGCATGATGATACGCCTCGATCACGAGAATTACATCAAGACCGGAATCGAATTTGTCGACGGAAAATACAATCTCAGCACCGTTGTGAGCCACACCACTTCCGACTGGAGCGTCATTTCTCTCGACCGTCCCGTCGACTTCATTTGGATAAAGGCAGTCCGTCGTCTCGATGCAATCGAGATCTTCTACTCCTTCGATGATAAGGAATACCACATGATGCGCAACGCATGGATGCAGGCAAACCATCCTGTCCGCATCGGCATGTTTGCCGCTTGCCCCGATGGCGACGGATTCAAAGCCACGTTCTCCGACTTCCGCGTAACCCATCTCCCCGACAAAGTCCGCACTGACTGGCTCCTCCGCAATCAGGAATAAGATACGGAAAAAACACATAAGAAGCCCCGGCTCACTATTGAGTCGGGGCTTCTTTTTCAGTTATCTTTCAGTCGCTTTTCAGTGACCTGGATTTCTTAGTAGTTCCACTGGCATGCTACCATGCGGAGGTTGTTGCAACCGATTGTACGGAAGTCGGTGATCATGTTGTAGCGGCAGTTGATGTAGACGAGAGCCTGGTCAAACGATACATCGAGCATGGTCAGCTGATTGTTGTTGCAGAGCAGACGCTGGAGGAAAGTCTGGTTGCTGAGGGTAAGCTGGGTGAGGTCGTTGTAGGAGCAGTCTACGAAGATCAGGTTCGGGCAGGTCTCAACTGAGAGAGTGGTCAGATCGTTGTAGGAGCAAACGAGGTCGAGAAGATTGTTGCAGTCACGCACTCCGAGAGTAGTCATGTTGTTGTCGCTGCAGATAAGGGTGCTCAGCGAGGGAAGACCGGAGATGATGAGAGTGGAGATCTCGTTGTCGTCAAGGTTCATGTTGGTCAGACCTTCTACACCGAAGAGGTTGATTGAAGTCAGCTTGTTGTAGCCGGCATAGAGATTTTTCAGCTTCGTGCAGCCGCTCACGCTGAGGTTCTCGAGGTGGTTGCCCTGACAGTTGAGAGTGGTGAGGGCAGGAGCGCCTGACACGTTAAGATCAACGAAATAGTTGTTCGAAACGTTAAGGTTCTTGATTGCGCTTGCACCGGTCAGATCGATGTCGGTCAGACGGTTACGATAGAGAGCTACGTCCTCAAGCGCTGCGCAGCCTGCGAGATCCACGTCCTTGAGCTGGTTGCGTGAAGCATTCAGCTTGTTGAGAGCGGCATCGCCTGCGAGGTTCAGACCCTCGATCTTATTGCGGGATACGTCGACAGAAGTAAGGGCGGTGAAGCCGGAGAGGTCGAGGTTTCCTGCAAGTTTCTTATCTTTCCAGTTGATTTCGGTCACGTGGCCGGCAACTACTGTCACGCCTTCCCAAGTCGAGGGTGAGCTGAGATCGGTGATCTTGAGAGCCTGAGCATTCGTACCGTCCTTCTCTGCGGGAGCAGCGAGGAACGACTGGAGTTGCTTCATTTCATTTTTAGCGATTTTCTGAGCGAAAGCAGTCGAGCATCCGAGCATGACGGCCATCAGTAATACAGCTTTTTTCATAGTCTTGTTGTATAAATAGTTGTTGTTTGTGAGTAATTTCTGTTAAGTTTGTTTTGTCTGCGATAGACCTTGTTGCGGGTCTTTGTACTTCAAACAAGCTCGACCTATAAAAGGTTTTGCTAATCGGTGATTTTTTACGATATTTTTTTCATTTATTCATTCATGGTCCTCCGATAGTTTTTTTGTTATTAATATTTTGTATTTTAAATCTATGATTCTCAATTATCAGAAGGGGCACTGGTCGGAATCCGGCGGAGCCGATATATCAGCTGTTCCTCCTGAAAAATTATTATCGTTGCCCATTGTGAATCCTCCCGCATCGTTTCCTCCGATATTCATGCTTGATCCCACGGTAGCGGTCTCATAGTCACTGCCTGCCTCGGTCCAGTTCTCGAAGCGCGCAAATTTGTGGCGGAAACGCAGGTCGATGTCGGCTGTCGAACCGCTACGGTGCTTGGCTACGATAAATTGTGCCAGACCGCGTATATCTCTGCCCTCCGCATCCACGTCCGAGTGCAGGAAGTATTCCGGACGGTGAATGAAGCACACGATGTCGGCATCTTGCTCGATCGCACCGCTCTCTCGAAGGTCGCTCAGCTGCGGTCGTTTGCCGTCGTTAGTACGCGATTCCAGCGAGCGGTTCAGCTGCGACAGCGCGATAATTGGAATGTTTAGCTCCTTCGCGAGCTGTTTCAGTGAGCGCGAGATCATACTCACCTCTTGCTCACGGCTGCCGAATTTCATGCCCGAAGCATTCATCAGCTGAAGATAATCGATAATGATCATCTTCACGTTATGTTCCCTCACCAGTCGGCGGGCCTTTGTGCGGAGCTCAAAGATTGAGAGAGAGGGAGTATCGTCAATGAACAGTGGCGCGCTGTAGAGATTCTTGATTCTCGCCATCAGCTGATCCCATTCAAGCGGAGATAGCTGCCCGCTCTTGATTTTTTCGCCTTCAAGCTCGCAGGTATTCGAAATCAGACGGTTCACGAGCTGAAGATTACTCATTTCGAGCGAGAATATCGCAAGCGGCTGATTGTAGTTCACTGCCATATTCTTTGCCATGGAGAGCACGAACGCCGTCTTGCCCATAGCCGGACGGGCAGCTATGATGATCAGGTCGGAATTTTGCCATCCGGAGGTCAGCTTGTCAAGTTCATGGTAACCGGTCTCAAGTCCCGACAGTCCCGAGGTTCGGTTCGACGCTGCCTGAATCTGTTCGATAGCCTGCTTGATCACGGGATCAATCTGCGTCACGTCTTTCTTCACATTGCGCTGTGAGATCTCAAAGAGGCGTCCTTCTGCTTCCTGCAGCAGATCATCCACGTCATTGCTCTCGTCGAAAGCTTTTCCCTCTATCTGCGATGCAAAGGATATAAGCTCCCTCGCCAGATACTTTTGAGCAACGATTCTTGCATGGTACTCCACATTGGCTCCCGAAAGCACCCTGCCCGTCAGTTCTGAGATATATACCGGACCTCCGGCCTCTTCAAGAGTCCCGTTAAGCCTCAGCTGTTCCGTCACGGTCAGCATGTCGATCGGACGTTGCATGGCACCGAGCGTCTGCACTGCCTCATAGATTCTCTGATGTGCCGGCTCGTAGAAGCTTTCCGGCTTCAGTATATCGCAGATTGTGGTGTAGGCATCCTTTTCCAGCATGACGGCGCCAAGCACTGCCTCCTCAAGCTCGCGGTCACGTGGTGCCGTGCGTCCGCTGCTCATTTCGGCTGCCTGGAGAGGCGACGGCTGATTGACCCGTCTTTGCCCGCCCTGCTGGCTATTTCGGTTGCCCGTAAAGTCCATATATTGCGTAAGATGGTAGTTTTAAGGATATTATCTTCTATGACTCTGGTTGAGCTATGCCGTAGCTGTGCTCCGATATATTCTTCATCCACAAAATTACAAATAAATTCCCTCATTCCCAACAACTCCCCATCAACTTTTTCCACCTTTTTATGTTAATATTCTCATCTTCACATTTTTTTATTAATTTTGCACCCGTTATGATCACCTTTCCCAACGCAAAAATCAACATCGGGCTTGACATAATCCGGCGACGACCCGATGGTTACCACGACCTCGTCACGGCTATGGTTCCCACCGACTGGCGGGATGTTCTTGAGATAGTCCCTGCATCAGCACCCGCCTCCACCCTGACTGTCACAGGCAGATCTGTCGATTGCCCTCCCGAAAGCAATCTTGTGATGAAAGCCCTCCGCCTCATGCAACGCACCTACGGACTTGACCGGGTGGGCGAAATGGACATCTACCTCCACAAGGTCATCCCCGATGGAGCCGGTCTCGGCGGCGGTTCCGCCGATGCCGCTTTCACCCTCAGAATGGTCAACGATATTGCCGGACTCGGTGCCTCTCAGTCTGAGCTTGCCCGCCTCGCTGCATCGCTCGGAGCCGACTGCGCTTTTTTCGTCTACAACACCCCGATGCTCTGTACCGGAATCGGCGACCGACTCTCCCCCCTCCCGCTCTCACTTAATGGACTGACTCTCGCCATCATCAAGCCGGATTCAATCAGCGTCAACACTCGTCAGGCTTACTCCGGAGTAACGCCTGCTGTCCCCGACGTTCCTCTACCCGATCTCCTTGCGCTTCCCGTAAGCGAATGGCAGGGACGTGTCGTCAACGCTTTTGAAGCAAGCGTTTTCCCGCAGTTTCCCGCACTTTCAGCCATAAAGACCCGCCTCCTCTCCCTCGGGGCTCTCTACGCATCGATGTCAGGGTCAGGATCCGCTATCTATGCCCTCTTCGACTCTTCTGCTCACCATGCTGACAAATTGTCAGTCACAATCTCGGCCGCTTTCCCTTCTTGTCACATTCACGTCAGTCCGACGTGGCAGTGAACGTTCTGCCCGCTTCATTGTTATCTTTTTAAAGGACACTCATTAATTAGGCGTTTTTTGGCAACGTTTTTGTTGTCGGGTCTTTGTGAAGCGTCCTTCCCATCAATTACTATTTTATTTAATGTAATCTAAAAGGACGACGATGAAAAAGAAATTTAGAAACTTCAGAAATATGACTGACTACAACAAATCTCAGAAACCCGCCGATCAGGCTGAAGAGACTCCCCGCATCCACGAGGAAGTCCCCGAAGGCATGACCGTGGGCGACGTCCTCCCCGACGGCGACGATGACACTGTTGCCGAGGCTGAGGCGTACGAGGATGGTTCCGAACTCGAATCCCTCAAGAATCTTCTCGACCAGAAAGAGCAGGAGCTCGAAAAAGAAAAGAAAGAGTACCTTTTCCTCATGGCTGATTTCGACAACTTCCGTAAGCGCACGCTTAAGGAAAAATCCGAGCTTATCAAAAATGCTGCCGAGGGCGCGATGAAAGGGCTGCTCCCCATTATCGACGACTTCGAGCGCGGTATTGCTGCCGGCGAACAGACCGACGACATCAACGCAGTCCGTGAAGGCATGACTCTCATCTACAATAAGCTCGTCAAGTATCTTGAGCAGAATGGTGTGAAAGTCATCGAAAGTGACGGAAAGGATTTTGACACCGAGCTCCACGAAGCTGTGGCGATGGTCCCCACCGACGATGAAGAGAAGAAAAATAAAGTTATCGACACCATGTCGAAAGGATATACTCTCAACGGCAAAGTCATCCGCCACGCCAAGGTGGCTGTGGCTCAGTAATTGAAACGGAGGCTTACCTATGGCATCAAAACGCGATTACTACGAAATTCTCGGCGTCGACAAGTCTGCCAGCGCCGACGAGATAAAGAAAGCCTACCGCAAACTGGCGCTTAAATATCACCCCGACCGCAACCCCGGTGACAAGGAAGCAGAGGATAAGTTTAAGGAAGCCGCCGAGGCTTACGATGTCCTCTCCGACGCCGACAAGCGTCAGAAGTACGACACCTACGGTCACAACATGGGTCCCCAGGGATTCCCTGGTGGCGGACAGGGAGGTTTCGGTGGGTTCAACTACCAGGACATTTCTCTCGACGATATTTTCTCCCAGTTTGGCGATATTTTCGGCGGACGCATGGGAGGACAGTGGGGAGGTGCCACAGGTGGACGTCGCTCCACCCGTCGCCCGCGCCCGCGTAAAGGTGGCGACGTGCGCATTCGCGTCAAACTCACCCTTGAGGAAATTGCAAAAGGCGCATCCAAGACCCTCAAGATTCCCACACTCGTCAAGTGCGAATATTGCAACGGCACCGGCGCCAAGGACGGTACTGCATTTAAGACGTGTCCCTCATGTCATGGTTCAGGCACTGTTCTCACAGCCCACCAGACTCCCTTCGGTACGATGCAGAGCGAAGCCGTCTGCCCTGAATGTAATGGCGAAGGCCGCATCATCACCGAGACCTGCTCCCATTGCCATGGCGAGGGCGTAGTTAAGAAAGATCAGACCGTCAGCTTCAACATTCCCGCAGGCGTGACCGACGGAATGACCCTCACTGTCAAGGGTAAGGGTAATGCAGCCCGTCATGCTGGCGAAAATGGCGACCTTCTCGTGGTCATTGAGGAAGTCAAGCACCCCGAGCTTATCCGTGACGGATCCGACGTCATCTACAACCTGATGCTCGACATCCCTACGGCGGCTCTCGGTGGATCCGTCGAAGTTCCCACCATCACCGGCCGTGCCCGACTCAAGATTGCCCCCGGCACGCAGCCGGGCAAGGTGCTTCGTCTGCGTGGCAAGGGTCTCCCCTCCACCGAAGGCTACGGCACCGGCGACGAGCTTATCAACGTGATGGTCTACATACCTGAAAACCTCAACGACAAGGAGAAAGCTGCATTTGAGTCCATCAAGGACGAGCCCAACATCAAGGCTACCGAATCCGTCAAGAACCGCATCTTCTCCAAGCTCCGCCACATCTTCGAATAAAATAAACTAAAATTTCATTTTTCTCCCATAAATAAAAGGCGATGCGTCATCCTTGACACATCGCCTTTCCTATTTCAGAGTCATTTACTTAATAAGTGAAACCGAGTAACTGTAGGGGCGCGTAATCGCTTGAGCGCTTGCGTAGCAAGATAAATCGCGCCCGCACCCCGCAGGCAGCAACTCCATCGCGCCCGCACACCGAACGCAATCAAAGCTCTTACTTCACAAACTCCAGATACCTCAGCGTACAGATCGGCTCATCCTTCTTTGGCGATTCAAACGTAAGGTACAGAGGATGCTTACCCTTCAGGCAATCAAGACCGTAAAGATCCACACTGATTTCCGTAGCTTCAGCTGGCATCTCACCTTCAATCTTCACCTCACCGATCTGTTTTGGTTCACCCTTCCAAGGAGCCGAAGCCCACACCTTGATTGTGCCGGCAAATCCGGTCGGAATAATGTCGAGCAGTAGCTTGGCGTTTTTTTCGCCCTCCAGACCGTCAAAATTAAAGTATTTGTATCCAACAGTCGATCCGTCAGTGATATGCACCATCGGATTATAGTTTATGCTCAGGTCGTATGCATTATCCTTCACCTCGTCAGGATTTTCAATATATAGAGGTTCTATGTATGGACCTGAATACATCACCTGTCCATCCTGATAGGCAGGTGTCGGTCCCGTATAATGCGAAGCGATCGCTGCCGGATACCGCTTGAAGGGATCCAGTCCGTTGATTTCAAATCCTTCTGAAGTCATTTCACCCTCACTTATCACCACTCGCCCGTCATCGGTCACATTCACGTCTATCGGAGCGACCATAGCCTGTCGTGAATATTCCTGAGTGCCCGTCTGGCGGTGGAAGAACACCCACCATTGTCCGTTTATCTCCAGAATACTGCCATGTGTATTGCCCGACGGACTTGCCGTCACTATCGTTTTTCCATCGGCATCAGTGTCTCGTCCGCGTCCGTCAATGATAGTGCCGCCATAGGTCCATGGACCGAGTGGATTATCGCTGTAGGCATAACCGAGCGTATAGTTCGTGTCCTTAAGGCCCCACTCTCCGGGTGCCGACCAGCGGCTGTACACAAACACGTATTTCCCGTCAATTTTCCTGATTGAGCTTGCCTCGAAGAATCTGAACACACTGTCCTGCTGAAAACTCGGAATCATATCCGTGATTATCTCCGTCCCCGGTTTCACAGTGCACATCGTTGCAGGATCGAGCTCAGCTGCCATTGAGTTCATGAAGCCCCAGTAACCGTACACTCTCCCGTCATCATCTACAAAGACTGCCGGGTCAAATTGCAGCACACCCACAGTCTCATGCGGATTGGTCCCGCTCCAGTTGCACACCTTGAAAGGTCCGTCCGGACGGTCTGCCTTCGCTATCATTGTAGTGCGGCCGCCGTTCTGAGTGTTTGGATAGAGATAATATTCTTTTTTTCCGTCAGGGAGTGTCACTTCTGCCACATCCGGGGCGAAAAGCACGTCACCGATTCCCCCTTCGTTAAGCAATCTGCCGTCGGCTCCTACTTTCGATTCGAATATCACGCCGTCATATCGCCATACTCCGAGAGAGTCAGGCGATGCCGACCACACCACTTGATCCAGTCCGCAGTAATCCGTTTTTCTATTGTCATGCGACCCGTATATGTAGACGCGTTTCTTTCCCGGATTATCCGGATCATCAAAGAGATAAGGCTCTCCGTCAGGAATATGTTCCCACAGAGGGAGATAGGGATTCACTCCTTGGGCACTCTGACAGGCAACCGACATCACTATGCCGGCAATCAGCAGATTACGTTTTTTCTTCATGGCAGTTGGTTTATAGTGCTGTTATTAAAAGAATCACACACCTCCTTCACTCTCGCGTTCATCGGAGCATGGAGGTGTGTGCGTTTTGTTACCTTTATATTCTGTTCACGCTCAGAACTTATAAGTTGCTGTCAGAACAATATTATTGTCGTTCGATGTCAACGATGCTGTCGGTGCAAGCGTCGTGTCCCACGAAGTGAACGGATGGAACGTCGACTCTCTCTGCTTGTGCACGTAAGCAGCATCTATCGAGAAGTTGCGGCTTATTGAATAGCCGAGTCCGCAAGTCACGTATTGCGTGCTGCCGCTGTTGAACGTGAACGAGGGATCCGTACCCGACGTGAATATCTCCAGATTGCCGTCGTTGGCATCAGCCTTCACATTGCTTGACGAGTAGCTGTAACCGGCACGGAGACTCAGCTGAGGAGTAACTCGGAACTCTGCACCAAGCCGGAGAGTATTCTGGGTCTGGAAGAAATTCTTGATGTCAGAATTCAGATCATCGAATCCGTACCCCTCATATCTTGGGAATTTCATTTTGTCGTAAGCGGCATATTCATATTCTGCCGACAGGATGAAGCGACCGCCAATCACTGTTGCGGCACTCACATTCAACCTCCACGGCGAACGAAGTTTGTAGCCGAAATAGGCGTCGTCACTATAGTCCGAACCCGCTCCGTCAGGATTTTCCTTCGTGACGAATGTCGAATAGCTGTAGTTTGTTTCTGCTCCGTACGACTGGTTGAGGTCGAAGTATGTCGGTGTGTGCACGGCAAATCCGAGTCTGAACTCATCAATCGGCTTCACGATCACGCCCAGCTTGAAGTTGAATCCGTTGCCGGTGATTCTCTTGTAATTGTTAAGGCTGAAATACGCGCTCTCGCCCTGACCGCTTACGTAGCCTTTTCCGCTCGGATCCGGTGCAAGCGCATTATCTATCTCCTCGTCGTAGAAGATTGCCTTGCTGTACGTAAGATCCGAAATACCGATTCCGATACCCCAGTACACCACGTCAGCCAGATTTCCGCCGAAATTGATCGAGTACTCGTCCAGATGGCCGCGCTCTCTCACGTAGAACTCCGAGTTGGCGCTGCTCCCGTTCTGAAATAGTCCCTGGTACTGATCTGTCTCGTATCCGTCTCTGTCAGTCACCGAGTTGATCATGTACGAATTATATGCAAGGATACTGAGCCAGTCGGCGTTTGACTGTGTATAGGGATTGTAATCCTTTCCGTATGAAAGCGTTCCGGGTTCATAGCCGTTGGAGAATCCCGCGATATAATTGGTCATCGAAGTCCCGAGCGAACGGAATGCACCCTGATAGTCGCGGTCAAACGATGCTACGCGCGAGTACGTGGCACCCCACGAAAATGTCCGCAGAGGGCTGTCGCTTCCAAGCTGTATCGTCCCCACATAGCCGAAATTATTGCAGGCGAAATGCGTCTTGCTGTCGCCGCTCATTGTCATTCCGGGTGTAGTGGTCTTGCTCGACGTCACGTCAAGGTCAAGTGTCAGTCCGATCTGACTGCCGCGGTACACTCCGATACCTGCCGGATTAGAGTTCAGACTCGAAAGGTCGGCACCTAAGGCTCCGAAGGCACCTGCCATACTCATGTAGCGTGCCGTACCGCGAAGATCGCTCTGGGTTATGGAGTAAGCGTCGACCGCACTCTGTCCGTGTGCTGCTATGCTTGCCGCAAGGGCGGCTATTGAAACGAGGGTTGTCTTTTTCATCTTTTGGTTGTCAGTAATTTAGTGTAAAGTATAGATCGCTTTGATTTTTGTAAGCATCGTATGCTGTGCCTCGGTAGAGAGCGCGTTATCTGCGGCCTCCGCGGCCTCCGCCGCCCGATGTGCCTCGGCTGCCGCCTCCGCCACCACCGAATCCGCCGAATCCGCCGGTGCTTCCTCGGCTGCCCGCGCTCGTGCCCCAGCTTGAATTGCTGTTGGAGTTACGGTTGCTGTTGGTCGTGGTCGTTCTGCGGTTGCTGTTGGTATTATTATTGTTGTTGACAGCTGTGCCGCGGGCTCCCTGACGGCTGCCCTGACTTACACGCCTACCTTCGCTTGTCGACGTTCCCGCATTGATGGAGGTGCCTCCGTTACCGCGGTTTCCGCCTATCGTTGTGCCGCGATTGCCGGTTGTCGTTCCGTACCGGCGCCCTCCGCTCGTTCCGCTCCAGCTTCCGTTGGCTGCACCGGATGCCGGACGGTGGGTCATTGTGGCACCGGGCGACAGAGGACGATGGGCTACGCTGCCTCCGCCGATCCAGCCGGGATACCCCCAGCCCCACGACGGACCCCAGTAGGGATCATATCCCCAGCCCCAGCTCCACGACGGACCCCATGACCAGTACGGATCGTACCAGCTGTTCCAGCCCCAGCCGCCGTAAGCCCACGAGTTTCTGTACCACCACGGATTGTAGTAGCCGCCCCACCAGGGATTATTGTTGAGATAGATATTCACTTCCGTCACAGGCTGTTCACGCTGTGCTGCGTCGTAATAATAGTAATCTTTCAGATCCTCGTCATCCGACGATGCGATCACATCCGGATTGTGGAAACGCTCGATGCGGCGGCTGAAAGGAAAGTCCCCTGCCTCAAACTGCTGAAGCGTTATCGAATCCGTCTGCTCGCGCTTGGCATGATTTCTGCGGTTGTACTCGTCCACGTCGCGCGTATTGCCCGAATTCACCTCATAGTTATCGCTGCCGGGCATGTCTACTGAAACGTTGGGTATGTACGCATCGTTGCCGATACCCACATAGTGATAGTTATAGTTCGCATCATCGATGCGCATTGTGCTGTTGTTAACCTGTGCCGACGATTTTGTTTTCTTCGCCGTCGTCTGCTTCTTTTCAGTGCTCTTTGTGGCCTTTGAGGCTTTATAATATAAGTCGTCGTCATAGTAGTTGTTCTGTGCCATGACGCCACTTGCGCTACCGGCCATAATGACGGCCATCGTGAGAAATGCCTTAAAGAGTTTCATGTCTTGTTCCTGTTATTTTAGTGAGAGATAGTTTTTCTTGTGATGGATTTTCTCGGAGTTATTCCCGCTGTAGGTCTGAATTAAGCTTGGCTTGGTCAAGTCAGCTCGCATCTTCTTGACGGACAGAGAGCGTCAGCCCCGGCGATTTGTCCCTTATATTTATTGTTTCTTATTGTTTTAGACTGACTTATGGCTCGATGGTTTAATCCGGTAAACTTCTATTCCTCCTCAAGCCATAACTTTTTACAAATATAACACTTTTCCCGCATAATCTACTGCCAAAAAAGCACTTTTTTTATAGGATCGCAAAAAAAGCCGTGGGACCGGCTCACCTTTTTTCGGCTCTGCCGACCCCACGGGGTTATTCTTTCAAATTATTTCTTTCTGTGATTATTCCTGAGTGGGAACAGGCTTCATGTCGTAGCTTGCCATTGCGATGGTGAAGCCCCAGTAGATGAAGGCAAGTGCGGTCAGGAACGAAACCATCATCATGTTCTGCACGTAGCCGGCCTCAAGGAAGAAGAAACCGATGATCAGCAGAAGGATACCATTGATGAGCTGTACCCACCAGTAGCGACCGTCTCTTGCACTTACTGAATTGCAGAGGGCGCTGATACCCCAGAAGATGAAGATGATTGCAAGGAAATATGGGAAGACAACTTCTGAGAGGATGATGCTGCGCACGAGCATGAAGCCCACAAACATGTCAATCACACCGCCGGCGAGCCACCAGCCCCACCCTTTCGGGCGATTCTCTCCTGCCGACACGCAGAGCTGCACCACGCCGGCGAGGATCAGAAGCCAGCCGAATATCTGGGAGGCTACTGCATAGCCTGCTGCTGGCCAGAACCAATAGGCAAAGCCGCCTATTACAAACAAAATCCCTACTAATAGCACGATCCACCAATACTTGGAAGTGCCGATCTTTGAAAAACTAAAGGCTTTCATAATAATTAAAGTTTTAAATAGTTTGTTTTTTGCGGCCGTTGCCCGGTCGTGGGGCCCGACAGCGGTCGGTGTGTTAATCTCGTTTTTTATAATTATAACACTCATGCCTTAAAATTGTTGAATCACCCTTCTATTATTCTTCTTTTTTTCATTAACTTTGTTTTCTCTTTCTCATTCTATCTTTTGCGATTTCCCGTTTATCAATGACTTATCCCGATAATTTTGAAAATAAGATAGGCTTCGACGCCGTTCGCGCCTCTCTCCGCCAATTCTGCGCCACGACGCTCGGCACACCCTGGGTCGACGACATGTCGTTTCTTTCCGATTTCGAAGCCGTCACCTCATCTCTCCGTGCTGTCAGTGAGATGCTTTCTCTCTTGTCCGGTGACGAGAGTGCCGACGGCGACGGATCCAAATCCATCTCGATCGATGGCGTCCATGATCTCCGTCCCGAGCTTGCCCGCCTCCGTGTGGTAGGCACATTTCTCCCCCCCGCCGACCTTCAGCGCCTGGCAGCCTCGCTCTCCGCCATCAACTCCACCTACACATTCATGGCGTCTCGACGCGACGAAAATGGTGGTTCCACCCTCCCCGCCCTTGCCGACGTCACGTCCACGCTCCTCGATTTCCCCGACCTATCCCGCCTCATCGACCGCATTCTTGATCGCTTCGGCAATGTCCGCGACAACGCCTCCCCGGCTCTCGCCGACATCCGTCGCAGCCTTGCCGCCACATCCGGCACCGTCAACTCCATCATGCGCCGCGTCATCTCCCGCGCCGTCGGAGAAGGCTACCTCGACCCCGACGTCACCCCATCCGTCCGCGATGGTCGCCTCGTGCTTCCGGTCTCTCCCATGCACAAGCGCAAGATCTCGGGCATCGTTCACGACGAATCCGCATCCGGCAAGACATTCTTTATCGAACCCGCCGAAATCGTTGAAGTCAACAACCGCATTCGCGAGCTCACCATCGAGGAGCGCCGCGAAGTCACCCGCATAATGGTCGAGATAGCCGACGTCATCCGACCCCGCCTCGACGAGATCCTTGCATCCCTCTCCGTCATGGGGCACCTCGACTTCATCCGTGCCAAAGCACGTTATGCGTCCGAAATCGGAGGAATTCTCCCCCACCTCTCCCCCTCCCCCGAAATCGAGTGGTACCACGCTGTCCACCCAGTCCTTCTCCTCTCCCTCCGCCGTCAGGGCAAAGAGATCGTACCCCTCGACATCTCTCTTTCTTCCCCCGCATCCCGCATCCTCATAATCTCCGGTCCCAACGCCGGCGGCAAGTCCGTCTGCCTCAAGACCGTCGGCACCGTCCAGTACATGATGCAGTGCGGACTCCTCCCCCCGCTCTACGAAAACTCCCACATGGGGATCTTCGACGATATTTTCATCGACATCGGCGACGACCAGTCCATCGAGAACGACCTCTCCACCTATTCCTCTCACCTCCGCAACATGAAGCACTTCCTTCAGCGGGGCAACTCATCCACCCTCGTCCTCATCGACGAATTTGGCGGAGGCACCGAGCCGCAGATTGGAGGAGCCATAGCCCAGGCAATCCTCGGGCAGTTCAACCGGCAAGGCATCTGGGGAGTCATCACCACCCACTATCAGAACCTCAAGCAGATGGCTGAGGACACCCCGGGGCTGATCAACGGATCCATGCTCTACGACCGTCACCTCATGCAGCCCCTCTTTCGCCTCTCCATCGGCAACCCCGGAAGCTCCTTCGCCATCGAGATCGCCCGCAAGACCGGGCTCCCCCAGTCCATCCTCTCTGAAGCCGAAGAAATTGTCGGTAGCGACTACATCAACCTCGATCGCTACCTCCTCGACATCGCACGCGACAAAAAATACTGGGAAAACAAGCGTTCCGACATCCGCCGCAAGGAAAAACGCATGGACGAAGTCCTCGCACAGTACGAGCAGGACGCCGACACTCTCCGCCAGCAGCGCCGCGACATAATTGCCGATGCCCGCGAGCAGGCACGTCGCATCCTCGACGAGAGCAACGCCGCCGTCGAGCGCACCATCCGCGACATCCGCAAGTCACAGGCAGAAAAAGAAGCCACCCTCGAAGCCCGCCGCCGTCTGCAAGCCGAAAAATTACGTCTCTCCGACGCCGATTCCACAGCGTCAGTCCCTGAGCCGAAAGCACTTGCACGTGCTCCTCGTCGCAAAAAACGCTCCTCAGCCACCGAATCCCCCTCCCGCCTCCAGCCCCGTCCTCTCGCCGTCGGCGACTTCGTCAAGCTTGACGGACAAGGCACACCCGGCAAGATTATCGAAATCCAGGGCAACAACGCCGTTGTAGCATTCGGAATGCTCAAGACCACCGTCGCCCTCGTACGCCTCAAGCCCACAATGGCGCGTCCCGACTCCGGAGCCACAGCCAAAGCCTCCTTCATCAGCGCCGCCACCACCGACGCCATGCGTGAGCGCCGGCTTCACTTCAAGCAAGAGATCGACGTCCGCGGAATGCGCGTCGACGAAGCACTGCAGGCAGTCACCTACTTCATCGACGACGCCATCCAGTTCAACGCCCGCCAGGTCCGCATCCTCCACGGCACCGGCACCGGCGCACTTCGTCAGGCACTTCGACAATACCTCGATACCGTCCCAGGCGTCCAGTCCTACCGCGACGAACACGTCCAGCTCGGCGGCGCCGGCATCACCGTCATCACCCTCACTTAAACCTCACCTCTCAACTTTTAACTTCCTCATTCCTTTTTCATCCCCCTCATCCCCCGGAGAATCCCGACACTGATCACCGCCAATAATAATCGCGGAAAACAAGAAATGTTACATATCAGTATCATATATATTGATTGCCAAATCAATTTTACTTTAACTTCGTCTCTATTTCTTCTATGGACGGCAAAGCACTTTTAAAATTTGCTGATAGCAATTGTTCTATTTGATATTGCGATACTCCGATGGGCAGATTATAACCTTCAAGAGAGTATTGTGCTAAAACATCATCTTTTGTCTTACAGATTAACAGACCAATTGTTGGATTGTCATGCTCCGTCTTAAGAATATGGTTTACTGCCGTTACATACATGCCGAGCTGTCCCAAATAACCCGGCTCAAATTTAGTCACTTTCAGTTCAATTACAATATAACAGCGAAGTTTCAGATGATAGAAAAGAAGGTCAGTAAACTGCTCAGTCTGTCCAACATTTAATTTGTATTCTTGACCAACGAATGCAAACCCTTCCCCGAGTTCAAGAAGAAATTTTGTGATATTATTAAGCAATTCTTCTTTCAGTTCCCTTTCTTTGTAAGGCTCTGCAAGATTAGTGAAATCAAATATATAAGGATCCTTTGTCATTTCCTGCGCCAACTCGCTTGTAACCGAGGGAAGTTGCAAGTTGAAATTTGTGATTGCCTTCCCTTGACGCAGATGTATATTAGTATCAATCATGTGATCCAATACTGACCGTGACCAACCATGCTTAACCGTTTCTTCGATATAGAACAAAGCAGTTTCAGGTTCGTTGAAAAATTTATCAATCAGTAGCCTATGATGCCCCCACGGAATTCTGAACAAATCTGCCACAACTTGTGGCGAATTTGACTGTTGAGATTCTGCCACAGCTTGTGGCAAAATCTTTGAATACATCAAATAAAAATTTTTTATAGCTTGTAAATTCCGGCTTGAAAATCCTTTGGCCTCGGGAATGGATGCTTTCAAATCACGACTCAATGTTTCAAAAAATTTGCTGCCATACTTATTTTCCGATTGCATTGTCACAATGCCTTTACCCAGTTCCCAATAGAAATGGAGCATAGTGGTGTTAACAGCAACAGCAGCTTTTATCTGAGACTTACGATAACTTACTGATAATTTCCCTATCCATTCTTTATACTCCTGATCTAAAATCACTTTTCCACTCATGTTAAAAATTATTAGGTTCTTCAGAATTTGAACACTCTCTATGGAATTCAAAAATTGTAACTATACATCACAAATCGAAAACCATATAGGCTACTATTGATATATGTCAAGTTTTTCGAAACGTTCAACTGCAAATTTACAAAAATCTGCGATATTTCAGCTTAATACAAGGAGAAAAAAGTAACCGACAACCTTACGTCATTATTCTTTAACCCTCACCACTCAACTCCCTCTATAAATTCCAATCTACTCCTGTCCTCCTGAATAACTTTTGTGCTCCTGTCTTCAATAATCTATTATATACCAGTATATTATACAGCTAATATCCTAATTTAACCTCATTTTCAGTCTTTTCATCCATCTTTGAATCCCGACACTGATCACCGCCAATAGCAGAATACTCACAGGCAATTCCACTTCGAGAGGCAACTCGACGCCCAAATATCGCATCACAACCCTCGTCCCCATGATCCAGGGCACATGCAGAATGAAAAAAATGTAAGAAGCATTTCCGAGAACAACTATCGGCTTCCAATGCAGCAGAGACGTAGCGACACACCGCGTCGAATCTGTAATCGTAAGAGCGACAATCAGCAACGACGTCGGCACCCACCAATAAGCACTGAGCCGCAGACACATCGGTATCATCCTATACCCCAACAACGCTGCCACCACTATTCCCACACTTCCCGCCAAAATTAAATTCGACATCCGGGAAGAAAACGCCATACCGCGCAATCTGTTTGCCACAGACCACAGCAACATACCCAACACAAAAGAAGGCACCTGCATAGGCGGAAAAACGTAAATCCAATACAACTCACTTCCCGCAGGAACGGCCCATAGCGTAACAATATATCCAACTAACCAGGCAAACAAAACTCCTCTGAATATTTTCGGCATCTTAGCCCGTAATATCAGCAACGGCAGAAACATAGCGTAGCACAGCATAATATCACTGATAAACCATGCCGGTCCGTTCAGACCGAAGTACACATTTTCATCCGTCACCCAACTCTGTAGCATCACCCCTTGCCAAACCGTGGCTCGAAGCGAAGGATGAAACTTGAAGATCATCACCATCAGTAGCATCGCCACATAATACATCGGAGCAACACGCCGAAACCGTCCGGTCACAAACCTTGCTTCCATCCTCCCGAAGTCCCGCCATGATTCCGTGCCCGGCTTCATGTAAGGGAAGCCAAAACCCGCGGCAAGTACAAACCCGCTGAGCACAAAGAACCAGTTTACGCCACAGTCACCGAAAGCCTCCACCACCGAGCCTCTCAGACCCGAATGATGCAGAAATATCAGGATAGCACCGATAGCCCTGAGCGCTTGCAGCGACACAATCCTTTCATTCTGATTCCTATGCTCCATACTACTCATAATTCCACAAATGTAGCCAAAAATCACGACATTCTCTCCATCAACCCATTAAAAAAACTCCCTCCACCCTCCACTCTCCACCCTCCACTCCCCACCCTCCACTCCTAACTCTATTTATTTCCCTATTCCTGTCGTATCTCCCGAAATTTTTGCTATCTTTGCATTTCGCAATCATCTCTTTCCATCATAGTTTTCACCCCCTATTGCAATGCAACAGTTTCTAAGGAAGATTTTTAGCATAATAGTCACCATTTGCGCCATCTGCCCTGCCGCAGCCCAGATCAACACCGATCAAGTGCTTCGTATCGGGCAAAATGCGCTCTATTTCGACGACTATATGCTTTCTATACAATACTTTAACCAAGTTATCGCCGCCAAACCCTATCTTGCCAAACCCTACTTTTTCCGCGCCATCGCCAAGTTTAATCTTGAGGACTACGCGGGAGCCGAATCCGATGCCTCAATGGCACTTGAGCGCAACCCCTTCATCTCCGATGCCTGGGAAGTCCGCGGTGTCGCACGCCAGAACCTCGGACGTACCGCCGAAGCTATTGCCGACTACGATCAGGCACTCAAACTCCTTCCCGACAACCGAAACATCCTATTCAACAAAGCCCTCGCTCAGCAGGACGTCAGGGACTACGAAGGTGCATCAGCAAGCTTCAAGGAGCTGATCAAGAGCCACCCCAACTACGACAACGCCTATATGGGTCGCGCACGTCTCTACCTCGCCACCGGCGACACCGTAGCTGCCCTCGCCGACCTAAACCACACGCTCGAACTCAATAAAAACGCCACCAACGCCTACGTGATGCGCGCCGACATCGAGATCAACCGCGACAAGGACTACCAGGCTGCACTCGCCGACATGGATGAAGCCATCAAGCTTCAGCCGAAGTTTGCCGGATTCTTCGTCAACCGTGCATTCCTGCGCTACAACCTCGACAACTATTTCGGCGCAATGGCCGACTACGACTACGCCATCCAGCTCGATCCCGCCAACCCCGTCGCCTACTTCAACCGTGGTCTCCTCCGGGCTGAGGTGAGCGACAATGACCGTGCCATCGCCGACTTCTCCCGTGTCCTTGAATTCGACCCCGACGACTACCGGTCGCTCTACAACCGTGCCATCCTCTACAAATCCACGCGCAACTACGATCGCGCAATCGCCGACATTTCCCGCGTCATCGACGCCTACCCCGACTTCCCCGCAGCCGTATTCACCCGCTTCGAGATCTACGACGAGATGGGGCGCAAGCGCGAAGCCGAGCGTGACTACCGCCGTGCCCTTGCCCTGTCGCGCGATTACCAGAAGCAACTGAAGGAGGGGACACTCTCTTCCGACACATCAGCATCAGGCACAACCTCCGGCTCATCCGACGCCTCCACCGAAGAGACAGAAATTTCACGCGAGAAGATGGAACAGCTCGTCTCCAACCGATTCTCCTCGCTCCTCACTATCGACAACGACACACGCCCCGAGGAGGACTACAACAACAAGAGCATCCGCGGTCGCGTGCAGGACCGCAACATCACCATCGACGTCGAGCCGATGTTTTTCCTGAGCTATTACAACACCACCAGTGAACTTAAGGAAAAAGGCTACTACATTGCCGACGTCGACGAGATCAACGCCTCCCGGCAGCTCCGCTTCCTCCTTCAGGTCACCAACCACGCACCCACACTCGCCGACGAATCCATTGCCCGGCAGCACTTCAACTCCATCGACTACTACAACGGCTACCTTGCCACCCACACCCCCCGCGCTGTCGACTTCTTCGGTCGTGCCATGGACTTCATGACAATGCGCGACTACGAGGCGGCGATCAAGGATTTCTCCCGAGCCATCGAACTCACCCCCGACTGGGCGCTACCCTACCTCATGCGCTCCGTCGCCCGCTACAACGCACGCATCTCCCGCAACAAAGCTGAAGCGGACAACACCGATCCCGTCACTCAGATTTCTGCCGAAGTGGCTGCTGCCACCTCCCGCGCCGAGATGGCTGACATCCTCGCCGACATTGACCGCGTCATCGAGCTATCTCCCCGTATGCCGTTCGCCTACTTCAACAAAGCCGACATGTTGCTCGAAGCAGGCGACCTCACTTCAGCCATCGCCGCCTTCACTCAGGCTATCGAACTGAAGCCCGACTTCGGCGAGGCTTACTACAATCGCGGCTACGCCTTCATGAAGCTCGGCAACAAGGACGCCGGTACTTCCGACCTCTCAAAAGCCGGTGAACTCGGCATTCTACCCTCCTACAACCTTCTTAAACGCATGAACCGATGAACAATCATCCCTCCGATAAGCCCTCTGCCCTTCCTTTCGACCCCGCCGACCTCCGTCAGGCTGTCGACGTCATGAAGAAAGGGGGAGTGATCCTCTATCCCACCGACACAATCTGGGGCATCGGCTGCGATGCCACCAACCCCGAGGCAGTCCGTCGGGTTTTCGACATCAAGCGTCGCCCCGACTCCAAAGCCCTCATTTCACTTGTTCCGTCAGCCGATTGGCTCGACACCTACGTCGAGGATGTCCCGGAAGTCGCCTATCAGCTTATCGAAGCTTCTGTCCGCCCCACTACCATTGTCTATGACCATGGCATCCGTCTGGCTCCCAACCTTTTGGCTGACGACGGTAGCGTCGGGATCCGCGTCACTTCCGAGATATTCTCCTCGCGTCTCGCCTCTGCTCTCCGTCGCCCCGTGGTATCTACTTCAGCCAACGTAAGCGGCTCACCATCGCCTCGTTACTTCACCGAAATCGACCCATCGGTCACCCAGGCCGTCGACTACGTCGTCTCCTACCGCCGCGACGATCTCTCCCCCACCACCCCCTCCTCCGTCATCCGCCTCGGTTCTGGCGGACTCATCAGCATCCTCCGTCCCTGATTTCTACCAAAGCCTGATATATGCTTCACAATTTCCGCCAACGGTTTCACGACAATATGCTTTCGCTGCTAATATGGCGTGAGCGACACATCAAGGAGCGCACCTTTGTGCTCATCCTTGCCCTCGTCGTAGGCATCGCATCCGGATTCGCCGCACTCCTTCTCAAGCTCCTCATCTCTTTGATTTCCGGATTCCTCACCGCCCACACCAAGGTCACCGAAGGCAACTACATCTATCTCATCTACCCCGCTATAGGCATTATCGTCACCGTCCTCTACGTCCGCTATCTCGTCCGCGACAACATATCCCACGGTGTCACCCGCGTTCTCTACGCCATCTCCCAGAATAAGAGCCGTCTCAAGCCCCACAACATGTATTCCTCCCTCATCTCCAGCTCCATCACCATCGGCTTTGGTGGATCCGTCGGAGCCGAGGGACCTATCGTCTACACAGGTGCCGCCATTGGCTCCAATCTCGGACAACTATTCCGCCTCTCCCCCCGCATCCTCATGATTCTCGTAGGCTGTGGCGCGGCTGCTGGCATCGCAGGTATTTTTAAGGCACCGATCGCGGGGATGCTGTTCACCCTTGAGGTCCTTATGCTCGACCTCACCACGGTCTCCGTAATGCCCCTCCTCATCTCCTCCATCACCGCAGCTACCGTCGCCTACGTCTTTACAGGCTACGACGTCGAGTTCTTCTTCATCCAGAGCGAACCATTCTTCACCACCCGCATCCCCTACGCCATCATCCTCGGAATCTTCTGCGGTCTCGTTTCCCTCTACTTCACCCGCGTGATGAACATGATGGAAAATTTCTTCAAGAAGCGCCTTCGCCTTCAATGGCGTAAGTCCATTGTCGGAGGAGCCATTTTGGCGGCGCTCGTCTTTCTCTTCCCACCGCTTTACGGCGAAGGCTACACTGCCATCAACGAGCTCCTCGGCGGCGACCCATCATCCATCGTCAACGGCTCAATCTTCTACGGCGACCGCCAGTCCACATGGTTCATCCTTTTATTCATCGGACTCATCATCCTCTTCAAGGCTTTTGCCACCTCTGCCACCAACGGAGCCGGAGGTGTTGGCGGCACGTTCGCCCCCTCTCTCTACGTCGGGTGCATGGCAGGATTCTTCTTTGCCTATCTCTGCAATCACATCGGTTTCGACATCGGGCTCTCCCTTAAGAATTTCTCGCTTATGGGTATGGCGGGAGTGATGTCAGGCGTTATGCATGCACCTCTGATGGCAATCTTCCTCACTGCCGAAATGACCGGCGGATACGACCTTTTCCTCCCACTCCTCATCACTTCCACAATCTCCTACGGCACCATCAAACTCTTCGAGCCGTATAGCATCTACACCATGCGTCTTGCCCGCCGTGGCGAACTCCTTACCCACCATAAGGACAAGGCGGTACTCACTCTTTTGAAAATGAACAGCGTGGTCGAGACCGATTTTAAGGCGGTCAAGCCCGAAATGTCGCTCAAGCAGATGGTCGGTGTGATTGCCGAAAGCCACCGCAACCTCTTCCCCGTCGTCAACGACAACAACGAGCTCCTCGGCATCGTCCTTCTCGACGACATCCGCAACATCATGTTCCGTCCCGAACTCTACAATCGAATGTACGTTCGCCGCTTCATGGCTATGCCCCCGGCTAAGATCGTACTCGGCATGCCCATGGATGTCGTGATGAAGACGTTCGACGACACTGCCGCATGGAATCTCCCCGTTGTCGACCAGGAAGGACATTACGTCGGATTCGTTTCCAAGTCAAAGATTTTCAACTCCTATCGGCGTGTCCTCCGCCACTACTCCGAGGACTGATGCTTCTTCCCCGACAACAATATCACACTTACATATTATTCCAAACTTAATTAATTATGACTGTTCAGGAAATCAAAGAATTGAAGCAACGTGTTCTCAATGGTGGTTCCATCACCCTCGAAGAAGCCGTTGCACTCATTTCCACCCCCAATAAGGAAGCACTCTACGATTCCGCTGAGGAAATCACTCGCGCTTTCTGTCCCCGCGTATTCGATTCATGCTCCATCGTCAATGCCCGCTCAGGCAAATGTTCCGAGAACTGCAAATGGTGCGCCCAGTCTGCCCATTTCTCCACCGGTTGTGACACCTACGACCTCATCGACGAAAAGGAGTGCATGGAGGCGGCGCGTTACAACCATGATCGTGGTGTCCGTCGCTTCTCTCTCGTGGCAAGCGGTCGCGCTGTCCGAGGTGAAGCTCTCACGAAGGTTTGCTCCCTCCTCCGTCGCATCAAGGACGAAGTAGGCATCTTCACTTGTGCCTCTCTCGGTCTCCTCTCCCCCGATGAGCTCGATAGGCTATGGGAAGCAGGAGTACGTCGCTACCATTGCAATCTTGAAGCAGCCCCTTCCTATTTCGGAAAACTTTGCACCACCCACACCATTGCTGACAAACTGGCTACCATCCGCGCCGCCCGTACCCGTGGCTTTGAAGTTTGCAGCGGTGGTATCATAGGCATGGGAGAGACTCCGGCCCAGCGCGCCGAACTTGCCGTCACTCTCCGTGAAGTCAACCCGGCATCCATTCCCATCAACGTCCTTTGCCCCATCCCTGGCACTCCTCTCGCCGATTCCGCTCCGCTCACCGATGACGAAGTCCTTTCCACCATCGCGGTCTTCCGCTTCGTTCATCCCGCCGTTCAACTACGCTTTGCCGGCGGACGCGCCCGCCTTTCAACCGACACTCAGTTGCGGGCGCTTCGCATCGGTATGAATGGTGGCGTCGTCGGTGACCTGCTCACCACCGTCGGCTCCCGCATCGCCGAGGATCAAAATCTTGTTTCCGAAGCCGGCTACGAATTCTGAACCCGCTCTATTATGGAAATTCCCTCCCCCGCCGATCGTTTTTCCCGAACCACCCGCCTCCTCGGCGACGACATTCTCCCTCGTTTTTCAGCCGCCAAGGTCATTCTGTTCGGGGTGGGAGGTGTTGGATCCTGGTGTGCCGAAGCCCTTGTTCGAACGGGAATTTCTCATCTGACGATTGTTGATTTCGATCGCGTCAGCGCCTCCAACATCAATCGTCAGCTCATGGCCACATGCTCCACCGTCGGCGAGATGAAAGTTGATGTTCTTGCACGTAGGCTTCTCGACATAAATCCCGACCTTGATCTCACCGTTATTTCTCAGCCGTTCACAGCCGACACTGCTGCCGATTTTCATCTCGAATCCTACACCCATTGCATCGACGCCATCGATTCCCTCGCCCATAAAGCTGCCCTTATTCTTGAAGCTACATCCACAAAGGGGCTCAAATTCTACTCCTCTATGGGTGCCGCACTCAAGCTCGATCCCACGCGCATCAGTGTTGCAGAATTCTGGAATGTCAGAGGCTGTCCTCTCGCCCGCGCTCTCCGTCAGCGTTTCAAACGGCTCAGCGTCCGACCCGCGCGTAAATTCAAATGCGTATATAGCGACGAACTCCTCCCCAATCTCGGATCCACTGACGAGACATGCGACTATAAAGCCGCCATCAACGGCTCCCTCGCCCATATCACCGCCATTTTCGGCATGACCCTTGCCGGACTCCTCATCACCGACCTCTCAAAGAACCGTTCCTGACCGACACGAAGCATGATGGATGGTGTTTACTGGGATAATCTGAGAAGTAATTAAAGCATTACGTTCCAATACAGTAGGGGCGCGATATATCGCGCCCGCAACCCGAACGGAGCAACGACACCCCGCACGGGCCGCTATCACAACGCCTCTATCATTTTGAGGAATTCATCTTCATTAATAATCGGAATCCCTAACGCCTGCGCCTTCTCAAGCTTCGCCGGTCCCATATTTTCACCAGCAAACACTAAATCCGTTTTCTTCGAGATAGAGCCGGAATTTTTGCCGCCGTGTTGCTCGATGAGAGCTTTGTATTCGTCGCGGGAGTGGTGGGTGAAAGTTCCGCTTATCACGATGGTCTTTCCTGCAAGACGGTCGGTACGTTCGATCGAATCATCTTTCACTATAGCCATCTGCACCCCGGCGGTTTTAAGTCTGGCAATATTCGACTGATTCACGGGATTTGCAAAATATCCGCGGATGCTTTCCGCTATTCTTGGTCCGATATCATCAATCGCCTCAAGTTCCTCCTGCGAGGCATTCATTAATGCATCGATGTCCCCGACACTACGCGCGAGCTTGCGGGCGACAGTTTCCCCGACGTAAGGAATGGACAGCGCATATACCACGCGCTCAAACGGCACACTCTTCGAGTCCTCTATTCCCTTCATTATTCGCTCGGCGCTCTTCTCTGCAAATCGGTCAAGAGCCATCAGCTTCTCCTTTGTCAGATCATAGATGTCGCCGATGTCACGCACAAGCCCTGTCTCGTAGAGTTGCACAGCCGTCTCCTCGCCGATGCCGTCGATATTCATCATTCTGCGCCCCACGAAATGCTCCACTCTACCTGCTATCTGCGGCGGACAGCCATACTTGTTGGGGCAGAACCATGCAGCTTCCCCCTCCACTCGTTCGAGTTCTGTTCCGCATGCCGGACATTCTGTCACGAATTCCACCGCTTTTGCTCCGGCTTCACGTTGAGCCTTATCCACACCGGTAATTTTCGGGATAATTTCACCACCCTTTTCCACGTAAAGCATGTCATGTTCGTGTATGTCGAGTTGGCGTATGATGTCCTCATTATGAAGCGAGGCACGTTTCACGATGGTACCTGAGAGGAGCACAGGCTCCAGATTGCTCACAGGCGTAATTATGCCCATGCGCCCTACTTCAAACGATACGTAGCGGAGTCGTGTCAGCGCACGTTCCGCCGGAAACTTGTAGGCGATTGCCCAGCGGGGGGATTTTGCCGTGAAACCCAGATTAAGCTGCTGGCGGAGCGAGTTGACCTTGAACACGAGTCCGTCCGTTGCCACCGGCAGTTCCTTGCGCGCCACGTCCCAGTGATTTATGAAGTTGTCCACTTCCTCGATTGAGTGAAGGCAGGTCATGATGTCGCTCACCTTGAAGCCCCAGCTGCGTGCTGCCATCATGTTGTCATAGTGGTTGTCGTACGGCAGATTTTCTCCAAGTAGATAGTAGAAGTATGCGTCAAGTCCTCGACGCGCCACTTCAGCCGAATTCTGGGTCTTTAGTGTGCCGGATGCGGCGTTGCGGGGATTGGCGAAAAGTGGTTCTTCATTGAAGGCGCGTTCGGCATTAAGCTTTTCGAATGCCTTCCACGGCAGCACGATCTCGCCTCTTATCTCGAATTCATCAGGCCATCCGCTTCCGGATAGTACGAGAGGAATACTCTTGATGGTTTTCACATTGTCGGTCACCACGTCCCCATGAATTCCATCTCCGCGTGTCACGGCTCTCACAAGTCTCCCATGCTCATATATCAGTGAGATCGACGTGCCGTCATACTTCATTTCACCCACCGTAGTGAATGTCTCTCCACCCAATCCCTCTCGCACGCGTCGCATGAAATCGTCGACATCGCTTATCGAATAAGTGTTGGCGAGTGAAAGCATCGGATGAATGTGGTTCACCTGTTCAAATCCCTTTGCGCCTAAGTCACTCCCCACTCTATGGGTTGGTGAATAAGGATCGTCAAGCTCTGGATGCTCCTTTTCGAGAGCCTCAAGCTCCTTCATCAGTTCATCAAACTCACGGTCACCTATTTCCGGAGAGTTGAGCACGTAATAATTATAGTTATGACGATTTAACTCGTCACGTAGGCGGGCTATTGCTTCCTGCGGCGATTCAAAAAGTGATGGGGACATTGGATGGAGGAAATAAAAATTGGGGGGAATAGCTCTTTTTGCTTGGCTGTGCTTTGATTTACATGGAGCGGCAGGAGCTAATCCTGCACGTTGGATTACTCTTCGCCTGTTGTGATCACACGGCGGGCTCCCAGATAGCGGCGGCTATAATAAGGATCACTTGTCTTGTCGAGGCGGATGCCGCTCGAAGTGGCTGAGTGGATGAATGTGATTACTCCTGTCTCCGGATCCGTCGACACGGCGATACCGACGTGTCCTACGCGGGCACCGGCTCCGCGTCCGCCGAAGAACACCAGATCTCCCGGCTCCACGTCAAGCTTCGAATCAATTTTCTCACCCTGCATGTACTGGTTGCCCGACGATGCGCCGAGCTTATAGCCAAACTGGCGGAACACGTAGCCCGTGAAGCCTGAGCAGTCAAATCCCTTTTCTGTTTTGCCGCCACGGCGGTAACGAAGACCCATGAACTTGTGAGCATACTCAAGAAGGTCTGCTGCAAGTTCCTTGCGCTCTGCCTCGGCATCGAGTATCTTTTCGTAGTCCACAACTCCCATCATTCCGAAATCAGCGAATTTCAGCTTCTTCAGTTCTGCTCCGGCAATCAGGTCAGGTTCACCGGTCAGAGGGAATATAGGCTCGGTGGCTTTCATGTTCTGTCCGAACAGACTGCCGACGGCTAAAATTATGAGACCTATAAGGTTGCGTGACATGAGTGATTGATCTGATTTATTGCCCTCCGGGATGGTGGTAGTAATGATTGATTTTTCTGACTGCAAATTTACGTTTTTTTTCCCTGTCAGCCAACTCCGCCCCCTTTCTCTCATGTTAATTTAAACTAATTTCCGTTTCTTAGTCTTTCTCCTCCGCTTTTCCCATGATTTTTGTTATCTTTGTAGCCACTTTAATTTCTATCGTGATGACACCTGAAGAAAAACTGAAAATTGAAGAGAGGGCTGTCGAGATGCTTCGCACTGTTTTCGATCCCGAAATTCCGGTCGACATTTACTCCCTCGGACTTATATATAAGATTGACCTCCAGGACGACGGCAATCTTGTTGTCGACATGACTCTTACCGCCCCCAACTGTCCTGCCGCCGACTTCCTTGTGGAGGATGCTCGCCTTAAGCTTGAAAGCATCCCCGGAGTAAAAAACGTTGTAGTCAACATCGTTTTCGAGCCTGAGTGGAATCAGGACATGATGTCCGAAGAAGCCAAGCTCGAACTCGGCTTCCTCTAAACCTCCCTCCCAACTCACAACTCCTAACTCCTAACTCCTAACTCCCTTGCGCAGCGCCACATATTTTATCAGCGACATCCACCTCGGTGCATCCTACATCACCGATCCCCGGGCCCACGAACGTTCGGTGGTCGATTGGTTGCACTCTATCGCCCACGACGCTGCAAGGCTCTACCTCCTGGGCGACATTCTCGATTATTGGTACGAGTACCGCACGGTAGTTCCGCGCGGCTTCGTCCGCTTTTTCGGTGCACTCGCTGAGCTTGCCGATGCGGGAGTGGAGATCACATGGTTCATCGGCAACCACGACATCTGGATCTTTGACTACCTTCCGTCCGAGATCGGTCTGCGTGTCGTTGACGGCTCTGAGACCGTTACTATCCACGGCAAGAAATTCTATCTCGCCCACGGCGATGCTATCGGAAGTCTGAAACCCGGCTTCCGCTTCATCCGTTCCGTTTTTCGTAATTCTTTTTGTCAGAAACTCTATTCTGCCATCCATCCCCGTTGGACTGTTCCGTTCGCCCACTCATGGTCCTCCTCGTCACGCAAGTCCTCAGGCGAGCTTGCCCGATTCCTTGGCGAGGATCGGGAGCCTTTCATCCCATTCGCGCGTCAGCTCGCTGCTGATGATCCTTCGCTCGATTTCATAATTCTTGGGCACAGGCATATCCTCCTTGATATGCCCGTTTCCGCCTCCGGCACACGTTTAATTGTGCTCGGCGACTGGATCCATCACTTCTCTTACGCCCGTTTCGACGGCTCAAATCTCTCATTGATTGAGACTTCCGCTATAACATCTTAAAACACCTATTATAAAAACGTGTTTTATAACATATAAATAGATTTGGTCACGTCGGGATTTATCCCCACCTTTGCATCACAAACCTAAAACAATCTTTTTTACCTTAGAAATTGTACCTATTGGAAACCATAAAAAGGAACTTCGTGACGAAGTTCCTTTTTATTTTTTATTCGACCTTGGCTATTCGTTAACCCAACATTACCCGCCGTACGTGTCCGTCCACCCGTACGTTTTCTGTCCGATTCCGTACACCCGCTCCTTCTCACATCCATTGACTTTCAGCCCTTTATAATTTTGGCACGCTCATTGCATATAATTAAGTACAGAAACCAATTTATTTTTTTTCAATGGATCGTAAACTTTCTTCCGACGAAATTCGCAACCGTCGCCTACGCTCCTGGATTATCTCCGGAGCTGTGGTGGTCGGCATCATTGCGTTTTTTTTCATCATCGCTTCCCTTGCCCGCAAGTCTGTCAAGCTCTCCGATATCTCGGTGGCTGACGTCGAGCGTGGACCTCTCGAAATCTCAATCTCGGCATCCGGTAAGGTTGTTCCCGCTTTCGAGGAAATCATCACATCTCCTATCGCTTCCCGCATCCAGGAGGTATATTGCCGTCCGGGCGATTCTGTCGCTGCCGGAACCCCTCTTCTGCAGCTCGACCTCGAAGCCACAGTGTCGCAGCTCAGCGGTCAGTCCGACGTCATTGAGATGCGTCGACATGAGGTTGAGCAGCAGCGGATCAACAATGATACCCGTATTTCCGACCTAATAATGCAGGCGGAAGTCAAGGAGATGACTCTGCGTCGTCTTGAAGTCGAACTACGCAACGAACGCTACCTCGACAGCATCGGATCCGGCACCGGCGACCGTGTCCGGCAGGCGGAACTCGCGGTTAACACCGGACGCCTCGAACTCGATCAGCTCCGACAGCTCATCGCCAACGAACGCCGCATCGCCGATGCTGCTCTCTCGATCCGCGAACTTGAGCACTCCGTAGCCGCCCGCGATCTTTCCGAAATGCGTCGCACTCTCGACCTTGCCCGCGTCACGGCACCCCGCTCCGCCATCATCACATATATTTTTGACAACTTAGGTGAAAAAGTGACCGAAGGTCAGAAACTCGCCGTTCTTTCCGACCTGTCCCATTTCAAGGTCGACGCCAACATCCCCGACGCTTATGCCGACAAGATCGGTGTCGGATCTTCGGCTTCTGTTGTCGTTGGCCGTAATTCTCTCACCGGCACCGTCTCCAATCTCACTCCCCTCTCCGTCAATGGTCAGATCTCTTTTAGTGTCCGCCTCGACGACGATGCCAACTCAATTCTCCGCTCCGGTCTGCGCACCGACGTCCACATCATCTATGGCATGGTCGATGACGCGGTTCGTATTCCCCGCGGCCCCTTCTACTCCGGTCCCGGCAAATATCGCCTTTTCGTTATTGATCCCGACGGTGGCGCTATGAAAGCGCGGGAGGTCACTCTCGGCGAAGGCAACTACAAGTGGGTGGAAGTCGTAGCCGGACTCTCGCCTTCCGACCGTGTCGTCATTTCCGACATGTCCGACTACCGCACTAACGAGACCCTCAAAATCAAAAAATAAAGTAGGTACAACTTAGTAAAAAAATCAATCATTATGGCAATTATTCAGCTTAGCGGCATCAACAAGCTCTACCGCACCGACGAAATCGAGACAATCGCCCTCGACAACGTGAATCTTGAAATCGAAAAAGGACAGTTTGTCAGCATCATGGGTCCCTCCGGTTGCGGCAAGTCCACCCTTCTCAATATCGTCGGACTTCTCGACTCCCCCACGTCCGGCATTGTCACGATCGACGACACCAACACGTCCGCACTCTCCGACCTCGCCCTCGCCCGATTCCGCAACGCCCGCATCGGATTCGTATTCCAGAGCTTCCACCTCATCGACTCGCTCAACGTGTTCGACAACGTGGAGCTTCCCCTCACTTATCGCTCAATGTCACGCGGCGAACGCAAGGAGCGAGTGGAACATGTCCTTGAGCGTGTCGGACTCTCCCACCGTCTCCGCCATCGTCCCTCACAGCTTTCGGGCGGTCAGTGCCAGCGCGTAGCTATTGCCCGCGCAATCGTCGGTACACCCGGCATCATCCTCGCCGACGAGCCCACCGGTAACCTTGACTCCCACATGGGCGCCGAGGTCATGGAACTTCTTCTCTCCCTCAACGAAAACGACGGACACACCATAATGATGGTGACCCACAATGAAGAACAGGCACGTATGACCAGCCGCATCATCCGCTTCTTCGACGGCCGCCAGATCCAGTAAATCCCTTTCTCTCTTATCAATTATCCAATCATGAAGATTAACGTTTTTCGTCAGGCTTTCGACTCCCTGCGGAGTCAGCCGCTCATTTCTTCCATAACCATCGCCGGCACAGCGCTTGCCATCTTCCTCATCATGGTGTCCGTGATGACCTACGAGATGCCTGTTGCCCCGATGGCTCCCGAATCCAATCGTGATCGCTGGCTCGTCGAAATCGGCGAATCTATCGGCAACACAAAGTGGGGCAACTCCGAGGATTTCTGCTCCAACGGTTCGCTTGGCTACAACACTATCCGCGAAGTTTTCTATCAGATGGAGGTTCCCGAAGCGGTCTCCGCTTTCGTGTCATCACCCAATGTCACCTCTGTATCACTCCCCGGTGCCCCGACCATGGCTGTCGATTGCCGTGAAGTGGACGGCAACTACTGGAAAGTGATGGATTTCACATTCATCAACGGCGGTCCTTTCACTCAGGAGCAATTTGAATCAGCCGTTCCTCTGGCAGTAATCGACGAGACCATCAGCCGACAGCTTTTCGGGACTATTGACGCCGCGGGAAAGCAGATCGAAGTCAACTACACCCCCTACACCGTCTCAGGTGTCGTCCGCGACGTTTCCTCTCTTGCTTCCGCAGGTTACGCCGAAGTCTGGATTCCATTCTCCACGACGGGAGTCATCGATTTCCAGTGGAATGCCTACATGGGTGGCTTGTCAGCTTTTATTCTGGCACGTGACAAGGAGGACTTCCCTGCCATCCGGGAGGAGTACAAGATGCTGTTCGACAAACTGTCTGACCAGGCGTCGGCGGACGGTTGGGTGTTCTATCACCGCGAGCGCCCCTACGAGCAGAAGATTCAGGCGATCTCTAATGGTGTGAATACCACCCCCGACTATTCTGCCGAGATCCGCTCCCGCATCATCTTCTTCCTCATCCTTCTCATCGTCCCGGCGGTCAACCTTTCCTCAATGACCCACAGCAGCCTCTCGCGCCGCTCCCACGAGATTGGCATCCGACGCGCTTTCGGCGCTCCCCGCCACACCATCGTGCTCGACCTTATCACACAGAACCTCCTCATCACCCTTTTTGCCGGCATCATCGGTTGGATATGCGCCATTCTCTTCGCATGGCTTGGTGCCGACATCGTGTTCTCCACCGGTTACGGTCGCGGTGCCGTCACCAACATCAGCCCCTTCCACCTCATCCACTGGTCCACCTTCTTCTGGGCGATGTTCTTCTGCTTCATCCTCAATCTCCTTAGCGCCGGCATCCCCGCATGGAATGCCTCTCGTGTCAACATCATTAACGCTCTCTCCGGAAAATCATGAAACGCAAACTCTTTTCTCAGATACTCACCGAATGGCGCTCCAATCTCTGGATTGCCGTCGAGCTCCTGATAGTCAGTGTTGTCCTCTGGTTTCTCTTCGACAACATTTACAGCAAGCTGTCGATCTTCAACCAGCCCCTCGGTTTCGATTACGATCACTGCTATCTTATCCAGTACACCAAGCTCACCCCCTCATCTCCTGAATTCATCCCCGACCGCACCGATGAGGAAAACAATCAGGACATCCACAACATCATCGAGATGCTTGAGAATCGTCCCGAAGTTGAAGCCGTGGCTGTTTCCAACAATGCCTACCCCTTCAATCCATCCAACTCCGGCGCTCCCATCCACATGGACACCCTTAACTCCGACCCTTCGGCTTACATCGTCCAGCGTCCCGTCTCCCCCTCATTCCCGATTGTGTTCCGCATGCGCGGATCCAATGGCGAGTCTCCCGAAGAGCTCTCTCGCCTTCTCAGTGAATGTTACTGGGGATTCCTTGCCGCCGACAATCTCTTCGACCATCTCGCACCCGATGTTCCGCCCGTTTCCGAATTTAAGGGAAAACCGTTTAATCTTGACGGCTGGAGAGGTGACTCTATTCCTCTTGTCGGCACTTACAAGCCATTCCGTTACGACGACTTCTCCGATAAGAATCAGATTCAGTCTTTCATGTTCACGATTCTTCCTGAGAACTACTATTGGGCAGTCAACGAAATGACCCTCCGCGTCTACGAAAACATGGATTCCCCCGATTTTATCAAGAATCTGATGGTCGACGCCTCCCGCAACATCAAGTCCGGCAACTACCGCATTTCTGCCGTCCGTTCCTTCAAGGATGTCCGTCACGGTCACATCAAGGGCAACCTCTGGTACATGCGCCAGCAGTTCTTCGTCATCGGCTTCCTTGCCCTCAACATCTTCCTCGGCATTCTCGGCACCTTCTGGTTCCGCACGCGTCGTCGCACTCGCGAGATCGCTCTCCGCATGACCTGTGGTGCATCTGCTTCAATGATATTCCGGCGCATCATTACCGAGGGACAGCTTATCCTGCTGTTCGTCACTCCGTTCGCCGCTATCATCGACTGGGCGCTCACCCATTGGGAACTCAACTTCAACTACCATGGCTATTTCGTCGCCTCACGATTCTTCGCCTGCGTCGGTCTCGCATGGGCATCTATGGCTCTGATGATTCTCATCGGGGTTGCCATCCCCGCATGGCGCGCCATGCACATTGCTCCGGCTGTCGCCCTCAAGGACGATTGATTATCTCTCCCACTTACCATCAATAAATAGTTGTTATATGATGATAAAGCACTGTCCGATTTACATTTACATTTTCATCCTGCTCGTGGCTGCCAAGGGATTGGCGGTCCGGGCGCAGGATGAGGGGGGAGTGGATCCCGTCCTCACCCCCATCACTCTCGACGAGGCGATTTCCATCGCCCGCGTCAACAGTGTCGATGCTGCCGTCGCTCTCAACGAGCTTCGCACTGCCTACTGGAATTATCGCACCTACCGCGCCGATCTCCTCCCCGAGGTATCTTTCGACGCCACCATCCCATCCTACCGCAAGAGCTACTCCTCCTATCAGCTTGAAGACGGATCCTACACCTTTGTCCGCAACAACGTCCTGGAGATGGAAGCCGAAGTAGGAATAACCCAGTCCATCTGGCCCACTGGCGGAACGCTTCGCCTCAGCACCTCCCTCGACTGGGTCCATCAGCTCGAGTCGGGCATCGGATCCCCCAACCGCCTCATGTCGGTCCCCATCGCCCTCACCCTCAACCAGCCCATATTCGGCGTCAACCACGTCCGCTGGAACCGCCGTATCGAGCCTGTGCGCTACCGTGAAGCTATGGCACGCTTTCTATCCGCCACCGAGGAGGTAGCCATGACCGCTGTCCGCCATTTCTTCAACCTCCTCATGTCCAAGGTCAACCTCTCCATTGCACGGCAGAACTTCGACAACGCCAACCGCCTCTTCGAAGTGGCGGAGGCAAAGTATTCCATGGGACAGATCAGCCGCAACGACCTCCTGCAGCTCCAGCTCAACGCCCTCTCGGCCGAAAGCGAGCTCACATCACGCCAGACCGACTATCAGTCCGCCATGTTCGGACTTCGTGCATTCCTTTCCATTGAGGACGAGACCGTCAACCTCGATCCGGTCCTTCCCGAGTCAGTCCCCCTCTCATCCGTCGTCTATTCCGACGTACTTTCAAAGGCTCTCGAGCGCAACTCTTTCGCCCGATCCGTACGTCGCCGTCAGCTTGAAGCCGACTACGAGGTGGCTCGCGCCGTCGCCGACCGCCGTTCCATCTCCCTCTTCGCCCAGATCGGCTACACCGGCACATCATCCCGCCTCGCTTCCGCCTACGATCCCCTCCGCGACAATCAGATCGTCGAGATCGGATTCCGCATCCCCATCCTCGACTGGGGCAAACGCGCTGGCAAGGTTCGCGTTGCCAAGAGCAACCGCGACGTCATCGAGTCGCGCCTGCGCAAGGAGCGGATGGACTTCGAGCAGGACATCTTCATCCTCGTCGAGCGATTCAACCATCAGCGCCGCCAGCTCGACATCTCACTTGAATCCGACTCAATCGCAACCCGCCGCTACGACACCAACGTCGAGACCTTCATGGTCGGACGCATCTCCACCCTCGATCTCAACGACTCCCGCGTCTCCAAGGACGAGCGTCGCCGCGCCGTAGTCGACGACATGTACCTCTGCTGGTACTACTATTATCAGCTCCGCTCACTCACCCTCTGGGACTACGCCATCGACGCACCCCTCATTTTCGACGAATCTGTTGCAAAGAAATAATCCGATTTTTTATTATCTTTGCAGTCTATGATACTTGTAATTGACGATGATGCCGCCGTTCGCATGTCGCTTAAGCTTCTGCTTGGGCGACATGGTCATGAAGTGACGGTTGCCGCTTCCCCCGACGAGGCTATGGAAGTGATTCACGCCACGCGCCCCGATCTCGTCATCCTTGATCTCAATTTCTCCCGCGCCACCACCGGCGACGAAGGGCTCGCACTGATGCGACGCATCCGCGTCTTCCACCCCGGGCTCCCCGTCATCCTCATCACCGCATGGGGGTCCATTCCCCTTGCAGTCGAGGGCATCCGTTCCGGAGCTTTCGACTTCATCACCAAGCCCTGGGACAACGCTACCCTTCTTGCCCGCGTCGACAGTGCCCTGAGCCTCTCCGCCACTCCCGCCTCCCCCGACGTTATTGCCGACTTCGATCGATCTATGATAATCGGATCCGATCCGGCGCTCCTCAATGTCCTCGACACAGTCCGGCGCATCGCCCCGACCGATGCCCCCGTCCTCATCACCGGCGAGAACGGCACCGGTAAGGAGCTTATTGCCGAAGCGCTCCACCGCAACAGCCGTCGACGCTCAGGTCCGTTCGTCAAGGTCAACCTTGGCGGTATCGCCTCCTCTCTCTTCGAAAGCGAGATGTTCGGTCATCGCAAGGGAGCATTCACCGGAGCCGTGGCTGACCGCAAAGGACGTTTCGAGATGGCTGACGGTGGCACGATTTTCCTCGACGAGATCGGCGACCTCGACCTCAACTGTCAGGTCAAGCTCCTGCGTGTCCTCCAGGAGCACACCTTCGAACCTCTCGGCGACAGCAACACCCGTCGTGCCGACTTCCGCCTCGTCTGCGCCACCAACGCCGACCTCCACTCCATGGTTGCCGACCGCTCCTTCCGCGAAGATCTCTTCTATCGCATCAACCTCATCTCCCTCCATCTTCCGGCGCTCCGCGAGCGTCAGGGTGATATTCCTCTCCTCGTCTCCCACATCATCCGCTCTTACGCCGCGTCCGCCGGCATACCCGCTCCCACCGTCCACCCCGACGCCCTCGCGCTCCTTTCATCCCTCCCATGGCCCGGCAACGTACGCCAGCTCAAGAACGTAGTCGAGCGCGCCATCCTCACGTCAGGAGCCTCACTCCTCACCCCCGACCACTTCATTGCACTCGACCTCGGCAGACCCGTTGAGACAGCCTCACGCCTCGAAGCCGGAGAGCGCGATGCCGTCCTGCGGGCGATGGCTGAATCCGGTGGAAATCTTTCCCGCGCCGCAGCCATCCTCGGCATTACCCGCCAGTCACTCTACCGTCGTCTCGACAAATACGGAATACGCTGATGCAGCTTCGTGTAATCCACATCCAGATTCTCCTTGCCGTAGCTCTCATCGCTGCCGCCGTCCTTGCCATTGCCTTATCTTGCACCGATGGTATTCCCGAATGGATTTGCTGGACTGCACGCGGCATTGCTGTCCTGCTTGCCGTTATTTCCATCGTATTCTACGAATCCGTGGTGCGCGCGCTCCGCTCCATAGCCCTCGGTGCCGACCTCCTCAAGGCTCGCGATTTCAGCAGTCGCCTCGCCCACGTCGGGCAGCGTGAAGCCGACCGCATCATCGACATTTTCAACCGCATGATGTTCACCCTCCGCGAGGAGCGAATCCGCATCCAGGAGCAGGACCGCCTCCTCGACCGTCTTCTCCAGGTCTGCCCTATGGCAGTAATCATGCTCGACTCCAACGATCGCATCTCACTTGCCAACCCGGTAGCTGTTCAGCTCCTCACGTCCGGTAATTCCGCGTCCGACGTAATAGACAAACCCCTGTCGGAATTCGACACGCCCGTCGGGCAGTGCCTCTCATCTCTTGCTCAGAGCGAGGTCCGCGAACTCCGCCTCAACGACTCGATGATCTATCGCTGTTCGCGCCTCGGATTTATGGATCGCGGCTATGTCCATCCCTTCTTCCTCATCGAGTCTATGACCGACGAAGTTCGTCGCGCCGAACGCGCAGCCTACGGCAAGGTCCTGCGCATCCTCTCCCACGAAGTCAACAACACCGTTGCCTCCCTCTCATCCTCCCTCGCCACCATCTCCGAGATTCTTTCCGACAATCCCGACTACCGCGCCGAACTCATCCCCGTCCTCCGCGCTTGCTCCGACCGTGCTTCCGAGACGGCTTCATTCGTCTCGCGCCTCGCCCGTGCGGTCCGCATTCCCGCCCCCGAACCTCGTCCCGTCGACCTCACTTCGCTCATCACCGACTGCGCCCCACTTCTCGAAAGTGCATGCACATCACGTGGTGTCCGTTTTGTTCTCGATCTCCCCGACCGTCCGGTACGCATGACGCTTGATGCTGTCCTTATGGAGCAGGTGCTCGTCAACATCGTCAAAAATGGAGCCGAGAGTGCCTCGCAGAATCCCCCCGACCGCCCCCCTTGCGTCAACCTCACCCTCACGGCTGGTGTCAGTCCGTTGCTCACCATCTCCGATAACGGTCACGGCATCTCCGACGACGTAGCATCCCGCCTCTTCTCACCATTCTTCACCACCCGTCCCGACGGCAACGGCATAGGTTTGATGCTCGTCAACGAAGTCCTGTCAGCCCATCGGCTCCGCTTCTCCCTCGCCACCTCACCCGCCGACCGCCTCACCCGCTTCACCATCCACCTCTGATCCCCGCGTCATCGCATCAGCGCGCCAGTCTGGGCGTGCTATCGCTTCAGCGCATGCAGTAGGGGCGCGCTATCGCGTCAGCGCTTGCGTAGCAAGATACATCGCGCCCACCCCCCGAAGGCACCAGTCTCCTCCAAACCCTCTCATAGCCTCCCATCCATCCCATCGACTCCCAACCACCTTGTGCCGGAGGCACAACATCTGGTTAACCCGGCGTGGTGACACGCCGGGAACAGCCCCTGACAAATAACCACCAGCCCCTGCGGGGCTGTACTACTTCTTCCCACCTTTAGACCTTTGCGCGAGATTTCCATCCTCCAACAATTGTGCATTGTGCATCGTGCATCATGCATTCCTCATTCCTCCCACCCCTCCCATTCCTCTCAACTCTCAACTAAAAAAACGGTGCGCCGATCTTACGGCACACCGTCATATCATATCGCCCGCACTACACATACGACGTGCAGAGCGCGTCAGATTTATCAATAGCTGATCTTCGGCTCAAGCTCCTTAGCCTGTGCGATCATCTTCTCAAGTTCAGTCACCGAGGGAACACGCTTGCAAAGATGCTTCTCATCATTCACCTCCACCATCTTCGGCTGGAGATTAGCGGCTACACGGTGACGGAACTCCTTCACAGTGTCCACGCCCGAAGCCTCAAGCAGTTCGGCAAACTGACCTGCCACACCCTTGATGCGGAAAAGGTCTGCATGGTTGGCCCACTTCAGGATGAGCTTCTCGGAGATGCCGGTTTCCTCGGCAAGTTTCTTACGGTCTTTGGGAGTGGCGGCACGCTCAAGCAGAGCTTCTGTTGTTTTCACTCCGGCTGCTTCAAGTTTCTCGGCGTATGCGATGCCGATTCCTTCGATTTCTTCAATTTTGTAGGCCATATTTGTTTAGATGTTAAGGGTTTTTATTTCAACTCGCAAGTTACGCAAAAAGTTGACAATCACATCGCGATTAATCTTTTTTAACTATCTTTACGCGCTCTGATCACCACTTTGTTCCCTCTGCCCGTCAGACTCAGCAATTCATAGAGCGCCGCCGACTGCTCTTTGGCTATCTCTTCCTGGATGCTGTTGATGTACTCCTGTTTGTCGGGAATTTCTATCCCGAAGTATTCTTCTGCCACCTCTCTTGTGCGCATCTCCTTCAGGTTTGGTTCCCAGCTGGGCGAACTGATACGGTCGCGCCAGTAGAGGCGCATGCTCATTGGCAGTTGCTCCACATAGTCATGTCGCGAATGCCATTCGCCGTTCACCTTCATCCGCACCTTCATCACCCAGTAGTATTTATCCTTGAGTTGATGGCTTGTGAGACGGTTGAAATCATCCTCGTCTATGTCTGCGTCCCGATAGTTGAGCACGGCTTTGAACTGCGCTGGTTTCGTCAGATCCTTCCCGTGCACCGTGTTATGCTCGTTGATAAGCGTCGAAAGACGCTTCACTGTCGATGAGTCCTCTTTGCTTACAAGACCGTAGGTCAGAAAAAACTCCTCGATCGGCTGTTTCGGAGTGATCGTGAACACGATGTCTGCCTTGTCTATCAGCCTCCCCTCTTCGCTAATCGAGGTTTTCCAGTCCACCGTCGCATACTTCTTGTCCGGTAGATTCTCCTCCACTTTCCTCTCAAGAGCCCTCATTATCGCCGGCACTGAGTCAAGCTTCGACTGATATAGCTCCTGCCACGCCGTTTCTGCCCTCTCTCTTCCTTTGAAGAAAGCATCAACGTAGGAATTCACCATCTTATAAGTCATTCCTTCCATTTTCTCCCTCATTTCAGGAGTCAGTCGGGCGTGAAGCGCCAGCACTTCCGCGTGATAGCCGTTCGAAGTCAGCTGCTGAACCTCCTTATCACTCAATTGCTCGGTTATGGGCTTGTCGCCCGGTCCCGAGCACGATGTCATCATCACTGCTGCTGCGATTACTGAAGCAAATAGTGCATTTCCCGGTTTCATTCCAATTTGTTCTTATCAGTCAGAATAGTGTGGACTTTAAAGAAAACTGCGTCGTAGCAACCTTCTTTAGCTCTACGACGCAGTTTCTATCTTTTCTGTTTTATGTTTAGAACACGTAGCCGGCGGTTACCATCCAGCCGTTGTTTCTCACGTTCTTCTTGTAGCCGTTTGCTCCGGAATACACCAGACCTGCTGCACGTGAGCAGCCGAGTTCGTAGGCGGCGCTGATCTGAAGGTGCTTCACGATCTCAAAACCCAGACCGAAATCCCAGGCGATATCGCCCTTGCGGCTGTTGATACCGAATTTTGTCTTATCCTTTGACACCAGGTAGCTGAACGAAGGACCTGTGAACACATAAGGCGAAAAGAAATTACCTACTACAGGAAGTCCTAAGTTATATTTCACATGGATCGGGAGGGTCAGGTAGTCACCCGTATATCTTCCCTTGTTGTCAGCCTTTTTCATAAGGTCTGCTCCCGTAGGCTCTGCCACGCTCATCGTGCGGTGTACGTACATCAGCGATGCATCGAAGCCGATGCCGATCACAGGAAGCTTGAATTCTGCCATCACGCCGCCCGTGAAGCCCACACGGTTGCTCGAATCAAAAGTCTTCTCGCTGAACGAGAACTTATTGGCTACGATACCGGCTTTCACACCCCAGCGGAACTGTGCCGATGCGGGGACTGCTGCGATCATCACGGTGAGAGCTACGAGGATAAATTTCAGTTTCTTCATAGTTGTCAGTGTTTTTGTTTGTTAATGATAGATTATTTGTTAGTGTTCTTTTTTTTTAGAGTTTGTAGCGGGTAAGCGCCGAGTTGATGGTGTCGTGGGTGCTTTCCATCAGTTCTTGCGATTCATGCTCGTCTTTCGGAGCTGCCACAGGCTTATGGATGGTCAGGGTGATGTGACCCCAGTGGGGCACCTTGCTTGAGCGCGACATCACGTCAAACGATCCGTCTATTGTCACCGGCACAAGCGGCAGACCAAATTCCGAAGCAAGCTTGAAAGCCCCCCTCTTGAAGGGTCGCATCTTCCCCGTATGGCTTCTTGAGCCTTCGGGGAAGACTACAAGTGACATTCCTCCCTTCAGGCGTTTCTCTGCCGTCTCCATCGTGTGCTTGATCGCCGCTGGCGATGAGCGGTCCACCATGATGTGACCCGCCTTCAAGCAGCTGTAACCCACCAAAGGGATCTTTTCAAGCGACTTCTTCATCATCCACTTGAAGTTGTGGTTCAGGTAGCCGTAGATGGCGAAGATGTCGTATGCACCCTGATGATTTGCCACGAAGACGTAGGATGTCGCCTTGTCGATATTCTCCCGTCCCTTCACCGTCACTTTCACCATCGTCATCACGCAGAAGAGGCGCGACCACCAGTGTGCCGGATAGTAGCCCCACCAGCGTCCGCCGAACAGGATGCTTCCCACGGCTGTCACGATGGCTGTCAGTATCGTGGCTGCCAGTAGCACAGGAGCCATGATGAAAAGCTGATAGAGACGGTAGAGGATTATCATTGTTTAGTCGGAAATAGTTCGTGATTATTAGTAAGCGAACATCGGATAGTCCTTCATCGTGTCGTTCACCTTCTCGCGCACGGAAGCGATCGTCTTTTCGCTTTCCGGGTTGCTGAGCACGGTGTCGATCATCTCCACGATTTCACCCATCAGCTCCTCTTTGGCGCCGCGGGTTGTGATTGCAGGGGTGCCCAGACGGATACCCGACGTCTGGAACGGGCTGCGTGAGTCAAACGGCACCATGTTCTTGTTTGCCGTGATGTCTGCTTCCACGAGAACACGCTCTGCCACCTTGCCCGTCAGTTCGGGGAACTTCGTGCGGAGGTCGATCAGCACGCAGTGGTTGTCCGTGCCGTCCGACACGATCTTGTAGCCCTTGTCCATAAGTGCCTTTGCCATCACTGCGGCGTTTTTCTTTACTTGCTGCTGGTATTCACGGTAGCTCGGGGTCAGTGCTTCGCCGAATGCCACAGCTTTTGCTGCGATCACATGTTCGAGCGGACCGCCCTGCACGCCGGGGAACACCGCCGAGTCGATCAGACTCGACATCTTCTTCACCACTCCCTTCGGAGTCGTCTTGCCCCAGGGATTCTCGAAGTCCTTGCCCAGAAGGATGATGCCGCCACGCGGTCCGCGCAGGGTCTTGTGAGTGGTCGACGTCACTATATGAGCATGCTTCACGGGGTTGTCGAGCAATCCGGCGGCGATAAGTCCTGCCGGGTGAGCCATGTCGATCATGAGGATCGCGCCGATCTCATCGGCAAGCTTGCGCATGCGGGCATAATCCCACTCGCGGCTGTAGGCGCTCGCACCGCCCACGATCAGTTTCGGGCGCTCTCTGCGTGCCACTTCCTCCATCTGGTCGTAGTCGATCAGTCCCGTATCCTCTTTCACGTTGTACTCCAGAGCCTCGAACATAAGTCCCGAGAAATTCACAGGGCTGCCGTGCGACAGGTGTCCGCCGTGTGCCAGATTAAGCCCCAGAAACTTGTCGCCCGGTTTGAGCACCGACATGAACACTGCCATATTGGCTTGTGCACCCGAGTGAGGCTGCACATTGGCATATTCTGCACCGAAGAGCTCTTTCAGCCTGTCGATCGCAAGCTGCTCTGCTTCATCCACCACCTGACATCCGCCGTAATAGCGGTGACCGGGATAACCTTCGGCATACTTGTTGGTCAGGCACGATCCCATAGCCTCCATCACCTGGTCGCTGACGAAGTTTTCCGATGCGATTAGCTCGATTCCTTTCTTCTGGCGCTCATGTTCGCGCTTGATGATGTCGAAGATCTGATTGTCTCTTTCCATGTCGTTGCTGTATGTTTTAGTATTTTTCTTTGTTTTGTTATTTCACTTTTTCTTCTTCACCGACCAGCCGAAATGTCCGATGTGCTTTCCCTGACCGTAGTAGTTGCCGTGACTGTAATTTATCAGCCCGGCGCGGTCGAGCCGGAAGGCTCCGCTTTCGGCGTCTATCAGCGATTCGTCGGCTCTGACGTTCAGCACTTCGCCTATGAACATGTCATGGCTTCCGAGCTTCACTATCTCCTTCACCCTGCACTCTATTGAGAGCGGTGACTCTTTCACCGAAGGGCATTTCACCATCTCGCCCGCTTCCGGTGTCAGTCCCGTTTCCTTCCACTTGTCATAGTCCCGCCCCGACTTCACTCCGCACCAGTCAGTGGCTTTTGCCATTTTCTCGGTGGTCAGGTTGATGGTGTATTCCATCTCCTCCTTTATTATGTCGTAGCTGTGACGTGTAGGACGCAGGGAGATGTAGCACATTGCCGGATCGGTGCAGATCGTGCCCGTCCACGCCACTGTCACTAAGTTGCGGTTGTCGGCTCTGCTTCCGCAGCTCACCAGCACCGCAGGTAGCGGGTAGATCATTGTGCCCGGTTTCCAGTTCACCTTTCCCATTCGGCAATTGTCACTTTTCTTGTGTTGCTACTTTTTATAGTCTTACAGCAGATTTGCTTTCAGTCGGTTTGTGGTATGGTTGCAGTAGTGGCATCTCACCTCACCGGTCTCTGCGTCCAGCACTTCCATTCGCGTTAGCATCGGCTCGTTGTTGGTGATGCACTTGGGATTGTCGCACTTCACGATTCCCACTACAGTTGCCGGCAGTTCTACCTTGCGCTTCTCCACCACCTCGTATTCATTGATGATATTGATCACCGCCGACGGTGCCAGATAGGCGATGCGGTTAAGCACCGCGTCCGGGAAGAATGTATCTGCCACTTTTATGATTCCCTTCGTTCCGAGCTTGCCGCTCTCGAGGTTGTTGCCTATCGTGAGCTGCGTCCCCAGACGCTGAAGCCCGAGAATGTTCACGCATTTGAAGAGCATCTGCGAGGGGATATGGTCGATCACTGTGCCGTTGCGCAGGGCGGCTACTGCAAGTTCTTTCTTCTGGAGAGCCATGGTGATTATTCGTTAAAGGGTTTCTCGTAGAGAGGCACGTCTATCCCTAAGGCGTTACATATTAGTGCCTGACGGGCATATAGACCGTTTTTGGCCTGCTGGAAATAGTATGCTTTCGGATTATCGTCCACGTCCGGGTTGATTTCATTCACGCGGGGCAGCGGATGAAGTATTCTGAGGTTTTCGCGCGAATTGTCAAGCATCGAGTTATGCAGGTTGTAGAGATCCTTCACCCTTTCGTATTCCATGATGTCCGTGAATCGCTCGCGCTGCACTCTCGTCATGTAGATGATGTCGCTACTGTTGATCACGTCCTCGCTGAAATCCGTATGTTCCGTGTATTTTATTCCGTTTTTATCGCAGAATTCCTTGTATTCCTTTGGCATCCTAAGCTCGTCGCATGCCACGAATCTGAATGTTGGGTTGAAGTGGCGCATTGCCATCAGTAGTGAGTGTACCGTTCTGCCATATTTCAGGTCCCCCACAAGGGTGATTGTCAGATTGTCGAGTCTCCCCTGCGTTTTGTAGATGGAATAGAGGTCGAGCATCGTTTGCGACGGATGCTGGTTGGCGCCGTCACCCGCATTGATGATCGGAGTGGCGGTCACCTCTGTCGCATAGCGGGCGGCTCCCTCCAGATAGTGGCGCATGATGATCAGATCCACGTAATTGCTCACCATGATTATGGTGTCCTTGAGGGTCTCGCCCTTCGACGATGATGTTGTGCTCGCATCTGAGAAACCGATCACTCGCCCGCCGAGGCGGTTGACTGCTGTTTCAAAACTCAGGCGGGTTCGCGTCGACGGCTCAAAAAACAGAGTCGCTACCACTCTTCCCTCAAGGATTCTTTGGTTCGGGTTCTCCTCGAAGTATCTTGCCTGTTTCAACAGTCGAAGTATTTGCTCCTTGCTCAGGTCGGCAATGGAGACGAGGCTACTTGTGTTCATTGCAGATGCTTTTTTGTCGTGGGTTTTCTTCTGCAAAGTTAACCCTTTTTTCTTAATCCCGCCCCAATTTTCCAAATTATTTATATTTTTGACTATCTCTTCACCCCTTTCCCGAATAGTTCCGAATGTGACCCAAGTCTAAGCAAGTCTATTTCATTCGTATCTTCATCTATCCATATCAGAAGAAAATCTCCCTGAATATGACATTCCATGCACCCTGCGTAGTCACTCGTTAGCAAATGCGGCTTGTATTCTTCCGGCAGCGGAGTCTCATTTTCAAGCATCCTGAGTACCTTTAGCAACGCTTCCGCTTTTTTCGGATTATTTCGGATCCGCTTTAAATCCTTCTTATATTGTGTCGAAGGTTTTAGCTTTTTCATAATCCTACCGACTTAAACATCGATTCTGTCGACGTCGTGTCTATTGGGGCAACATCGCGTAGCTTCCCGCTTCTTGCTTCTGCTATGGCTGCCTTGGTTTCATCATTGGGCTCCGAATAGGCGACGTCAAGCAAAATGCATTCCACAAAATTGTTTAGGCTTCTGTGTTCCCGCTTTGCCAATTCCTTAAGTCTGTCGATCAGATCTGCCGGGAGTCTGAACATTGCTGCTTTTTTCTGTATTGCTGCTTCCATTGTGCTATCATTTTGTTTGCAAATATATATCATCTATACTTAAAAAACAAGCAGCATAAGGAAAAAGTTATCTATTTTGCAAGTTTTTATCACTCATCGGTTTTCAACGAGGCTTCCAGCGAATCGATGTCCCGCTTGATCTTGCGGTTCATGTTCCACCCCGCTATTCCGCCAAGCACACCACCTGCTATCATCCCGCATATCACGCCTTTCGCTTCCGATGTTGCCATGTCAAGATGCATTGCCCAAGGCATCCACGCTATTATGCCGATTGCAAGGACAATATCCACTATCCTCATCTGGTTTCTTAGTTTGCGGAGCGCCACCACCCTCTCAATCATTTCCTTCACTGTAAGGAGTGACGGATTGATGGCGTTCACTCTGTCTATCAGATAAAGTTCGGCAAAACCGTTGGCAGCCATGAATATCGAGAATACAACTACAAACGAGAATTCTATGCCCTCACCTCCGAAATTTGATTTGAGCAGAATCATCGAGCACCAGAAGATAGCTGCGAACGCCATGATTGCAAGATGACGGAATCGGCGTTTAAGGCGCTCCTGTTGGGTCACTATTCTTTTGTTTCTGATTTCCTCCATCAGCGCGTCCACTTTTACATCATTCGGCTTGCTTCCGGTTCCGCATAATTCGCGCCAGGCTTCTTTCAGGTTTTTTTCGCTGGATTTGTTATTCTCTTGCATGGTGGTGATTGGGATTATTCGTTCGACATTTCCACAAGGTGCTGTTTGATGCGGCGCAGCCGAGTCGCTACGTTATTGCGGCTCATACCCGACACTTTCGCTATCTCCTCATAGGGTAGCTCGTCGAGCCACATCATTATCAGTGCCTTGTCCATTGGATTGAGTGTGGAGATCAGGCGGTACATCTCTTTCAGTCGCGCCGTTTTATCATCGTTATCCCCCTCTATGTCTGGGATAATGTCGGTCGTGACCGTATTCCGGTGAAATTTCTCCTTCCGCAATGAGCTTATGCACGTATTGATGCACGTTCTGTACACCCACGTGGACAGCTGGCTGTCACCTCTGAACGTATCGAGACCACGCCAGATATTCACCATCGTGTCCTGACTCAGGTCCTGACGGTGCGAAGCATCCGTGGCATACATGTAGCACACCTTGGCGATCATCCCGGAGTATTCCGTTACGATCGTTCTGAACATCGCTTCTTTTTCTGTCTCTTTTTTGCTCATTTCACTCTGTTAGACGCACATTCTCTCTTTTAGTTTCACCTCGTTTGATTTTTTTTCGCTAATTTTGCGCTGTTTTCCTCTTCCTGTAACTCAATCATCTGATTTATGAAGATTTCTCAACTTTTGAAATTTCTCAGTTTCTATATATTGACGGTTGTTATCATGGCGATGGAGCGACCGCTCTTCATGCTCATCAACTCCGCTATCTATTCCTCTGCTTCCGCATCCGACTATTTCGACGTAATCTTTCATGGTCTGCCGCTCGACTTTGCCGTAGCAGGCTACCTCTCGATAATTCCCGGTATCCTCGGCATAGCATCCCCCTGGCTCACCCGCGAGTTCTCACGCCTGTGCCTCTCCATCTGGTGCTACATCACATGCCTCCTGATCGTCCTCTCTTTCCTCACCGACACCGTTCTGTATCCGTTCTGGGGTGCAAAGCTTGATGTCACGCCCTTCTACTATTTCATCTCATCACCCAAGGCTGCCTTCGCCGGTATCGAGATCTGGCAGGTTGTGGCTCTGTTCCTCGCACTCTTCCTCTTCTCCACCATCCTTTTCCTCCTCTACCGTTGGCTCGTCATTCTCCCCGCCTGGACTCCCGCCCGCCGACGCCATCTCCCCCCCCCCCCCACCGCGAAGATATTGATTCTCGTAGCCACCCCCCAGCAGAAACACCCCAAAAGCGGTGGGGTGTCCGGCG
>CAMWPM010000010.1 GCA_947176235.1 uncultured Bacteroidales bacterium | reverse complement strand
GGGCGGGGATAGATGCGCAGACAGCCGTCGAGATCCGACGGACGATTGTCCTGACGATAGACTGACAGGCGGAAGAGGTAGGGGATGAGACGTCGCAGACTGACACGATAGCCTGACTTGACGCGGGTGAATGACAGGTGGGCGCCGGCATCGGAGTCGAGGTGGAGGGTGTACTCGTGGTCGCCCTTGAATTTCTTTTCGAGTCCTGAAGCGGGGGATAGCCGGGCAGTGTAGTAGCCGGCGCGTGCGGTGGGGTATGCGTAGCCTATGACTGTGCCGGGTCGGGCGGTGCGGTCGGGTGATTCGATAAGCGTCAGGCGGTAGCGGGCTGAAGCGGGGGATGAAGAGACGGAGGAGGGGAGGGGATTTTCGGCTTCGATGGCTATAAATGCCCCTTGTCCAGCCCATTGCCATATTCCTTCGATGGGATGGAGAGGGCGTGAATCCATGCGCCTTTCCACTTCCTTGCGTGAATAAGGGCTGTCGGGCGTAGAGTCTCGACCATCGTCGCCGGCTACCGAAGCGCGAACCGGCAGAAATGTGACGGCAAGAATGAGCAGCAGTGCCGACTGACGCAGGCGGGAGCGGCGGGGTCTGTTCATCGTGCGGAGTGACTGGTGGACTGAGAAAGCGGTGAAGTGGACTACGGTCAGATGTTGCCGAGAGTGTAGGAGAATCCGAAGCTGAGGATCTCACGCACCTGCCAGCGGTGCCATGACGAGTCGGGGAGACGGTCGGTGGATGTGTCGTAGCGCAGGTGCACGTAGAGCTGGGTGGAGAAGTAGCGGTTGATGGCAAACGACATGGTGTGCTCCCAGTCGCCCTGCAGGTAACTGTAGTCAGTGAAGGCGAAGAGGCGGGAGGAGTAGGTGATGTTGTAGGCTATCTTCCAGAGCATCTTAGCTTCGACGCTCGAACCGTACTGGCTCACCGAGTGGCGCCCCGGCTTGATGCCGAATGCCGTCTCGTCCATCTTGGAAGTGATGCAGGTCTTGAGATTGTAGGAGAGGGGGGCGATGTTGAGGTCGAGGTTGAGCTTGTTGTTGGGGGAGGCATAGCTGTAAGTCATACCGAGACCGATGTTGAGTTCGGCGGGGGAGAGGAATGCTGCCTTAAGGTCGTTGGTGTTGGACTTGAAGTTCTGGAAGAACTGAGTCTTGAACTGCAGGTTGAGGGTGTAGTACCAGTGTTTGATCGCTTTCACACCGAACTTGGAGTTGATCTGGAACAGATCCTCGCTGATGGCATAGGAGCGTATGGAATCGTCGGGGGCTGAGTTGAGCGCCAGCTTGTACTGGATCGTGTTCTCGAAGAGGAGGTTGGGGTGGAACTTCGGGTTGAGTTTGAAGTCATAGACTCCGTTGACGATCATGTTGAGGTTGTTGTTGCCGCCCTGATACCAGTTGGGGGAGTTGTAAGCCTGGGAGAACTGAGCGAGACCCTTGAATGCCGTGATCCAGTGCTTCCGCTCGAGGTCGACGCCAACAGAGCTTTCAGCATCGTTGGCTGACACGTTGATGCTTCCCACGTCAAGCTTCACGCCTGAGGGATCGGCAGAGGAGATGATGCGTTCGGGGGGGAGGGGGAGCGATTCGAGAGCGTACTCCACGTTCCAGGGATTGTCAGCCACCTGCTTCTGGAGGAAGCGGCGCATAGCCTTGTAGGCATAGGCACGACGCTGGTAGGCTGCGACCGTGGGATTGTCGGAGAATTTACGTGAGAAGGGCGCTTCCTGCTCCATGATCCGGTACTCGTCGAAAACGGTAGGTGTTGTCCAGAAGTAGGAGGGGAACATCAGGTCGTCGACATAAATCGACGTGTCGATGCTGATGGTGTCACCGTCGGCTGTCGTGGTAGTGGAAATCAGTTGGCCGCCGCTATACACTTCCTCGATCTCGGCTTCCTGCTGTGCGGATGCTGAGATTGATAAAGAGATGGAGGCTAAGAGGCTGAGAGTGTAACGATTGATAAGTTTCATTGTCGGTAACGTGTCAGGTGTCAATTGATTTTTGCAAAGATACTATTTTTGTGTGAAAAAATGTTACTGACGCCGATGAAATTTTCCACTTCGGATTATAAATGCTAAATTGCAACGCATTTTTCCGGCATACAGGATGGATCCTTTTGCCATAATATGTCAGGCTGTTATGAAAAAGTGGATATATCAACTATCGTTGTCCGTATTGGTGCTGACGGCAGGGGCGTGTGGAGGATTCTCCAACCGCGGCACGGTGGACCGACCTATGATCGGGGCTGCCAATACCACCAACCTTAGTGTTGAGTCGGTCATGCTCACCGATACATCGACGGTGCTCAACTGCGTGGTCCGCTTCCGTTCGGGATGGTGGGTGCGGGTTGACCCGGGAAGCGCGATAATTGCCGAGGAAAAATCTTATCCGCTCACGTCGGCTCACGGCTTAGAAGTGGGCGAGCACGTGTGGATGCCAGATTCAGGCGTGATTCATTTCTCGCTCATTTTTCCACCCATTCCGTCGGACGCAAGCAGCATAGATTTCACCGAGGGCTCTTCCGACAGCTGGCGGCTCTGGGGAATAGACCTGACCGGAAAAGCCCGACATGACATGAACTTGGATGCAGTGCCTGACAGATTGTTACTGCCATCGGACGCGAAGATTCCTGAAAGCATCATATCCTCATCCGATGCAGCCACCATACGTCTTCACATTCTCGGCTATCGCCCGTCGATGGGCGACAAACTCCTGTGGGTGGCATCAACTCTGCATGGGACGGTAGGTTCGGACGCTCCCGCGCGCGTGAACGGTGACGGCATTGCCGAGGTACGTCTGCCCATTTCCACACCCGCACAATTCTTCTGGGTGCAACTCGATAAACTGACGTCGATCGGGGGCTGCGTGATGGTGGCGCCAGGTGAGACGATAAACGTGTATGTCGACACCCATTCCTCAGGCAGGAAAAACATGCGGATCCGTAACGGAGAGCCATCAGCCGCAGCTCCTGACGGGAAAGAATTCCCTGCTTTCTACGCCGACGGCACCTATTCGGCGATTCATCAAATGATAGGCGACTTCGCTGTAAATGTGTTTTCGGGGGAGGTGGGTGACCCCGATATGGACGGAGACGCCTTCACTGCATATATCACCGGTAAATATAGGGAACTTATGGACTCTGTGGAGCGTGACGACAGGCTCAATGAACAGCAGAAGAGGTATGCGCGGGGTGTGATCTCCGGAGATCTTCTTTTTCTTGCTGACGACCCCAATTACGTACTGCTTCATGTCAGGGCAGTGACAGTTGGAGATTCTACGGAAGATCTGAATTCGCTATTTGGCGTCGAACCGATGAAGCTGTCACATGAAAATCTCCGTGAGATTGCTTCGCTGATTGACTTTTCGGACATGGATATGCTTTGGTCGGAGAATCTTGCAGGGGGGGTCGTCGATGCCGGCAGTATCGCCAAATGGGAGGACGCGGGGGTAGATCCCGTCATTTTGAAAATGCTCAGGCTTTACAGAAAAGCCTATAAGAAAGCTGACAGCGGCGCGCTTGAGCCGGCACTCGCTGACTCGCTCCGTGCGCAGTGTGCCCCGATGGCTGACGAGGTGGCGGCGCATGACGCGGCGGTGAAAGCCCGTCGGAAAGCCATTCTTGAGGAGCTTGCGCGCTGAGGGGCGTGCGTTCGCGAAGTTAACTTCAGAAAAGACTGCCGTCGGCGGGCAGAAAATCCGGTGGCTGCGACGCAGAATCATCCTGCATCACAGCCAATGATTCTTGATGTAGAATTTATGTGTGCTGCGAAGTTAAAAATTTGTAAAATTCAGCAAATAATTGTAACTTTGCAATCGTGATGGAGTATGCCGCAGGCTCCTGCCCTGATGCCCGGTCATCATTATGAAAGAAGGAAAAAATTACAATTGCTTTTATTATAATCTATAACAAAAATCTTGCAATCATTATGAAGAGACTACTTCTCTTGTGCACCGCGTTACTGATGGTTAGCGCCTATGCGCTTGCCGACATCACATGTCGCGGTACTGTGATCGATGATCTGGGTGATCCCGTGGTCGGTGCGGTTGTCACCGCCGAGGGTCAGAAAGGTGGCGTCCCCACCGACATCGATGGCAATTTCACCATCAATGTCCCCGACAAAACCAAGAAACTCCGCATCGAGTTTATCGGCATGAAACCGCTTACGGTGGATGCCGTGCCCGAAGTGGGCCGCGTGCAGATGGAAGTTGCCGCCAACGTCCTTCAGGACGTAGTGGTGACCCAGTCAATCGCACGTACCCGTAAGACTCCTGTGGCTGTTTCGTCCGTCGACGCCCAGACAATTGACGTCAAGCTCGGCAACCAGGAATTTCCCGAGGTGCTCAAGACCACTCCCGGCGTGTGGGCAACCAAGGATGGCGGCGGCTACGGCGACGCCAAGATCAACATGCGCGGCTTCAAGAGCGCCAACCTCGGCGTGATGGTCAACGGTGTTCCTGTCAACGACATGGAATGGGGTGGCGTCTACTGGTCCAACTGGGCAGGCCTGTCCGACGTGACCTCGTCGATGCAGACACAGCGCGGTCTCGGCTCTTCAATCATCTCAGTTCCCTCGGTGGGCGGTACGATCAACGTCATCACCCGTTCCCTTGACTCCAAGAAGGGCGGCACTGCTTACTACGGCATGGGTAACGACGGACTCAACCAGTACGGTTTCTCTGTATCGACCGGTCTGATGAAGAATGGTTGGTCGGTGACACTTCTCGGCTCCCACAAGTGGGGCGAAGGCTACGTGCAGGGTACTCCCTTCTCCTCCTACACCTACTTCGTCAACGTGGCAAAGCGCATCAACGAGGATCATCAGCTGTCGTTCACCGCATTCGGTGCTCCCCAGTCACACGACCAGCGTAACTCAGCCAACGGTCTGACCGTGGAAGGCTGGCAGAACGTGCGTAACTATATGGCTTCGGAGAGCCCCTACCGCTACAACCCCGTCTACGGTTACGACAACAACGGACGCGTGCGCACCTCCAACCACAACGTCTACCACAAGCCCCAGATTTCACTCAACCACATCTGGCAGATCGACTACAAGTCATCACTTTCATCCGTAGTCTACGCCTCTATCGCCAACGGTTACGGCTACTCCGGTCAGGGCCGCGGCACCTACAAGGGCACATCGCTCAGCAACTCCTCCTGGTACGGCGCCAACAACGGCGTGCTCTCCACCCTCTTCCGCCGTCCCGACGGAACATTTGACTACGGTGCGATCCAGGACATGAACATCGCTTCCACCACCGGCTCCAACATGGTGATGGCGCGCAGCAACAACAATCACCAGTGGTACGGTCTCGTATCAACCTATAAGAACGAGATCCTTCCCGAGAAACTCAACATCACCGGCGGTATTGACCTCCGCTACTATATCGGTGAGCACAGCACCACCATCGTCGACCTCTACGACGGCGCCTACTTCATGGACGACTCTTCGCGTAAGAGCGTGAAGGTGGAGAACAATGCCGCCGCTGCCGATCCCAACTGGAAATACCAGAAGCTCGGAGTGGGCGATGTAGTGTACCGCGACTATGACGGTCACACCTATCAGGGCGGCGTCTACGCCCAGGGCGAGTACACCGCTCTCGACGGCAAGCTCACCGCGGTGCTCGCTGGTTCGGTCAACAACACCGGCTACTGGCGTGTCGACCGCTTCTACTACGACGCCGAACATGCCAAGTCAAAGACTGTCAACTTCTGGGCAGGCTCGATCAAGGGTGGCGTCAACTACAACATCGACCGCAACAACAACGTATATCTCAACGGCGGTTATCTGACCCGTGCCCCCTACTTCTCCGGCGGCGCATTCCTTCAGTCCACCACCTCCAATGCCACCAACCCCAACGCTGTCAACGAGAAGGTCGGTGCCGTTGAAGCCGGCTACGAGTACCACTCGCCGAAGTTCACGGCTCAGGTCAACGCCTACTACACCCTCTGGATGGACCAGACCCGCACCCGCTCCGGCGAAATCACCTCGGGCGAACATGCAGGCGACCGCTATTACCTCAACCTCACCGGCGTTGACTCACGCCACATGGGCATTGAGCTCAACTTCACCTATCGCCCCGCACGCTGGATCGACATCGACGGTATGTTCTCGTGGGGTGACTGGGAGAATTCGTCCAACGCCACCGGTTACTTCTACAACCAGCTCGGTCAGCCTCTCGCCAACCTCCGCGGCGACGTAGCTTCCGGCATCCTTGCCCCCGACCACGCCAAGACCACCCTCATCCAGAAGGGCGTCAAGGTGGGCGGCTCAGCACAGACCACCGGCGCACTCGGCGTCAACTTCCGTCCCTTCAAGGGATGGCGCATCGGTGCGGACTGGACTTTCAATGCCCGCAACTACAGCGACTATCAGGTTTCGTCGTCGAGCTACTCCGCCAACTCCGAAATCAAGGTGGCAAAGCCCTGGCGTATTCCCTGGGGTAACCAGTTCGACATGTCGGCAAGCTATCGCTTCAAGATCGGTGGCGTGGACGCCACACTCTACGGCAACGTCTACAACCTTTTCAACTACAACTATGTAGTCGACGCCTATACCGGCACTGACGCTCCCGGCACATGGAGCAACGCTTACCGTGTGTTCTACTCCTTCGGTCGTACATACGCCGTCCGCATGAAAGTTACATTCTGATTATCTGTGTCAACACAACCGCGTAACAAACAACTCTCATGAAAATGAATTATATAAATAAGATTTCGATTCTCGCTCTCGGAGCCGTAGCCACCATGCTCACCGCATGCGACGACAACTCCTGGAACGACCACCTCGACGGATTTGACGGCGATCCTGCCATCACCCAGGTGGAAAACATCAACTACACGCTGACCGACGCCGATTATGCCACCATCTCATCGGCTCTGGTCAACATGGCAACCACCGACGAGGAAAAGGCTGCAGCACGCTCAGTGGCATCCGCTCTTGCCTTCTCATCGGCAGAGCAGGCACAGGCAGGCATCCCCTCGCTTCTCGCCAACTCCTCCTTCCCCTATTTCGCGCTCGACAACGGATCATCGGTCAAGGTGACTTACAATGTGGCTGAAGAGCAGGCGGAGCAGTGCAAGGCGATCAATGCCGGTGTCACCGCCTACACCGTCACCAAAGCTGACTTCCAGGATTACGTGTGGGAAAGCAAGCTCGACTATGTGCAGTCGTTCACACCCAATCATCCGGCAGCCGACTATCTGCCCACCATCCTCACCGCACAGGTGAAGGATCCGCAGGAGGGTCAGTATGTGATGGTAAGCTATCCCACATCCACCCAGAATCCTGACTTCGGCACCGCAGCCGCCACCGCAGCATCCTTCGCCGGCAAGGCTCAGACACGCGCCATCTCCGACGAGCGCCTCACCTCAGTGCTCGGCACCGTCAAGAAGAACGATAAGGTTGACGTGGTGGGCGTGGTGACAGGCATCTGCACCCGCGGCTATATCCTCGCCGACAATTCCGGCGCAGTCCTCGTCTATCAGGCATCGGGCTTCGAGATGACCGACGTCAAGTTCGGCGACATCGTTTCGATAGCCGACGCTACAATCGGCGCCTACAACAAGGGACTGCAGATCGCAATCGCTTCCTCCGACGACTATATCGTGGAGGGTACGATGTCGGTGGCTCTTCCCACCGCCACTCCCGTGAGCGGAGCCGCTGCCATCGAAGCTCTCAATGAAAGCAACGACGTGAATTCGCAGTACGTCGAGATCACAGTAATCCCCTACCAGGACGGCAGCTATCTCAACTTCCAGTTCGAGGGAACACCGACTGCCGACGTCAAGGCATCGCTCTATCAGCAGAACGGCACCTCGATCGCCGAGACTCTCGCCGCCAACATAGGCAACACCGTGGTGATCCGTGGCTGGACCGTGGGCGTCAACGCCAAGAACAAGCTCTACAATATCCTCGCAACCGACGTCAAGGAGAAGCCCGCCACCCCGCTCACATCAGTGATCGACGGACTGAAGAAGAATGACGAGGCAACAGTGACCGGTATTGTCACCGCTATCTGTGCCAACGGATTTATCCTCACCGACAACTCCGGCTCGATTCTCGTCTACCAGAGCAAGAACTTCAATCCCTCCGATGTGGCTCTCGGCAACGTAGTGACCGTGCCCAACAACAAAGTAGGCGCCTACAACAACGGTCTGCAGCTCGCCATCAGCGGTCCTGCCGACTACACCATCGATGGCAATGTATCGCTCTACACCTATCCCGCACCCGTCACCTACAACGGCGCGATGATCGACGAGATCGCCACCAACGGCATCTCAGCCGACTTCCCCGCCACCTACATCGAGATCGAGGCTACCCCGTTCATGAGCGGTACCTACTACAACTTCTCGGTAGAAGGCTGCGAGAAAGCTACCGGCTCATTCTACGGACTCACCGCCGATGACAAGGCTATGCTTGACAAGGTGATGAACAAGACCGTGGTGCTCCGCGGCTACTACATGAGCTACAACACCAAGAGTAACTTCTTCAACCTCGTTCTTACCGAGGTTGAGCCTCCGAAGGTATCGGTTGAATCCACCAACGGCTATGCCCTCTATCAGTGGAACGGCACGGCATGGGTAACCGTTTCCGACACTCAGGTTCTCCAGGGCACCGACTACACCGCCATGGGAGCTTCCGACGATGCCATCACCACACCTTCTACGCTCCTCCCCGTCTACCTCAAGTCCACTCTGCCTTACGCACAGGCAGGTGCCACCACCTACGTGGTCTACAACACCTCCTCCGGCGTAGTCTGCGCCCAGTACACCTACGACGGCACAGCATGGGCTCCCGCTGCCACCACCGGCGAGGCTACCGACCAGTTCGTACGTGCCGACGGCACCTGGAAGTATGATCCCTCTGTAGTGATCAACCTTCCCGCCTCCAAGAGCGCATTCGAGGTAGAATTCTATCAGGCATGTGTGGATTGGGTCTACTACAACATCTGTGTGCCTCTGGGCGACACCTCGATCAAGAGCGGTAAGTTCTACGTGTCGAGCTACGGCAACAATGAGTACTATGCCGGTACATCAGCTTACTACTGCAACGTCGACCTCCGTGCCGACAAGGCTATCGACCAGTATCCCGCAGGATTCGAGGGCCTGAGCAACGATGAAGTGCTTCAGCTCATGAAGGAGCATCTTGTCTACAAGGTGTTCCCCGGCGCTCTCGCTACCCTCTATCCCGATGCCAAGCCCGTGAGCGGCGTTGACGTGACCTACACGATCAACTTCGTGGTCTACACCGGAAGCAACTCTGATGGCGTCTGCGTCTACGATGTGGTAGGTCCCGGTCAGTTCAAGATCCGTAGCACCAACCTCATTGAACTCGGCGGAATACTTGATTAATCCAATACTACTATAAGCAAAGGCGCTGCGTCCTCTGATGCAGCGCCTTTGCTTTATATTGACGGTATCAGTGTAGTTGAAAATTATGACTAAATTAAGTAGCGAGTTCATAAGCCTGCATATCAGCACTTGCGTTGCGTGATGCGACACACGAGAAGCCATGCGGTGGGGAGTGGTGAAGGTGCGTCAGGGATGGATGCGGACGTGATTGAGGATGGATGAGGGATCGTTTGGAAGTGGTGTGTACACGATGGGGGAGTGGTTGACTATATCTTATTACGCGGGCGATTGCACGCCCCTGCTGCAGGAGTTGAATCAATTTGCCGCTCTAACTTCGAAGGTTGAGGTGATTACGCGCTCCTAAAGCAAATGCAAAATCTAACTCAAACTTTTAATCAATGACGCCCCTGACGCAAACCACGGATCGATTATGCACCTCAGCAAGATTGGCTTATTAGTCTTTCATGGTCCGGCAAATACAATCGATAAATAAAAAAGGCGCTGTGTCGGAGTGGACACAGCGCCTTTCATGTTTTATGTTCGTTCTGTAAGGGGAAATCAGATGCCGAGTTTGGTCTTTACAAGGGGAGTCACGTCGATCACATCGGCGCCCTGATAGTAAGCCATTCCGGTGGGGAAGATGAAGGTGAGCCCCTGCTCTGCACCTACTGACTGGATCGCGTTGAGCATCTTCTCCTGAACAGGCTGCATGAGCTGCTGCTCCTGACGCTGAATGTCCTGCTGGGCTGTCTGATAGAACTGCTCGATTTTCTTGTTGGACTCCTCAAGCTCACGGATGTGGAGATCCTTGATTGACTGGGGAGTATTGGGGTCTTCATCAAGAGCCTTGAACTCGTTGAACTTCTTCTGCATTTCTTCCTGGAGCTTTGCGAGCTGATCCTCATACTTCTTGGTAGCTTCCTGAAGCTTGGTGGTGGCATCGGTGTACTCGGGCATGTTGGGGAGGATCTCCTGCGGATTAACGGTGCCGAACTTGGAGGTCTGTGCGGCGACGCACATGGGGAGCGCAATCATGATTGCGACAAGGAATTTCTTGATCATTGCTTTTTATTGATTTTGAATAATTAATTCTTGATGTTTGTAGTCACTCGGGCGCTTTTAGCGTACCGCGCCACAAAGTTAATGCTTTTATTTGGAATATCCTAACTTGGCGAGCACGTCGTTGCTCACATCGATGCGCGGGGAGGCATAGATTATGTCGCTCGACGAAGCTCGGTCGAATATCGCCTGGTAGCCGCGCTCTTCAGCCACTTTCTTTATGGCATTGTAGATGTCGTCCTGGATCGGCTCCACAAGCTGGACGCGCTTCTTGTAGAGTTCGCCTTCCGGTCCGAAATATTTGTAGCGTAGCTCAGTGGCTTCTTTTTCTTTAGCCACTACGGCTTCTTCGCGGCTTTTCTTCTGTTCGTCGGTCAGAAATACGATTTCAGCCTGATAGTTCTTATAAAGAGTAGCAGCTTCCGCCTGCTTGGCTTCCACTTCTTTCTGCCAGCGCTGTGAGAGCTGGTTGATCTGCTCGTTTGCCATCTCGTAGGAGGGGATGTTTTTGAGGATATACTCCATATCGACGAGAGCAAACTTCTGTGCCGAAGCTGCCAGGGTGGCTGCCACGGCGATGATGAGGGTGAGGAGAGTTTTCTTCATAGTGTGTCGGATGTTTATTGCGATTTATCTATCTATCTATATAGACACTCGGTTGGTCAAAAAGTTTAGTCATGCGCCTCCGAAGCGAAATATTAGCCACGGATTCCGGGATGGGGGCATGGCGTCATTTCTGCTGGAGGGCTTCGATGCGGGATGCTTCGAGGATGGGGAGGTTGGTCTCGGTGGGGACGTAGATCACGGTCTTGTTGTTGAGATCGGACTGCTGGCGCACCCAGAGATACTGGATGTAGGTGGGGGTGATGCTGCCGTTCTCGATACGGATAGCTTCGGCAGCGCCTTTGGCACGTTCGATTTCAGCCTGGGCGTTGAGCTTTTCGGCTTCAAGGTTGGCTTTGGCTTCTTCGATCTTGATCTTGCGGTTCTGCTCAGCCTTAGCAAACTCAGCCTTTCCTTCCATCTCCTGCGACCATACGTTGTACCAGGGGCGGATGAACGCCATCGCCACGATTACGATGATTACGCCGATGACGATGCGGATGATGTTCTTCAGCGCGTTCGGCTGGATGTTTATGTTGGTGTTGTTATTGTACATGTCAGAGTGTCGGTTTAGATTGATTTTTTATGAATGCCTGGTAATAGTCCGGTTAGAATTCCTGACCGAGGATGAAGTGGAAGTGGCTTCCGCCTTTCTGTCCGAACACCTTGTCGAAGCCGTATGCCCAGTCGATACCCATCATGCCGACCATCGGGAGGTAGATGCGCACGCCGGCGCCAGCCGAGCGCTTGAGGTCGAAGGGTGAGAACTTCTTCACGTTGGTCCATGCGTTGCCGCCTTCGGCAAATACGAGACCGTAGATGGTGGTGGATGTCTGGAGCATGAACGGGAAGTGGAGCTCTACGCCGAGGCGGGTGTAGGCATAGCCTTCATGACCCCACGGGGTCAGTGAACCGTTCTCGTAGCCTCGCAGACCGATTGTCTCCGTGGCGTAGGTGTAGCTGCCGGTCATGCCGTCACCACCGACGTAGAAGGTCTCGAACGGCGACTTGAGCCACTTGTTGTAGCTGCCCAGAAGTCCGACGTCGGCACGGGTCATGAGTACGAGAGTGTACTGCTCAGCCGAGTTGAGCGGGGTGTAGGTGCGGGAGCGGAAACGCAGTTTCCAGTACTCGATCCAGCGGTAGAGCTCGGCTTTGGACTGCGTGGTGTTCTCGGTGGCGAGTTTTTCCCAGTTTTTCTTTCCTGAGAAGAGGGATGCCGGGGGAGTGAAGTTGAAGGCGAGGGAGAATGTGGATCCGCGGCGGGTGTAGAGGGGATTGTCGATGGAGTTGCGCTGCAGCGTGAGTCCGAACACGAGCGAATTGGAAGTACCGTTGTTCATGTAGTAAAGGTAATCCCAGTTCTTGAGGTTGTACCAGTTGTAGCTCACGTCAGCCATGAATGAGAAGTAGTCGTCGGGCCAGCTGAGCTGTTTGCCGAAGCCTACGGTGACTCCTGCCATCTGCAGGTATTTGTTGGGGTCGTAGGAGTTCTCGTAGCTCTGCTGGTAGTAGTCGTTGTAGTTGTAGCCGTTGCCGAGGTAGGAGCCGTAGCCGGTGTAGCCGTAGTAGCTGTTCTGCCACGTGTTGTTGTAGTAGGAGGAGTTGACACCGGTCTGACGACTGTAGTAAGCCGATACGGAGAGCGAGTTGGGGCGTCGGCCGCCGAACCACGGGTCGAGGAACGATATGCTGTAGGACTGATAGTAGCGGGCGTTTGTCTGGGCGCTGATGGTGAACGTCTGTCCTTCGCCCTGAGGTATGATGCCTTTGTAGGTGCCGGGGCGGAAGAGGTTTTTGATGGAGAAGTTGGTGAATTTCAGAGCGAGCTTGCCGATGATACCGGTCTGTCCCCAGCCCATTGAGAATTCGATCTGGTCGTTGGCTTTCGAGGTGAGTCCGAAAGTGATGTCGACGGTGCCGTTGTCGGGGTCGGGAATCGGGTTGATGTCCATGTTTTCGGGGTCGAAGTGACCGGTCTGGGCGATTTCACGCGCCGAACGCACAAGGTCGCTCTTATTGAAGAGTTCGCCGGGCTTCACGCGCAGGTCGCGGCGGATCACCTTCTCGTAGAGGCGGTCGTTGCCGTTGATTATCACCTTGTTGATGCGTGCCTGTGCGCCCTCGTCGATGCGCAGCTCGAGATCGATCGAGTCACCCACGATGTTCTTTTCCACCGGGATGAGCGAGAAGAAGAGGTAGCCCTGGTCCATGTAGGCGTTCTCCACGGCGTCGTCGTCGGTCTTTAGGCGTTTTTCGAGCAATTTCTGGTTGTAGACGTCGCCGGGCTGGATGCCGAGGAGCCAGTTGAGGCGATCGGTCTCGTAGACGGTGTTGCCCACCCAGTCGATGGAGCGAAGATAGTACTTCTGACCCTCTTCGAGATTGATGTAGACGTCGACGGTCTTTTCGTCGAAGGGAACCACGCTGTCCGAGAGGATCTTGGCGTCGCGGTAGCCTTTTTCGTTGTATTTTTCGATGATGCGGTTGAGGTCGTCCTGATAGTCCTGCTCAACGAACTTCTTCTGACGGAAGAGGTTGATGAGTTTGCCCTTTTCGTTGGTTTTCTTCATCACGCGCTGCAGGGCGTTGTCGCTCAGCACTTCGTTGCCGTCGATGTAGATTTTGTGTACCTTCACTTTGTCGTGCTTGTCGACGGTGATGTCGACGATCATCTCGTTCTTCGCCGAAAGATCCTCGGTGAGGTTGATTCTCACCTCGGCATTGCCGAAGCCCTTGTCGGCGTAGTATTTCTTGATGATGGCTGTTGCGCGGTTGATGATGTTCTGGGTGATCTGGTTGCCTTTCATCAGCTGGAGTCGCTCCTGCAGGTCCTCGCGCTCACCCTTCTTCACTCCGTGGTAGTTGATCGACGCGATGCGGGGCTGCGTGCGCACGGCAAGTTCGAGCCATGCCTTGTTGCCTGCCGTCTTGAGCACCTTGATCTGAGCCTGCGCAAAAAGACCCTGACGCATCAGGCGCTTGATGGCGTTGGTGATGTCGTTGCCTGGGATTTCCACCACGTCGCCCACGTTGAGTCCGGCATATCCTATCACGAGGTAGTCATCATAGTTGTCGGCGCCGGTCACCTTGATGTCAGCGATCTCGTAGGAACGCGGCATGGAAGTATAGAGCACGGGGGGATTATAGATCGTGTCGTTGACCGCGCCCTGTGTCTGGCTGAAGGCGTTCATGGTCGCGGCACTGATGATTGCAAGCAGAATGATTAACTTTTTGCGCATATATGGGGAGTGATTGGTGGGGATGAAAAGTGTCATTGCAGTTGTTCGCTGGTGAGCCCGAAACGGCGCTCGCGCGATTGATATTGGATGATGGCGCGCCCGAAGCTGTCGGCGTCGAGGTCGGGCCAGTAGATGTCGGTCACGTAGATTTCCGCATAGGCTATCTGCCAGAGAAGGAAGTTGCTGACGCGGTAGTCGCCGCCGGTGCGTATGAGCAGGTCGGGATCGGGGATGCCTGCGGAGGAGAGGTTGGCAGCGACGGTTGCGTCCGTGATGTCGGCGGGATCGATTTCCCCCGCGGCAGCCTTCGCGGCTATGAGGCGGCATGCCTCGGTGATTTCCCAGCGGGAGGAGTAGCTGATGGCGAGAACGAGGGTCAGTCCGTTGCAATGTGATGTGTCAGCCATGCACTGCTCCAGGCGCCGCATGGCTTCGGCGGGCATTCGGCTGCGGTCGCCGATCATGGTCAGCCGGACGTTGTTCTTGATCAGGTCGGGGGTCTCGCGCTCGATTGCCACCACGATCAGGTGCATCAGCGCATCCACCTCAGCTTGCGGACGATTCCAGTTCTCTGTGGAGAAAGCATATAGGGTGAGATACTCGAGGCCGAGCTCCGATGCAGTCTCGGTGATGCGTCGCACTGTGTTGACGCCCTCCACGTGTCCTGCCGTGCGTTCAAGTCCGCGGGCTTTAGCCCAGCGTCCGTTGCCGTCCATGATGATGGCGACGTGGCGGGGGAGGCGGGTCAGGTCAATTGCTTCGAGTATTTTCTTTTCCATTGTCGTTAATTGAGTCGGTTGAGTCGTGTGATTTCTTAGTGATTAGTCCACATAATGGCAGGTGGAGCAGCGCCACCCGAATTCGTAGGTCACCCCGATGGAGATCGAGGTGATCCAGTCGGTGTTCTTGAATATCGAACTTTTCACGCCGTAAAGGTCAGTGATGTCCTTGGAGTCCATTTTGTCGCCGAGCATCTTCGTCACGGTCATCTGGAGGTTGAGGTTGACGCGGCGGTTGACTTTGTAGCGCACTCCGCCTCCAAGCGGGATGGCGAGAGCCGCCGAGCCGCCGGGGCTGCTCATAGCCACGCCGATTCCGGCGGTGAGGTACGGGGATATGCGCGACAGATGACGGTAGGTCTCGCCGATGCCGTAGGGGAGGAAGTTGAATTCTCCAGCAACGGTCAGCGACCAGGCTTTGGAGTTGAATTTCAGCTCGTTGTCATCTGTAATGCCTGGAAGCGAGCCTTTGACGTCGCGTGAGGTGCCGCTCAGTCCGTCCACTCCGAGCCTTCCGCGCAGGCTCCAGCGCTCATTGAAGAGATAGGCACCGGTGGCTGATGCGCTGAGTCCCGGATGACGGAAGGGGTTACCCGAATTGAGGTCGCCGGTGTAGCCGCTCATTCCTATCGAAATTCCCGCATCCCAGCTGTACATCTCCTCGTCCGCCGCCTTAGCCCGCTGAGGCAGGGATGCAGCGAGGGCGGCTGCTATCATGAGCAGCGCCAGAGGGGATAGGGTTGTGGCGTGGTTGACGTTCATCGGGATTGCGTGGATGTGGGGTGAAAGTCGGACGTATTACTGCACGGGCTTGAGGGTGAAATAGTTCACGGCACCACGCCAGATGCTGTTGCGTTGCTCGCCTTGCCCGTTGCGGCCTCCAATAATATAGATGTAGGGGCACTCCCACTCCTCGATGGGAGCGACAGCGCGTGAATAGCTTTCGTTGATCATTTTCTCGAAGCTCACCACGTCGGCAAATGTGAAAGCGCCGATAGCGTCGGGGAGCTGCATCGTCTTGGGAGCCATCTTCCAGTGCAGACCGAGATCCTTGGAATAGTAGACGCCTTTCAGTGTGCGTCCGTCGGCATTGTTGCCGCCCAAAGTGAGAAGCACGGGAAGCTCGCCCACACGCCACGTCATCGTGTCGGTCGACACGTAGGTGTAGTTAAGGAGCGAGCGGCCCTCGGAGGGGGGAAGGTCGGAGGTGGGGAACTGTGCCCATTCCTTGCCGTCAAATCCCCAGGTGTCGGAAGTCACGGTGCCGTCGGCACGTCTGCCGCCAGTCATCATCACCTGCGGGGAGAGTCCCCACGCCGTGGCTACGCCCACCAGTTCGCTTGTGCCTGACACCGGAATGGCGGCGGGGAGGGGAGAGGTGACGCCTGTAGGATAGATCACCTGCGAGTAGGTGCCGTCCTGCTCTTTCACCGCGCCCACCACCTTGTCGGTATAGCCGCCGTAGATGTGATCCATCCGGCATGAGCAGTCGATCCAGGTCTCGCCGCAGTCGGTCGAGCAGTAGAGCTGTCCGGCGGTGGAGAGCAGATAGAGAGCGTCGGAGGTCGATGCAAGCGAGGCGGCGTCAGGAGTAAATCCGGCGTCGAGTGCTTTGGTTGTCCAGCTGTTGAAGTGATAAGGATCGTCGGTAGAGGCGATTGAAGACGCACCGCTATCGTCGGTGGTGACCATGTAGAGGCGTCCGCCGTGGCGTGTCACACCCTGGGCTGCGGGTGCCTGGAGGGTGGTGGGGAGGGTGGTCACGTCATTAGCGTCCCACTGAAGGGAGTCGGGATTGAGGTCGTAGACGTTGACAGTGATGGTGTAGTCGCGTGAATATAGCCCGTCGGCGCTCTTGACGTGGAGCTTCACGGGTCCGTTGCTGAAGTTGATGCCTGTCGAAGGATCCTTGAGATAGTCGATTATTGTATCGCTCTTGCCCTCACGCGGCACATGAAGCTCAGTCACCGAGCAGTTGTCGGTAGTGATGTCCACCACGAGTTTTTCCGTCTTTGTGCCCTGAGGCAGCGGAGTGGCATTGAAGATACGTGCGTTCATGAGGTCGATCGAGAAATAGACCGAGTCGAGATTGTTGAGCACATTCTTGTTGGCGGACAATGAGAACTTTGTGACAGCGGTGTTGGAATACGTCAGGATGGTGGTGGCATCCACGGCGTCATCCGAGTCGGAGTTGCATGCCGTTACGCCTGCCAGCATCAGGATTCCGAGGCCGAGGGCTAATATCTTTTTGGACATGAGTGGTTCTTGTGTATAAATTAACAAGGTGCAAATTTAGTAACAATTCTCCAAATCTTGATTGATTGTTTGCTAAAAATACCTTAAAGACGTGAAAAAGCGACAAAAGCCGCCCCACTCCCGCTCAGACGTTGAAGTAGCGAAGGAGGCGGTTGCCGTCGGGGAGGGTTATGGATGCAGCGGGTGCGATGGGGAGCTGGGGGGCGCGGGCGGAGCCTTCTTTCCCGAGCCTTACGGGATTCACTTCCACTCTCGCTTCATCCCACATCCCCGAGTCGATGATCGCTTGAAGCATCGTTGGCCCCGCTTCTGTCATCACTGAGGTGATTCCGAGGCTATAGAGATGCCTGAGCAGGGACGGGACGTCGGGGGCTTCTTCCTTGCCAAGCACCAATGGCTCCCGCTCTCCGCAGCTGAATATCGGGGCTTGCGGATCAAGCGTAGCCTGTCGGTCAACGATCACTCGGAGCGGTTCCTTTCCGTCCCACAGCCGCAAGGTGAGGCGGGCGCCGTCGGCATTAACGGTGCGTGATGTGGTGAGCAATGCGTCATGCAGAGAGCGCAGGCGATGCACGAGTGTCTCGCCGGTCTCTCCCGACAGCCGCATAGCACCCTCCGTATGGTCGGCGTCGCGTCGGCGATCCATGAATCCGTCGGCACTCTGAGCCCATTTCAGTGTGACGTATGGGCGTCCGTGGGTATGCGCGGTCATGAAGTGGGGATTGATAGCCCTGCATTCATCCTCCAGAACGCCTGTCACCACTTCGATCCCGGCATCTCTCAGACGCCGGATGCCACGCCCCGACACCTTGGCAAACGGATCGATGCTCCCGATCACCACCCGTTTCAATTTCTTCTCAACAATCAGTTCGGCGCACGGCGGGGTCTTCCCGTAATGGCTGCACGGCTCGAGCGTCACGTAGATAGTTGATTCCGGAAGCAGTGCCTTGTCGGCATCGCTCACCGAAGCCACGGCATTTACTTCGGCATGCCCCTCGCCGCAACGCCGGTGGTAGCCTTCGCCGATTATCCTGCCTTCATGCACTATCACTGCTCCGACCATAGGATTAGGGGCTGCATAGGGGGCACCGTGCCGTGCAAGTTCGATGGCACGACGCATGAATTTTTCGTCGGTATCCGACACGTAGTTCTTCTCAGGGTCGGTCATGAAATATTGTTCTGTCACGTGATCTTTTATTCCGGTCATATTGCCGTGGAATTCTTGCCTGCAAATTTAGCCATTTTTCCCTCCTCTTTTGGCATTTTCTCGCTGAAATGATGTAAATTTGTCGCAAAGATACTCATGATTTAGCCATCGCAATGTTCAGACAAGTTCAATCTTCGTCCCCCTCACCCTCCTTGCCGGGTGCGATCGGAGTGTTCGATTCAGGTTACGGAGGTCTCACCATTCTCCGTGAGATGCACCGTCGCCTCCCCGACATCGACTTCCTCTATCTTGGCGACAATGCCCGTGCTCCATACGGAACGCGCAGTTTCGACATTGTATATGACTTTACGCTTCAGGCGGTCACGAAACTCTTCGATATGGGCTGCCATCTTGTGATTCTTGCATGCAACACGGCATCTGCCAAAGCGCTGCGCACGATTCAGCAGAATGATCTCCCCCGCATCGCCCCTGATAAAAGGGTGCTCGGAGTGATACGCCCGACTGTCGAACGGGTCGGGGAACTGAGCCGTAACGGTCATGTGGGAGTGTTTGCCACCCCCGGCACCATAGCTTCGGAGAGCTACGATCTTGAGATAGCCAAGCTTTTTCCCTCTTTTGTCACCACCGGACATGGCTGCCCGATGTGGGTGCCGCTTGTGGAGAACGGAGAGGCAGACCGCCCGGGAGCCGATTATTTCGTCAGGCAGGAGATTGACCGGCTTATGGCGCGAGATCCGCTTATCGACACCGTGATCCTCGGCTGTACCCATTACCCGCTTCTGTTGCCGAAAATCCGTCAGTACATGCCTGGCGGGGTGCAGATTGTGGAGCAGGGCGCGCTCGTGGCAGAAAGTCTTGCCGACTATCTCCGAAGGCATCCTGAAATCGACTGCAACGTCACTCGCGGAGGCTCTATCCGCTATCTCACCACCGAGTCACCCTCGAAATTCAACCCCCTCGCGTCCCTCTTCACCGGCTCGCCGGTTGATGCAGAGCGCATATCGCTATGATATAATTGTTTAACTTATAAAAACACTTCTAAAGTTATGAATATTGGCGACACTATTCCCGAAGTCCTCGGACTCGATGCCGAAGGTGGCGAGGTGAAAGCTTCCGATTTCGCCGGAAAGCCTCTTGTGATTTACTTTTACCCGAAAGACAACACTCCGGGATGCACAGCCGAGGCATGCTCTATCCGCGACGGTTTTGATGCCATCAAGGCTGCCGGCTACACTGTGATCGGCATAAGCAAGGACTCCCCCGCCTCCCACGTTAAGTTTGCCGACAAATATTCTCTACCCTTCATTCTGCTTTCCGACCCATCGACCGAAGTCAATCAGGCGTTTGGCGTGTGGGCTAAGAAAAAGATGGCAGGGCGTGAATATATGGGTTCGCTCCGCACCACCTTCATCACCGATGCCGACCACCGTATCACCGACATCATCACCAAAGTGGACACCAAGAACGCTGCAGCCCAGCTTCTCCCACTCCTCTCCAAATAAAGTGATTAAAGTAAGAAAGGCGCTGTGACGTAATACGTCGCGGCGCCTTCGTATTGGTGGGTAACAACGGTTGAAAATTAATAAAAAAAGTGAAAAGGTTTGAGGGGGAGGAATTATTGTGTTACCTTTACAGCAGTAATTTCCAATAAGACACATCAGAATATAACATAAAGATGGCTAAACAACCGGAACTTGACGACCCGCGTCTAATCGAGCGGCTTCGCGACCCCGCCACGTGCAGGGACGCGATGGCTGACGTCATCAAGCTCTACAGCGAGCCGCTATATCATCAGATACGCCGCATGGTCGAGAACCACGACGACGCCAACGATCTTCTTCAGAACACGTTTATCAAGGCGTGGACATCGATAGAGAATTTCCGTGGCGACGCCCGTCTCTCCACGTGGCTATACAAAATTGCCATAAACGAAAGCATCACATTTCTCGCACGTGAACGCAAGCGCCTCAATCTCTCGATCGACGATCAGGAATCGACTCTGATAAATGCAATCGAAGCCGACGAATGGATCGACGGTGACGAACTCGTGCAGCAGCTCCGAAAGGCTATAGCGACTCTACCAGAGAAACAGCGTCTGGTGTTCAACATGCGCTACTACGATGAAATGAAGTACGAGCAGATCTCCGAAATCCTCGGAACGTCAGTGGGCGCGCTCAAGGCGTCCTACCATCTCGCTGTGAAGAAAATCGAGCAATTCTTTGAAGATAACGACTGACGGAACTCCTAAATTTTCAGTATATCCTACATTAATCTGAAATTTAACATTTGCCGCGTTAAACTTTCCGGCGTGAGATGAGTCAAAGCATTACAACGTAGCGAAAAAACATAGAAAAAGAGTAGAAATGAAGCAAGACAACGACATATTATCACGCATCAGCCATAACGACGGGCTACGCGTCCCCGAAGGTTACTTCGAGGACTTTGCCTCGCGCGTGGCTGCCTCGCTGCCGGTCAATGAGCTGGCTGAGGGCAAGGCTGTCGTCGCCCCCGCCCCGCGCACCCTCTGGATGCGCGTCCGCCCTTACGCTTACATGGCGGCAATGTTTGCCGGTATCTGGTGTATGCTCAAGATGTTCAACATGATGGCAACCGGCGACCATGACCTTTCGATAGATCACAACCCTGTGATGGTTGCCGCCCTCAGCAATTCATCGTTCGTCAATGATTACGTCTACGGTGATATAGACGAATGTGAGATCCTTGACGGGATGTATGATGAGGGAGTGGATTTCCCTGAGATGTTTGACGAGGCATCAGCCGACTCCGCGATTTCAACTATCGACGAATAAGTGAAACCAATATAACGCATGAAGAAGATTATCATCTCACTCATCTCTCTGATTCTTACCGCTACGGTTGCGGCTGCCATGTCCATTGACTGCCCGGGCGACAACTGTCCGTCGGCTACCCAGACTCCTGACGACGGTCCCGGCGACCGCAAGCAGTGGTTTAAGGAGGTGCGCGAATTTAAGCACAATTTCCTTGCCAAGGAGCTCAACCTGACTAAGGAACAGCAAAAGGCTTTCTTCCCGCTCTACGATGCGATGGAGGACGAGACATGGAAGATCAACCGGGAGACCCGCGAGCTTGAGGGCAAGGTGGCGTCAGCTGCTAAAGCCACCGATCTCGAATATGACAAAGCCACCGACGCCATCTACGAGCAGAAGGAGAAGGAGGGTGCTGTGGAGCGCGCGTACATGCAGAAATTCCGCCAGGTGCTTTCGCGCGAGCAGCTCTTTAAATTGAAGAGTGCCGAGCGGCGCTTCGCCCATAAGCTTATGCAACATCATAATCGTCTGACAGGCGAGAAGGGCGGTGGAAGAAAAGGCCCGAAAGGCGGAAATGACTGATCCGATCCACTTCACTGATAAAGAAATTTGAAATAGTAGCCGACTCTTCCAGCGTCGGCTATTGTTGTTATATAACGGAAAATTAACCACGTTCGAACAACAGATATGTCACGACTCGTATCATTAGCAATCCTGATTTTTGCCATGCTATTCACCGACAATGCATCAGCGGTCAATCCCGATTTCGCCTTTCCACAAAATGTGGAGCGTCAGGCAAACGCCGATCTGCTAACGGCTCTTGACCGTCAGGATGTCAGTGCCACCGTCGATGCCCTGATAAGGCTCACGATCGCCTCCAACTCCATTGATCCAGCCAACGTCGTCACGTCACTCGCACGAATTGATTCCCTGCGTACGTCCACATCATCACTGCCGGAGCGATCACTCCTTTCGGCTATGATGGCTGATATATACCGCGCCATGTACCAGGCGCGACGCTGGGACTATGACCGCCGCAACATGCCTCTTTCTCCACTTCCCGCCGACCCATCGGAGTGGAGCGGCGAACAGTATCGCCAGATCATCACGTCGCTTTTGGAAGAGTCAGTGATGCAGCCAGACACTCTTGCAGCCATACCTCTGTCGGATTACAGAGCGATAGTAGCAAAGTACGACGAGGCACAGAAAGCGTTCTACCCCACGCTCTACGATTTCGTGGCATGGAACGCCATCGACATATTCACTGATCTGACGCCCAACAGTCGGGTTCTCTCACCCGACTGGATTTTCCGCTTCATTGAGCTGATGCCTCTGAAAGCCAATCGCCTTGATCCGATGGTAAGCAGGATCTTCTCGCTCTATGCTAATCTGCGGCGCATACATTCCGACGATCCCGCACCCTTGCTTCTGGAAGAGACGCGGCGTGTGCTTTTCACCGACCGATTCGTGTTTGTGGCAGGAGAGAAACAGGGCTATATCGCTGAAAACAACAGGATATATCAAGCACTGTCAGATATTTACGGTCAATTTAATCCGCAGACACCCTATGCGCTGCTCACATTGACCGAGATGAACAGCTATACGGGTTCGGAGGCTCAGCAGTCAGACCTGTACCGGCTTGCGCTCGACTGGAAAAAGAAATGGGGACCCTCCACACCGGCTTCAATGAGCGCGAATGCAATAATATCGCGTATCTCCGCGCCCTCAGCCCGCGTCTCCGCTCCGGCATCGGTGTCTCCCTCTCGACCGTTCAAAGCTGCGGTGGAATGGCAAAACGCCAAGAAAGTGATTTTAACGCTGAGGTACAATGGACCGCAAGGAGCGGTGGTGGAGCGGAAAGAGGTGACATCGACGCGTGAAATTCCCTTCAACGCTACTGACACGCTGGAATTTACGGCTCCACGTTACGGCAGGTACTTCCTCGGTGTGGAGATTCCGGGACAAACTTCAAACTCGCACCGGCATGATGAATACAACATTACGGCGACCGACCTTGCCACATCTCTGACATCGGTGGGGGAAAAGACAATGATAATCACCACAGATATTCTTACTGGACGTCCGGTGGAAGGCGCTCAGATGAAATTCACCGACTACAGGGGCAATCCCATCGTAGTGTCAGACGCGACGGTCAGAAGCGATGCCCACGGCATCTCCACCGTTACAATCCCCGAGGGAAAGCGAGTCAACAGAGTCCAGGCATTCAAAGGAAGTGACAGATTCGCGCAGGGCGTCTATATGGGCTGGCGGGGAAATACGGACAATGATCGCCGCTTCATGGCATCAGTGGTCACCGACCGTTCGCTTTACCATCCCGGCGACTCGATGGAATGTGTGGCATTGACATCATGGAGAAACCTTCGTTCTCACGGTGTGGCAGATTCCCTGAAAGTGCGCATGACTCTTTATAACGCCGACAGCGAACCGGTCGATACCGTGGATTCGGTGACAGATATGTTCGGTCGAGCCACTGCCATGTTCCGGCTACCAAAGGAAGGTAAGACAGGCGCGTTCATGGTTCAGGTGACTGATGTCTCGACATCAAATTATCTTGGAAGCGGACGTGTGACCGTGAGCGACTACAAGCTGCCTTCGTTCCGCGTGGAGATTGAGGAAATCGACCGCTCTTCTGCTACTGCCAGAATTACAGGTAAGGCTATGGGCTACAATGGAATGCCGGTGGCTGATGCAAGAGTAGTGGCGATGCTCCGCGCACGTGCCAACAGCGGGTGGCGTACGGCACTATCGAGCGTGTACTTCACTGATACACTGACCACTGACCACGAGGGAACTTTCGTGATGGAGGTTGACTCAACCATCATTTCACTTTCGCCCCTCCCCTCCGGAGTGATTGTGGCTGACTTCGACGTGACATCAATGAGCGGAGAGACTCATTCTGCATCGACGGCTTTTGCAACCGGCAAGCCCTATGCCATATCACTGAATGTAACCTCTCAGCCTATTGACGTTGCTGCCCCGGTGGCATTTGATGCATCTGCACAGACTCCTACGGGTAAACCTGCACCGATTGATGTGGAGTTGCGCTATCGGCTGATGCTCAATGAAAGGACAGTGAAAGAGGGCGATTATATTTCAGGGAAGACGATTGACTGGAGTGACGTAGATCCCGGCAGTTACACTCTGACACTCTTCCCCGCTGACGAATCACTGGCAGCCCCCTCCTCCAGTCACGTGCTTCTATATAGCAGCAAGAAGAACAATCTGCCCGTAGATGACGTGCCGTTCTGGACGCCGGTCAATCAGGTTGTGACGGATGCGGACGGAAAAGCAGTGATCAATGTGCTTGCCGACGTAACGTCGCCGACGCTCTATGTGATCAGTGCGACGGTGGACTCCCTCCTTCCTACACAAGTGAAGACCCTCGCACCGGGATGGAACAAGATAGAGGTGAATATTCCGGCAGGGGACAACACGCTCGCAGTACGTCTGTATGCCACATACGATCTGTCGTCAATCACAACCCCGGTCACGGTGACACGACCGTCCGAGCCGTTGCAGATTACATCAAAGTCGTTCCGTAACCGTCTTGTGCCCGGAACCGAAGAGACGTGGAACTTCAGCGTCAGTCTCGGAGACGTCTGTCAAATTGAGGCTGCGATGGTGGCGGGGATGTGGAATGCTGCGCTCGATGCACTCGAACCTCACTCGATCAATCCTCATTTCCCCTCCCTCCCGATGCCGATGCTCAACGTGAACGGCTATAATGGTCACTGCTACGAATCAGCGTGGACGCGCGGGGGGAGAACGGCACCGTTGTTTGGCGTAAATGCGCCCGAATTTAATCTCTACGGAGAAAGATGGCTCGGGGGACGCCGTTACCGCAAATTCACCAATACCTTAATGGTGAGAGGAGCCGCTACGTCCTCCTCCGATGACGTCGTCGTCGAGGAAGAGGTCGTGATGGATGAAGTGATGACGGCAACAGAAATGGCTGCTCCGATGATGGTGGGTGCGGTGAAACGCGAATCAGCGAAAATGGCATACTCAGTCGATGCCGATTCTGCAGTAGCGGAGGAAGTGGCTGAAGCCGAAGGCGATAACGGAATGGCTGATGCGGGAGGAGCGGGTGAAGCGAACTCGCCGGCAGAAGAGCCTGCCGTGCGCTACCGGGATGCCGAAATTCCCCTCGCATTCTTCCGTCCGGCCCTTACTACAGAGCCGTCAGGAATCGTGAATCTGGAATTCACTGTGCCAGAGGCGAATGCGACATGGCAATTTGAAGCATTTTCGTACGATAAAGCCCTAAAAACGGGACGTATCAGTCACATAATCACGGCTTTAAAGCCTGTTGTGGTAAAATCACGTTCCCCCCGCTTCCTCCGCCGAGGAGACAAAGCGCTGATAATCGGGGAAGTGTCAAATGCTACTGACAGCGCAATCAAGGCTGAGGCTCTGGTAGAGGTGCTGACAAATGAAGGGAGCATGATAGCAGAGAGAAAGGTGGCTCTTGAACTTGAAGGAAAATCTACGGCTTCAGTTTCGATAGATCTGGATGTGCCGCCAGCAAACGTGGATACGCTGATTTACCGTATAGCAGCCGTAACGGATCGCGGGAGCAGTGACGGAGAGAAAGTGGCAATTCCGGTGCTTGACGTATGGCAGCCGGTGGTTGATTCGACACCTTTCTACCTTGCGCCTGATTCTTCATCTCTTGTCGTCACACCAGAAATTCCTGCGGGAAGTGAAGTGAACGTGCTGCTTACCGACAACGCCGCACTTGAGGTGGCGAAGGCGCTTCCTGCAATCGAGGCGAAGGGCAACACTACTTCAGTGGAGATAGCGGAAGCGCTGTACTCGGCTGCAACAACTGCATGGCTCGCATCGAAATATCCCTGGATTACCGAAGACCTTAAGGGAGCGGAAGATGCTAAACTCCGCATACCCGGTCTGATCGAGCAGCTGTCGAAATTCGAGAGCAAAAAAGGTGGCTGGCAGTGGATCGGGGGCGCGGACGCCGATGACCGTCCGTCGATGTGGGTGACCGAAAATGTCCTGTCGATGCTGGCTGATCTCGCCGATCTCGGGGCGCTTCCTGAATCGAACCAGCTCAAATATTCCGCCCGCCGAGCCATATCGTGGCTTGACAAGGAAGAAAAAAAGAGCTACGACAAGTCGCCCGACTCCGATTTCACCCGTTATTCGTGGCTACGGCTGCGCCTCGAACCGATTTCGGAAATTTCCTCCTCCGCCCGCACCATCATCAACGCTACAGGCAAAAGGCTGGCGCGTGAATGGAAGAATCTTGATATCGCAGGGAAAGGCATAGCAGCCGTGGTGCTTGAAAAAACCGGTCATGTGCGCGATGCAAGGCTCGTGGCAGAGTCACTCCGACAGCTGGCAACGGTGAATCCGGTGCAAGGAATGTGCTGGCGTCAGCTCGACACTACCTACGCCTGGTCAATGGGGAAAATCGGCATTACGTCGAACCTGCTTCAGGCATTTAACACGATTGATCCGGGTCGTCCGGAAGTCGACGCCATCAGGCAGTGGCTCGTGATGCGCAAGCTTGCACTTGACTGGGGCGCTACCATCGGGACAGTGCGTGCGGTAAGTTCGATTCTATCCACAGGGACAGACTGGACACGTCCGTCGGATCCGGCATCCTGGCATTGGACAGATAACGGCACGAAGCTCGTGGTGGAAAAAACCGGAGTGCACCCTGCGTGGGGTGCGGTGATGGCACGCTACACGGGAGCCATGACGGAAGTCCCCGCGCACAGCTGTCAGGAACTATCGATAGAAAAACGTCTCTTCCGACGCGTTGCCGATGCTAATGGCGGCGTGACGTGGGAAGAGACGAAAGAACTCAAAGTGGGTGACCGCGTGAGGGTGGACCTGCTGATCAAGGCGGATACCGATATGGACTATGTGACGGTGGATGACAGCCGTGCGGCATGTCTGGAACCTGTCAAGCAGTTGCCCGGCTGGGAATGGGCTGACGGACTGAGATTCTACCGGGAGAACCGAGATTCTTCCACCCGCCTGTTCATCACTCATCTGGTGAGAGGAACTTACAGAATCTCAGTGGAAATGGATGCCGCAACCGCGGGCACCTTCACCTCGGGAATCGCAACCGCAACCTGCCAGCAGGCACCGCAACTTACGGCCCACACTGCAGGCGCCACTATCCGCACGCTCAGCGAGTGAGCTTGCGGACGGTGGTGGCGGAAGGCGTGGTGACTCTGACGATCAGCACGGCGGAAGCGCGATCGATGCCGATACGTACGGATTCAGATTCGGGACGTACATCGGCAAGGCAGTTGCCGGAAGCATCGAAGACTTCGGCGCGGGAGATTTTCTCACAGGCTGCAACAGATACAGATTCTCCGTCGGCAGTAACGCTCAGAGCGTTGCTGTCGGCGGCTGTTATTTCACCGATCGAGCTTGAGATGTCGACAAGGCAGATCTCTACCTTAGAGGCGTCGGAAGGAATGGTGAAAGAAGCCTTTGGAGAGGGGATTTTCTGTTCGGATGGTTTCCCGGACCTGGTAGTCTTTACAATCCAGCCACGGCTATCATCAGCCGACTCAAGATTGATGGTGCGACCGGCGAAGAATTTGCCGTTCCATTTCGGCTGACTGAGATTTAAGCCATTGAAAGTTACATCGGTTTCGCCACGATCAATTGTCATGGGGACAATGTTTCCGAGTTTGAAGCGTTTTTTGAGCTGGCTGTAGACAGCATCGCGGCGTTTGGGCCAGAAAGTGTCGCGGAGATATCTTATATGACCTTTCCATGACCAGTCACCCCACCATTCATATCTGCCATCGGCGTCGTTGGGGTAATATACTTTAAGGTGGCGAAGGTATTCAGGCTCAATCTCCGAAGCCATTTTGTCAATCAAAGCCTGCGCATACCCGGTAGACAGCATGTCGCCCATATAGATTGCCATGCGGTCGATGTAGAGGTCCTTAGCATCGTCAAGAGTATAGAATAATTTAAAAATCATGCAATTGCGACGCTGATTACGGTCGTTGATCTTGCTCTCGATGTGATCAAGGTAATCGTTGTTGATCTCATCTACCATCCAGTGAATACCGAGGCGGTCAATATCTTTAAGCAACCAACGCCATTTACCACCGTCGGCAGTCGGACGCCAAGCCACGATGTTGTTGTCGGGGAAATCGGTGTCGTGACCGAAAGCCTTGATCGCCATCATGTCGAGGAAATTGTCGACGTCGATGCGTTCGCGAAGCCCGTCGAGCGTAGCGCTGCCGCTGTTGACATAGTCGAGCAGCTCGTTATATGCTTTTTCGTCGCCAGCCTTAACTTCCCAGTGATTTTCGAGCATGTCGATATCCTCAAGCCCATCGTAGTTGGCAGCTACGTAATCCTCGTTGCTACGCTCGCGGATGTCGGTGAGCCCCATGTATTTGCCGTTGATGTAGTAGACGGCAGGGGTGTAAGCCTGCCAGTCGAGGAAGGGAGAGTTAGTCCCGATAATTTTGTGACCTAACTGATCGTTGATACGGGCGTCGTCGAAACAGTTGCCGCCATTACGCATGATGAATGACTGCGGTTCGGTCACATTGGGCTTGTCCTCCCAGATGTTGGCGTAGAAGCGCTTGGTACCAAAACGCTTGTTGGAATAGACAGCGAGGGATTTCTGTGCGTTTCGACGAGACCACCCGCCCTGCACACGAGTCTCAGAGAGCTGATTGAATGCGAGATCGTGATCCTTACCCTGGAAATATTCGATATTGATAGGACGGCGCCAGTCCTGTTCCCAGTTGGGATTCTTGTCAACCTCACCAACAAAGATACCTTCCTTATTGTCGTAAAAATAACTGTTGTCGGTGACGATTGATACAACATCAAGATCAGTGGCAACGGGGTGGAAGATGTAGGAGTGGGTGGTGGAACGGCGCTGAAGGGCTGAAGGGCTGATGAGTTTGGCTCGCACGACGCGTGTGGAGGAGAATGAAAAATCGACGGAAGAGCCGTTCACTTTGTCTTTCTCAACAGGCTCGCGTCCGTCGGTGGTCACACAAAGGAAAGCGTCGGCGGGGGCATCGGCGGGGAGTGAGACCGTAAGTTTTACAGTCCCGCTACCGGCAACCGTGACCATTCCGGGCAAGCTGAATTCCGGTTCGGGAAGAAGTTCGGATGCGGGAACAGAAGAATTGTTGGAGGCGGCGGGGGAGGGGGAGACGAAATAGCTCCATTTGTCGCCGCCGTCGGATGTACGACCATAGGCAACATTAGGCTCAATCTGCTTCTTAAGATCGAGCTGTTCCACGACATTGCCCTGTGCGTCAAAGAGGTAGACAGACCCCTTGCCAGAGTCGATGCGGAAACTTGCGTGAAGTCCCTTGTCACCGGTCTTGTCGCAATAAATGAGGAGGTAGCCTCCTGCTTTGATGACAGCAGAAGAGGGCAATTTCCAAGCTTTTTTGATTTTTTCGGAGGTGCCGACCGCCCATCCCCCGAGGTTGATGTCGGATGAAGTGGGATTATAGAGTTCAAGCCATGAATCAGGAAATTCGTGGTCGACAAAAATACAATCGATGTTGCTCTGCATCACCTCATTGATGACAGGTGACTGGGCATGAGCCGAAAGCGACGATACTCCAAAAAGCAGAGCCGCCGAAGCAAGGAAACGGGAAAAAGAATGTGACATGATATTGGATTGTGGAGAGGGAAAATGATAAATAATTGGATACGAGTACAAATATAGCGGATAAATGGGAGGGAGACAAATTTTCAGCAGTTAAAAAGTGACAGGGGGATGTAATAAATCGTCAGTAGGGTGCGTTAAAAAAGGTATAAGTGTGTCAAGTAAACCACATCGCCCATGAAACATTTCTACACTGCAACACTACTTCTTATCTTCCTGTCATCAATAAGTTCGTGCCACTCGCAGCGCGAATCGCTGGTCTATTTCGAGGACATAAAGGGCTTACAGTCAGATACAATAAATATCACGATACCCGAAGTGAAAATTGAACCGGACGATCAGCTTCTCATTACAGTGACGTCGGAAGTGCCGGAGGCAGCAGCTCCGTATAACAATCTGATAGCCACCCTTCCGGTGCAGACAGAAAGAAGCAGCATCAACTATAACGGAATCCGACCGTATCTTGTCAACGCGCAGGGTGACATCACTTTCCCGCTTGTGGGTTCGATACATGTGGCGGGACTGACCACGATCGAACTTTCAAAGCTCCTCACATCGGAACTCTCACGTGAAATCAATGATCCGGTGGTGAGAGTTGAGCTTTACAACATGCATGTCAATGTGTTGGGTGAGGTACAGAAACCCGGTCGCATCACTGCAGACGGTGAGCGCGTCACAATCCTTGACGCTCTTGCGGAAGCCGGCGACCTGACACCATACGGCGTGAGGGAGAATGTGCTCGTGATCCGTCAGGAGGACGGGGTGAATAAATTCTACCGCCTGGATCTCACCAGCTCCGACATGATCAAATCTCCCGCATTCTACATGAAACAAAATGACGTGGTGATCGTGGAGCCAAACTCCATCCGCAAGTCCAATTCGCGCTACAATCAGGACAATGCCTTCAAGCTGTCGTTGGCATCAACAATTATCTCCGCTTCATCGGTAATCGTCTCACTCGTCATCGCTCTCGCACTCCGTTAAAACCATGAAAAAGAAAGCATCAGATACAATCGACGTAAAAGCGCTTGTGGCGCTGTGGGTGAAACACTGGTGGTGGTTTGTCATCTCAGTGGGATTCTGTGTGTCAATCGCATTGTTCTCGATAATCCGAAGAGATAAGGAATACCTTGTGGAAGCCAACGTGATGATGTCGAGCGAGGATCCGATGACCGGGCTTTCGACCGACGGAGCGTCGGGCGGACTGGCAGCGATATTCGGCAACGGTCCGAAGGTGGACGACGAAGTGATCGTGATGGGTTCACATGAGATAATGCGCAGGGCTGTGGAAGCTTTAGGACTCAACACGTCGTATAATCTCCGAATTTTCCCAACAAAATACAGACGTGTCTACGGGGAAGATACCCCTCTGACACTCACACCCGTCGACTCGACAATAGCCGATACTCTCCGCTCAGTGATTTCATTCAAGGTCACGGTCAATACCGAGGGTCTTGCGTCCGTGAAGGCAAAAGCCGAGAGAAGGACGATATTAAAAGAAAAGGATCTTCATTTACCGGCACTGCTCAACACCCCCTACGGACAGTTCACTCTGGCGACCACCGCATCATACGTGGCAGGAGAGAAAGTGAAGATGTCAATCAGTTTCCGCAGTTACGATGCAATGGCAGAGAAGCTCGGCAGGGATGTGAACGTAGGGATTGTGAGCCGGAAGAGTTCAGCCATAGAGCTTTACACGGAGTGCCCCGACATATACGCGGGGATGAATCTGCTAAACGAAATCGTGGCGCAGTACAATCAGAAAGGCGTCAATGACCGCCGCGCGATGACTCAAGCCACACTTGACTTTATCGATAACCGCGCAGTCCTGCTCCAGCGCGAACTGGAATCGGCGGAAGCCGGAATCGAGACGTACAAGCAGAATGAGCGGATGAGCGACATCGAGGCTGAGACGAAGTACCAGTTTGAACGCCGCGGGCTTGCAGAAGAAAAAGAACTTGATGCCCGCTCCCGCCTCGAAATCCTAAAAATGGCAAAAGAATTTCTCGCCGATTCCTCCAACAATACCAAAATGATGCCTCTCGTGGTGGATGATCCGTCGATCGCCAAGATAGTAGAGCAATACAACGAGCTGATAGGCACCAGGATGAAGCTCGCGGGGGGAGTGAAGGACGGGAACCATCAGCTGGCACGCATCGACCGTCAGGCAGAAGCAACCCGTCAGGCTATCATCCAGTCAATTGACCGTGCGGCGTCACAGGCGCAGTCGCTTCTCTTCTCCATGAGCGGGGAGCGGAAGGGCGCGGAGTCGAGGCTTGGATCCGTACCCCGGCAGGAGCGTCAATACCGCTCTGTTGCACGTAACCGTGAACTTCTCGAAACCATATATCTTTTTCTTCTGCAGCGACGCGAGGAAGTGGGGATGATTCAAGCCAATTCCAATTCAAAGGCCATCATAATCGACGAGGCATTCGCACATGCCGACTCAACGTCAATGTCGGGGATCCTGATGCTCATTATCGCCTTCGTTTTCGGTCTGGCAATTCCTGTAGTTCTCCTTTACGTAATCGGACTCTTCAAGAACCGCTTCGAGACGGTGGACGAGCTAAAGCATCTTACGCAGGTGCCGGTACTCGGCGAAGTGTGCAACGACAAGACAGGGGAGGAAATTGTGGTACGCCCCGGAGTCGTCACCTCTATCGCCGAATTGTTCCGACTCATACGCGCCAATCTCCAGTTCGTGCTCCGCGGAGACAAATCCCGCGTGGTGATGCTCACCTCAACCCGCTCGGGGGAGGGAAAAACATTTGTGGCACTCAATCTGGCGTCGTCGCTTTCGCTGCTTGACAAGCATGTGGTGCTCATCGGTGCCGACATCCGCAAGCCGCGTCTCGCCCAGCGTCTGGGGATTCCCGACCGTCGCGGACTGACAGATTATCTGTCGCTCGACACCGTAACGGCTTCAGACATCATCGTGAAACAGCCTTCGGGATTACGCTTCGACGTGATCCTGAGCGGTCCCGTGCCCCCTAATCCTGCAGAGCTGCTGCTGTCGGACCGTTTTGACCAGCTTGTGGACAAACTAAAGGCAGAATATGACTACGTGCTGATTGATTCCGCGCCAGTGGGTATGGTGAGCGATTCGTTCGCACTCGACCGTCTGTGCGATGCAGTGATCTACGTGTGCCGTGCGAATTATACCACAACGGCAGATGTGGATTTCCTCAACGAGAATGTGGAAGGCAAGCGCCTTAACAATGTCTCGCTCGTGGTGAACGGCACAAAAGCTTCCCGCGGATATGGTTACGGCTACGGCGAGAAGAAGTAAGCACTCTTAAGCTGTCGGCAACCGCAAGACTTAATAGTTGTCATGGATAAGGAGAGAGAAGAAATCGAGATAACGGTATGTATCCCCGTCTATAATGCCGAGAAGTGGATAGGTGCCTGCATTGACTCAATACTCAGTCAGGACACTGACGCCGCTTTTGAGGTGATATGCGTGGATGATGCTTCGTCTGATAATTCTGCCTCCGTGGTTGAAGAGTATGCCAAGCGGGACAAGCGGGTCCGACTTGTCAAGCATGTGGAAAACCGCGGTCCGATGGTGGCACGGCGTACTGCAATCGAGAGCGGGAGGGGAAAATACTATTTTTTCTGTGACGCCGACGACTTTTTGCCTAATAGTGCTTTCCGCGCACTTCTCGCCGAAGCCCACCGGACAAGTGCCGACATCATTGCCGGGGATCTTGTGATGGTGAACAATGACGGACCGGGTGCGCGCCGCAACAGGAATTTTTCGATCGGCATGACTACTTCAAGCTACCTGAAAGCCATTCTGAAAGATACGACCTGCTCGCTCTGCGGGGCATTAATCGCCCGCACAATGTTCGAGAACAGAAATTATGAAACGTTTGAGAACCAGATCTATAACGAGGACCGCATGATCCTGACGCAGATGCTTACGAACGTGCGGGGGAAAGTGGCGCCGGTGGACGCTGTGGCTTACTGCTATCGTGTCAACCCCGATTCAACCACAAGAAAACCGAGGACCGAGGGGCAACTGGCTGAGGAACTGGCAGCACTCGTATGGTGCTATGACTACGCCGAGCACTATCATGAGTTCGCAAGAGAAAACGACGGATTCATGATGCGTAAACTTGGACTGATGATAGAAGAGGGGAATAACAAGGAGTACATCTTAGGATTTGACGGACGTTTCCGCGATCTGATGTCGTGGGGGAGAATGAAGCCGATACTTGGCGCCCGGCTTGCCACGCATATCTCGCTATGCCGGGTGAGCGAACCCTATAGAAAATTCACCAATTCGGTGCGCCACGCACTCAGACGCCGACAGCACAAGGAATGAAACTGCTGACAATAGCAAATATGTACCCGTCGGCGAAAGATCCGACGTACGGGACATTTGTCAGGACGACCGCGGATGGACTGCAGAGCCTTGATAATGAGGACAGGCATGGCAAAGTGGTGATAAGCGGAAGACGATACTCGAAAGTTGCAAAAATCGCGGCGTACGCAAAGTTCTATACTATTGCAACGTGGAAGCTGCTTTTCGGAAGGTACGACTGTCTGTACGTGCACACGCTCACTTTCCCTACTCCTGCAGTGCTTACTGCATTGTTTGTCAGGCGGAAGGTGCGTCCGGTGGTGCATGTTCACGGGAATGATCTGCTGTCGGAAGTATTTCTGAAAAAGACGCTTCGCCGGATGGCTTCTCCAATTATCAGAAGAGCCAGATATATCATTGTCCCATCAAATTATTTCCGTACACTTTTCATGAGCCGATATCCGTCGGTCCCTGCCGAGCGGGTCATTGTGTCGGCTTCGGGGGGAGTGGGGGAGAATTTTTTTGCCGAAAGAGCGAGAATGCGGGGGAAGATTGTGACGATAGGGTATGTGTCGAGGATCGACGAGGGGAAAGGATGGGATACATATCTCAAAGCTTTTGCCATACTTAAAGAAAAGGGGATTGAAGTGCGTGGAATTATGGCAGGAACCGGAGTACAGACGGCTGAAATGCTGGCTATGAAGTGCCGCCTCGGACTTGATGGCGTAGTGGATTATCGTGGTGCCGTGGCACCTGACAAGTTGCCTGCAATGTATGGCGAAATGGACTTATTCGCCTTCCCAACCCGTAGTGACGAAAGTCTCGGACTCGTCGGGCTTGAAGCTCTTGCGGGGGGAGTGCCGGTAATCGCGTCGGATATAGGTGGTCCGGCAGAATACGTAATTGATGGAGCGAACGGGGAAAAAACAGTGCCGGGATCGGCTGAATCGCTGGCAGAATCTATCGAGAAGATGATGGGGATGACGGGGGAGGAATATTCGGCGATGAGCGGGAGGGCTATAGAATCCGTCCGACCGTACCTGTCGGGAAACGTCATGGCAGGACTTTGGGGGATTCTCAGTAGCGAACAGTAAGGGAACAGCTATACTACAACACAGGGAGAGAGTACGATATCAGCAGTGCTGTCGGTCAAGATCTGCTTCATTCCCGGAGTCCTCTCCTTCGTCGTCGGCTTCAACAAGAAGCTCGGATGGGGTGGAGTAAATCAGAATGGGGTAGAAGACGAGGACACAGAAGAAGGTGAATCGAAAAGAATCGTTGTAGAACATCAGCACGGCGAACAGTGCCGCGAGATAGAGCTTGATGTTAAGAGACCGTTCGTCGGAGTTGCGACGTAGCAAAAGGCTCGTGACAAGATTGCATATCAGCCATATCACTCCCAGGAATCCAAGCTGGATGAACATGAAGAAAAGCATGGGACGGGTGCCAACCAGGAGCCAGTTGTAGAGTTTGGCAAATTGAGAAAGTCCCATTGAGGTACCTCCTTTGAAGTGTCCGACTCCCGCCCCGAGCCACAGACCACCGCGGGTGGTGTTGAGCGCGGAGAATGCAAGTCCGATTTTGGCTATGCGGGGGAGATCCTCCGTCCACAGAATCGCCGCGTCATCAAACTCGCCATCCTGAAGCCCGATGGCGAAGTCGACGAGTCGGTCGACGTCCTCGCCCATGATATAAGCATTGTAGAAGTCGAGCGACAGGAGACGGTCCATCGTCTGGTTGGTGACGCGGGCGTAGATGTTAAATATTCCCCAAAGTCCGGCAGCGATGATGGGGGAGAAGAGCAGGAGCCGCCAGAAGTGGCGTGCGGAAAACGGGAAAAGGAGAACGGCGTAGAGCGCGAGTAGGATGAGGGAGATTTTTGTCTCGTTGAGGAACGATGGGTAGAGAAGAATGATAAGCCATTTGTTGCGCCAGAGAGTGAGATAGAGTGAATCGGGCACACGCCGACGCATCAGGAGGTAGAAGGAAATGACGTAGATGAGAATGGACACAGTGCCGCTACCCCCGTAGCCGAACGAACCGCCGACAGCGTCGGTGGCTCCGTACTTAATGAACTGGATTGTGACGCAGAACGCCTGCACCCACAGGAAAATGTAGAGCTGACGGTCGAAACGATCGACAAAGCCATCCACCGGACTCCGCGCTATGAGATAGCGCAGAGCCGGGAATGCCAAAGTGAGTCCGACAAACTCTCGAAATCCATTGAAAAAGATGGGGAACGAGAGACGGTTGACTACAATCGTGGAAAAGAACGCAAGCAGAATGAAGGAGATGAAGAAGAATATGTCGCGCTTATTTCGCAGTGTGGCGATGCCGAGCACCGCAAACGTAACGTCGGTGAGCAGCTCGATAACAGAGCGCAGGACTTCGAGCGGGGGCAGAATCTCCTCGGTGACGAAACCGACGGACATTCGCACCCACAATGCGATGGTGAACGCCCAGTAGAAGAGTAGCGGACGGTAGAGCATACGACGGGGAATCCTTTAGTCCATGAGCTTACGGTAGCGGCGGCGGGGGAGTTCCTTACCACCGTTGCGGGCTTTCTTATACTCCTCGTAGTCGGAGTAGGATCCTTCGTAGAACACCACTTCTCCATCGCCTTCGAAGGAGAGGATGTGAGTGCAGATACGGTCGAGGAACCAGCGGTCGTGGCTGACTACCACGGCGCATCCGGCGAAGTCGTCGAGACCTTCCTCAAGAGCGCGGAGAGTGTTGACGTCAATATCGTTGGTGGGCTCGTCGAGGAGGAGGACGTTGCCTTCCTCCTTAAGTGCCATGGCGAGGTGCAGACGGTTGCGCTCACCACCGGAGAGCACTCCGATCTTTTTCTCCTGGTCGGCGCCGGAGAAATTGAATTTGGAGAGATAGGCACGAGCATTGACGTCGCGTCCACCCATGCGGAACGACTCCACGCCCTGAGAAATAACCTCATAGACGGTGCGGTCGGGGAGAAGGTCGTGGTGGCGCTGATCGACGTAGGCTATCTTTACGGTCTCACCGACATCAAAGGTACCTGCGTCGGGTGTCTCCTGTCCCATGATGAGGCGGAAAAGTGTGGTCTTGCCGGCGCCGTTGGGACCGATGACACCTACGATGCCGTTGGGGGGGAGCATAAAGTTAAGATCCTTGAAGAGCTGCTTCTTGCCGTAGGCTTTGGCAAGTCCGGTGGCTTCAATCACCTTGTTGCCGAGGCGGGGACCATTGGGGATAAAAATCTCAAGGCGTTCTTCCTTCTGCTTCTGATCCTCGTTGAGGAGGCGATCATAGGATGAAAGACGAGCCTTGCCCTTAGCCTGACGTGCCTTCGGAGCCATGCGTACCCATTCAAGCTCACGCTCCAGCGTCTTGCGACGTTTGCTTGCCTGCTTCTCCTCCTGAGCCATGCGTTTGGTCTTTTGGTCGAGCCATGAGGAGTAGTTGCCTTTCCAGGGTATTCCTTCACCGCGGTCGAGCTCGAGAATCCATCCAGCCACGTGATCGAGGAAGTAGCGGTCGTGGGTGATGGCGATGACGGTGCCGGGATATTGCTGCAGGTGCTGTTCGAGCCAGTCGATGGACTCGGCGTCGAGGTGGTTGGTGGGCTCGTCGAGAAGAAGGATGTCGGGCTGCTGAAGAAGAAGGCGGCACAGGGCTACGCGACGACGCTCGCCACCGGAGAGCGTGGAAATCTTCTGATCATCGGGTGGGCACTGGAGTGCATCCATGGCGCGCTCGAGCTTGCTGTCGATGTTCCAGGCGTCGGCGGCATCGAGCTTGTCCTGAAGCTCAGCCTGACGGTTGATGAGAGCGTCCATCTTGTCGGGATCCTCCAGAACGTCGGGGTCGCCGAACGCGGCGTTGACTTCGTCAAACTCACGGAGAAGGTCCATGATGGGCTGCACGCCTTCGCGGACTACCTCAATAACGGTCTTATCGGGGTCGAGCTGAGGTTCCTGCTCCAGGTAGCCGACAGAATAGCCGGGGGAGAATACGACTTCGCCCTGATAGCTCTTGTCAAGTCCGGCGATGATCTTGAGGAGCGTTGACTTACCGGAGCCATTGAGACCGATAATACCGATTTTGGCACCGTAGAAAAATGAGAGATAGATATTCTTGAGGACTTGCTTCTGGGGCGGATATATCTTAGATACGCCTACCATTGAGAAGATTACTTTTTTGTCGTCAGCCATAAAAGTCAGTGAAATTAGTCAGAGATTGGAATTGTTTCGAGATTATTTGCGGCGTCGCGGGGCCGTCTTTACAGGGTAGTCGCAGCGGGTACGTCCTTCAATGATGTTGTGGAGCTTCGATCGGATCAGCTGCTTGCGGATGGGGGAGATATGGTCAATGTAGAGTTGACCCTCGAGGTGATCGCACTCGTGCTGGACAATGCGACTGAGAAATCCGGAGAGTTCCTCTTCGTGAGGCTGCATATCCTCGTCGAGCCAGCGGAGGCGGATGTGCTCGACGCGGGGGATGTTCTCGGACAAACCGGGGAGGCTCAGGCACCCTTCGGGGCGAGTCACCTTTTCGCCGTCGAGAATCTCAATGACGGGATTGATGAGAGTGAATTTGCGCCCGGCACATTCGGGATAGGTGTCGGCGAGGACGTCGGAATCAATGACGACGAGCCGGATGTTGCGGCCTATCTGAGGCGCAGCGAGTCCGACGCCTTCGGAGGCGTACATGGTCTCGAACATATCAGCCACAAGTCGCTTGAGCTCGGGATAATCGGGGGTAACGTCGACGGATTCCTCGCGGAGGACGGGATGTCCGTAGAGATATACGGGAAGTTTCATCGGTCAATATGGAATATTAGAAGATTTTTTTATTCGGAAGTGGAATTTGAGGCGATGGGACGGCTGTTGAGATAGTCGTTGAGAAGGATGGTTGCGGACATTTCGTCGACAAGCGCCTTGTCGCGGCGGTCGGATTTCTTCAGACCTCCCTCAAGCATGGAGCGGTGGGCGAGGACGGATGTGAAACGTTCGTCCCAAAACGTGATGGTGAGATTAGGGAAAACGCGGCGCAAGCGGGCAATTGCAGGGTTGATATAGCGCATAGACTCGGAGGGCTCGCCGCGGAGGGTGGTGGGTAGACCGACGATAACGGCGTCGACCTTTTCGCGTGAGAAGTAATCTTTCAGAAACTCTTCGAGGCGGTGGGAGGGGACAGTGGTGAGTCCGGTGGCAACAATACGCATCGGGTCGGTCACGGCGATGCCGCAACGCTTGCGTCCGTAGTCGATAGAAAGGAGTCTGCCCATCCTGGCGGTGATTAATGTCAAAGAAAGTTACTAACTTCGTAAGTGAGTACAAAGATAGCGAAAAATCCGCGTATATGCCAAGTGCGGGGGAAAGAAGTTGATGCGGGGGCGGAATCAACGGCGATGGAGGGAGTCCTCGAAAGTGTCGCGGTTGAGGGCACGGTCGCGGAGGCGCGAGCGGTAGGCGTAGATGGTGTTGACGGACAGATTGAGAAGCAGGGCAATGCGTGTGGCATCGTTGATGCCGAGGCGCAGGAATGCGAGGATGCGGAGATCGGTGTTAAGAAGTTCGCCCTGCTTAAGTTCGATTGACTGGTCGGGGCGGAGGAGGCGGTTAACGTCGTCGATAAAGTCGGGGTAAATCGAAAGGAAAGCGCGATCAAACACATCGTAGAACTCGCGGCTCTGCTCGTCCATCCATTTGCCTGACTTGACAAGGCGGTGGAGATCGTCGACCTTTCCGGTGGCGATCTTCCGCTCAACCATCTTGCGGAACTGCGTGAGCTGCGACATGTAGACAGAGCAGAGGTTGAGGAACTGGGAGATGCAGATTTCCTTGACGTCGTTGGCGCTTTCGAGGCGTTCCTTCATGTGGCGGAGGCGGTGCGTCTCGATCCGGAGCATCACGAACGCACCGAGAGCGACGAGAAGGAGGATGGCGAGGAGAGCCATGACAATGCGCGTCCAGCGATGCCAGATGCGTGTCTGCTCGTTGTGAGCCTGCTCGATGAGGGTTAGAGCGGTGGACGTCTGGAGCACGCGCATGGACGCCTGACATTCGGCAGCGTTGGCGAGGGCAGTGGTGAGGTATCGGTAGGCACGCTCGGTGTCCTCGCTGTGGTGGAGTGCGGCACCCAGCTCCTGAAGCGAGGTGACTTCGAGGGTGGCGGCGCGGAGGTCGGCGATTGCCGAGAGGGAGAGATAGTAGAGATAATCGTGCTCGTTGCCGAGGCCTCGTGAAGCTTCAGCCATGATGTGGCATGCGCGAGCGTAGGAATTGTCGGTCTCGCTGAGGCGGGGGAGGAGAGATCCGATGATGCGTCGGGAGGAATCGTAGTCGCCGTGGTGAAGCGAGCGTTCGGCGAGATTGAGGGAATAGAGGGGATCGTCGGGGGAGAGGTGGGCTATAAGAGCCGCCTGCATGAGATCGGTCTCGCTATTCCAGCGTGTGGCGTAGGCGGGGACGTGGCTGTAGTGGGAGGCAATGTAGCTCGACATCTGACGTCCGGCGTTGTAGTAGTCGGGGAGGAGCTGGAGGGGGATAGCAGCAGTATCAATGGTGATGAATGTTTCCTTAGCTTCCTCTATCAGACCGAGAAGGGGCATCTGCACGGCAGAACGGAGACGGAAAACGAGTGCTGCGGAATCGTTGCCGAGGCGAGTGGCTTCCTCAAGCCCACGGCGGTAGTGGAACATGGCGGAGTCAGTCTCGAATCCGGCATATCGGTCGCCGATCTTTTTGTGTCGTTCGAGGGGTGACATGGGGAGGCTGTGCAGGGAGTCGATGGAGGCTCGTCGGAGGTCGATGTAGTGACGGCGGGAGTTGATCTCACGATCGAGGACTCGCAAGGTGCTGTCGAGCCGGTGATTTTCGTGTCGACGCCGAGCAGCGACAGCCGACGGGAAAGCCAAGGATGATATTATGAGAATGATCCGGAGAAGTGCGACGGAGCGGGAGGTGAAAGCCATGGATGAAATGGGGGAATGTCAATGATATATAGAAAAAGGCTGTAAGCAATAGAGCTACAGCCTTGAAATTCAAATTAGTGGCGGGGGCAGGACTCGAACCTACGACCTTTGGGTTATGAGCCCAACGAGCTACCACTGCTCCACCCCGCGATGTTTTGATAGTGCAAAGGTAGGAATCTTTGACGAAACGACCAAATTTTGATGTAGAAATTAGCGTTAAAAAACGCTAATCAAATGATTCTAAGATAGGTAAAGTGACCGGAAATAGCATGCGAAAGGCGGAGCTACCGGAAAGAAAAATAGACACAGTGAGGAATTATGCGCCGAATGAAGGATGAATTTCAGAGTATTTATTACTTCAAAAGAAAGAAAAAGTGGAAATTTTGAAATGGAATCGGGAGGTAATTTGGAGGGAGGATTTAAGATTATTTGGCGCAAATGCATTATCTTTGCATTGCAGAAGGATCATAGCCAATATTGGCGAGATCATAACAAAAAACAGAAATTCAATGAAAACGGAAACTCCAGTGCTTCTTCTCACGGGCTATCTGGGAAGCGGCAAGACTACATTGCTGAATCATATTCTGACGAATCGCAAGGGGATACGCTTTGCGGTGATAGTAAATGACTTGGGAGAGGTGAATATCGATGCCTCGCTGATTCAGAAGGGGGGTATTGTGGGTCAGAAAGAGGGCGCTGAGGATCTGGTGGCGCTTCAGAACGGCTGCATCTGCTGCACGCTTAAGATGGACCTTATCGAGCAACTCCGTGACCTCATCGCCACCCATTCGTTCGACTATATCGTGATCGAGGCAAGCGGCATCTGCGAGCCTGCCCCAATAGCACAGACCATCACTTCGATGCGGATGATGGACGATGAATACACCTCGGAAGGCATACCGCGCCTTGACTGCATCGTCACGGTGGTGGACGCACTGCGAATGCGCGATGAATTCGGGTGCGGAGAACAGCTAAAGCGTCCCGATCTGGGAGAGGATGATATCGAGAACCTGATAATAGAGCAGGTGGAATTCTGCAACATCATCCTGCTCAACAAGATATCGGAAGTGACGGCGGAGGAGGCTGAACGCGTGCGCCGTATAATCCGCGCCATCCAGCCGAGAGCCAAGATAATCGAGTGCGACTACTGCGACGTGGCTCTGGAGCGCTTACTCTACACAAAACTCTTCAACTTCGAGAAGGTGGCTACTTCCGCAGCATGGATCCATGAAATAGAGCGTCCGGTGACTGAAGAGGAGGAGGCTGAAGCCCGTCATCACCATCATCATGACGACGATGATGATCACGAGCATCATCATGACGAGGAGCATGAGCATCACCACCACGAGCATGAACATGATGAGGAAGAGCACGGGCACCACCATCACCATCATCATCACCATGATCATGATGAGGGGGAGGCGGAGGAATACGGGGTACAGACGTTCGTCTACTATCGCCGCCAGCCGTTCGACCTTCACAAGTTTGACCGCTTTGTAGCTGTTGACTGGCCGAGAAACATCATCCGCTGCAAGGGGATAATCTACTTCAATCATAACCGTGACATGTCGCTGCTCTTTGAACAGGCAGGCAGACAAAAGAAGGTGACGGAATCGGGCTACTGGTATGCCACGGCACCCGAGGAGGAACTTGCAGAGCTGATGAAGCGTGAGCCCGGGCTGATGCGTGACTGGGACGAAACATACGGGGACCGAATGATAAAACTCGTGATAATCGGGCGCAATCTTGACCGCACGGCAATCACCGCCGCACTGGACTCGTGTCTGGCTTACAGATAACTCAAAATAACAGACAATAGCATAGCAATGCAATTCCAATGGTATAATTTCAGTGTGGGAACGACATGGTGGGAGTGGGTGCTTCTGCTCGCGCCGGTGGCAACACTGTTGCTTTCTATCCCCTATTTTCTGAGTGTGAGCCGTCCAAGAAGGCGTGCCGAGGCGTATGAGCCGGCGGCACCGGGGACGCGGGAGGGGATTTCGGTGATAGTGTACTGCCGAGAGGATGCGGCATCGCTGTCACGACTGCTCGGAACGCTGATGAATCAGGATTACGAGGGGGAATATGAGGTGATAATTGTGAGCGACGGGCGGCCGGACGCCACGTCGGACGTATATAATTCGCTTGCAATAAAGCATAAGAATCTTTACCTGACATTCGTTCCGGACGAGGCTCATAATATCAGCAGGCGTAAGCTGGCAATAACTCTTGGGGTGAAAGCGGCACATTATCCGATAATACTCTGCACGGAGGCGGATGCCGTGGTGACGAAAGGCTGGGTGAGAAGTGTGGCGGAATGCTTTGACAAGGACACGCAGGTGGTAATAACGCCTGTGTCGCCCCTGGAACTATGGGGAAGCGGACTTCCGGAGGCTGTGAGGACACTTGACGCAGCATCCGGGACGGTGATCTACCTCGACAGTGCGCTGACCGGACGCCCCTACCGAGGCAACAGCTACTCGCTCGCCTACAGAAAGCAGCTTTTCATCAGCCACAAAGGCTTCTCACGATCGCTCACACTCCATTACGGCGACGATGACATTTTCGTGAGCGAGATAGCCACGAGCGAGAACACCCGGGTGGCTCTGGGAAGTGACTCTCTGGTGAGACTGGGCTGGAGCAATCCGCAGCGCGCATTCAGAGAGTCAAAGCTAAGAAGATCGTTCACGGAGAAAGGACTCGGACGCCGCGCCAGACTGATAGCCGGAAGCGGACCGATGCTTGCGTGGACGGGAGTTCTGAGCGCCGTGGGATCGATCGTGGCAGAGGCTCTGACAGGGGGAGGGGTGCTTACCTCCATAGCTGTGGCACTCGTGGCTATGACAGCCTATATGGCTGCCGCGGCGATGACGTGGCGCGGTACACTTGAGATGCTCGGACTCAAGATAGCCGGCATACTCGTGGCTCCGGCGATACTGATACGACCACTCTACAACGCCGCCTACGGGGTAGCGTCAAGGAAGACGCGAACCCGCAATTACACGTGGGGGAACAGTGTGAGAAAATAGGGAAATCAAACGCAAAGGATTATGGCGGAAGAGAGGGAAACAATGATGCGTGACTGTGCGCCTGAAAAGCTCTGGAATCATGATTTCGTGCTGTGCTGCGTGGCGAATTTCATGGTGTTCTTCTCGTTCTATGTGCTCATGCCTGTGCTACCGCTGTATCTGGACGATGTGTTCGACGCATCGAAGTCGATGATCGGAAGCGTGCTGTCACTCTATGCGATCGCATGCCTTGTGTTCAGACCGTTCAGCGGATTTATGGTGGACAGTCTGCCGCGAAAGATTGTGCTTGTGGCGAGCTTAGGCGTGTTTTTCGTGCTTTTCGGCGGTTATCTTGTAGCAGGAACGATTCTTACTTTCGCAATAGTGAGGGCACTGCACGGACTGTCGTACGGCGGCGTGTCGGTGAGCAACGCCACTGTGGCAATCGACGTGATGCCTCCTGCAAAGCGCGGAACGGGAATCGCCTATTACGGAGTGGCAAACAATCTGGCAATGTGTATCGGTCCGGCGGTGTCGATGTACCTCTATCAGTCGGGTGCCCGATATACCATGATATTCACAATCGCTCTCGTTGCCGCGGGCTTAGGCTTTGTGGCGGTGACGATGGTGAGGGGGAGGAAGCATGACCTGAGAAGGGTGAAGCAGCCACTGTCGTTTGACAGATTCTGGCTGAAGAGTGCGTGGAGGGAGAGCATAAACCTCTTCTTCGTAGCATACGCCTACGGGCTTGTGACGACGTTTCTCGCCATCTACGGTAAGGAGGAGATAGGGATCACCAACGGATCAGGCACCTTCTTCCTACTGCTTGCAATCGGCATCATCTTCTCACGTCTCTTCGCATCGCACTGGATCAACAAGGGGATGGTGACAATCAATATCACCGTGGGATCGACGATTCTGATAATCGGCTACAGCATATTCGCCCTATGGACTTCGATACCGGGCTACTATCTGTCGGCGCTGATAATCGGACTTGGACAGGGTATGTTCGCTCCCGCCTATCAGACGATATTTATAAACCTCGCGCCGAACAGCCAGCGCGGCACTGCGAACTCGACTTATCTGACGTCGTGGGATTTCGGTGCGGGGGCGGGAATAATGCTCGGAGGTGTGATCGTGGATCATTTTCACTATCAGACGGCTTTCCTATCAAGCGCGCTGGCTGTGGCGGTGGCTCTCTCGATATTCCAGATGATGACGGAACCGCATTTCAACAGGAATAAGCTGAGGTAGTTGGGAGTTAGGAGTTAGGAGTTAGGAGTTAGGAGTTGGTGGGCGGGAGGATGATCCGAGAAAATATAAATCAGGCACTATGTCAAGTCTTGACATAGTGCCTGATTTATTCGATGGATCTAAGCGGGATTGATCAGTCAACGGTGATCTCACCGACGATTGATGTGGTGAGATAGTCCTTGATCTGATCGGTGGTGAGACCGGATCCGAGAAGGTACATAAGCTTGGTGACGGCAGCTTCGACAGTGATGTCGTAGCCTGTTATCACGCCAGCCTTTGAGAGCATGTCGCCGGTGTAGTAGCGCTTCTGCTCGTCACCACCGTTGAGACACTGGGTGACATTGTAGATGATGAGTCCCTTGGAAACAGCGTCGGTGAGTGCATCGAGGAACCACTGCTCGGTGGGAGCGTTGCCGGCACCAAACGTGCGGAGAACGACAGCCTTTATGCCGGGTGTGGCAAGCTGCGACTTCACGACGTCGGGCGTAATGCCCGGGTAGAGCCAGAGGACAAGAATGTTGGGATCCATCGAATAGAAAGGATCGAGGGGCAACTTGGTGTCATGGCGCATGAGATATGGCTTTGCGTAGTCGATGTGGAGGTCGATTGTGCCGAGGTTGGGGTAGTTGAAGCTCTTGAAGGCGTGGAAGCCTGTAGAGGTGAACTTGGTGGAACGACAGCCACGGACGATGTAGTCCTGGAATGAGATGACGACTTCCTGAATCATGGGATCGCCGTTCTCGTCGCGTGCGGCGGCAACCTGAAGGGCAGAAATGAGGTTCTCGGTACCATCCTCACGGGTATCGCCGATAGGAAGCTGCGAACCGGTGATGACCACAGGCTTGCGGAGGTTGCGCAGCATGAATGCAAGTGCAGATGCTGTGTAAGCCATCGTGTCGGTGCCGTGAAGGATAACGAATCCGTCGAAATCGTCGTAACGGTCGGCAATGTCCTTGACAATCTGATTCCAGTAGGTAGGATTCATGTTGGAAGAATCAATGGGCTGGGGGAACTGCACGGACTGAATGTCGTAGCCGAGATTGCCGATCTTAGGCACGTTGTCCATAAGGTGAGAGAAGTCGAAAGGCTGGAGACCATTGGGGGTCTCGACCATACCGATGGTACCACCGGTATAGATGATCAGAATACGGGGTTTTTGTGTGTCAGTCATAATAGTTGAGAGTTGAGAGTTAAGAGTTAAGAGTTTAGGGTTTTTTGATCAGAAGTAGTTCTTTGACATTCCGAATACGAAGTGACGGCTGCGGAGGGCAACGAACACGAGTACGATTGCAGAAGCGATGCCGACGAAAATGAAGGGGAACATCGTGGAAGTGGTGTTGAAAATCTTCTGCCCAGCACCGATGATCACGGGCACGAGGGAGATAGCCACATAGTTGGCAACCTGAAGGTAGGCGAGGGAAAGAGTGGACTTAGAATCGTTGACAACGACTTCGGTAGCCTTGGTGTAGAAGATAGGCTGTGCGATACCATTACCGAGACCGCAAAGGGCAGCAGCAATGATGTAGACTGCAACACTATTGTGAACGAAGACGAAGAGGGCGAAGCTACCTACGATCATAGCGGTTGCGACGACGAATGTGGTCTTGCGGAGAGCCTTCATGACGGGAGTCAGGGCGAGACCTACGACGAACATAGCGAAGTAGAACACCGATGTCATGGTGGAGGCATCCTCCGAGGAGATCCACTTGAAGTTAGGCAGATAGTAGCAGGGGATACATGTGGCAAATACAAAGAAGAAGTAAGCCAGCAGCAACCATACCGTACGTCCGACATAGAACCCACCCTTTACGGTCTGTCCGGCAGTGGAGAAACCATCGGCATCAACGGCGGGGACAGTGGGCTTGGCAGCTGCAGTGGCAGCGGAAGCAGTGGCGGTAGAGGCGGAAGATGCAGAAGAAGCATCGGAAGCAGAAGCGCTTGAATAATCGGATTTCGGGATCTTACGCAGGAAGGGGATCAATACAAGCGAAAGAAGCGGGATGAGGTAGACGAAGAATGCACGATGCCACGTGTGGGAGAGGTCGCCTGCAACGAGGTAGCCTACGGCGAAAGTGGCGAGGACGAGTGCGATGTTACCAATAGCCGAGATGATACCCATCTGCTTCATACGGTACTTACCGGTGAATACGTCGGCGATAAGACCAGTGGAGAACGGGAGAATAAGACCGCAACCGGCACCGAGAAGACAGCTCAGGATGATGAGCATGTTGAGGGAGCTTGAGAAAATGGACAGCACACCTGCAACGAGGTACATAATCGTGCCTAATGCGATCACAGCAATCTTATGCTTTGACTCGGAGAGTTTGCCCGAGAGGAGCACAAAGGGGATGATCACAAGGTTGGGGAGAACAGTGAGCAGCTGAATCTTGAAATCGGTTGCATCAGTGAAAATACTACGAAGACTACCTTCGATAGGCGTCACGGCGAGACCGGGGAGGTCGACGGCAAGTGACAGAGACCAAATAGCGAGGACGACCATCATCGAGATGGGGCCTTTACCTGTTTTAACTTGCATAGCAATTAGAAATTATGTGAGAATTAGAGAAAAAGGATAGACAAAATCACTCGACAACGGTGACACGGTCGCCGTTGAATACTCCGAGCCCGAGCTTGTTCATGATAGCCTTAACAGCAGCCTGAGCCTTAACGGAGTTACCAGCCTCATCCAATGGAGGAGCGAATGCAGCAACGCCCATTACGCCGGGGAGAACTCCGAGCACGCCACCACCGACACCGCTCTTTGCAGGAATACCGGAGGTGTACATCCAGTCGCCGGTGTTCTGATAGAAACCGACAGAAGAAATGAGGGTTGTGATCTTAGGTGCGAGCGCGGGATCGAACACCTGTACGCCGGTGACGGGGTTGAGACCTCCGTTGGCGATTGTGGCAGCGCAGATGGCAAGCTGAGAAGCCGTGATTCCTACCGAGCACTGACGGGTGTAGAGGTCAAGACTCATTGGCACATCGTCGTAGATACGGTTGTAGTTCTTGAGGAGCCATGCGATGGCGCGATTGTTGAAATTGGTGTCGCTTTCCGACTTGTAGAGTTCGTCGAGAACCTGGGCTTCGGAACCGCAGAGGTCCTTAATGTTGTTGATGATGGCTTCCCATTTCCCCCAGGAGTCGCCCTTAGGCTCGACCATTGAGCAGGCAGTGATGGCACCGGCATTGACGAGGGGGGTGGAGGGGTGGTCGTTTTCGAGAAGGATCGCGAAAATGGAATTGAAGGGAAGACCGGTGGCGTCGGCACCAATCTGCTTCAGCACCGCATCGGCGCCGTGCTGCTTGAGGATCAGAATAGCGGTGAGCACCTTAGACACAGATTCGATACCGAACTTATATTCGGTGTCGCCGACACTGATAACAGTGCCGTCGAGAAGAGTGACGGTGATACCGAAAAGATCGGGGTTGACATTGGCAAGGAAGGGAATGTAGTCGGCGTTGTGACCACCGGTGATTCCTTTGCACTCATTGTAGGCTTCCTGAACAGCAGCCTTAATCTGGGCATGTGAGATAGTCTTGTCCATAACGATAAAAGGTGAGGTGTGTGTTTATTAATAAAGTGAATTAGTTAGAAAATTCTTAATGATAAGGCGATGCACAGGATGGAGCAAACTCAGATGTGACTCATCGCCGGGGACTTCGGGAATCAGATGAGATTGAGCAGAGTGATTTCCGCGATTATAAAAAGATAACGCCAGGGAACTGGAAAAGTTGGAGAACCGGGGTGTTTTTTTGGTGTTGAAAATTTTTTTGTGCTTTTTTGACAGTAGGATCAATCAAAACGGGCAGTAAATTTGTATAAAAATAAAATCGCATTGTGAAATCCATTCATGTGCATTATGAAAACACACAAAAACAAACAAACTGCTATGAAAAAAGCGACATTATTAGCTGTTGCAGCAATAGCATGCAGCAGTCTGAGCCTCAGTGCCCAGCGTGATAACAGAACAATGGAGAACGGCGTGGTGACAGTCGTGGTGAACGACAGCACAGGCAGAGCCTCTGATGTGGAAAAGGCGATGAAGGAGAATGCTCCTACAACACCGCATGACAACGGTCTGCCGAGATTTGCAATCATCGGCAAGGAGCGCCAGTTCTATATCGGTATCGGCGCACAGTTTCTGGGGGAGGCTGTGATGGACTGGGGTGACAACATGCCCTCGGCAATCAACTTCATACCGTCGTCGATCACACAATCGAGTCCCGGCAACCGAAGCAATCTGCGATTTGCATGGCAGACGTCATCAGTGTACATGAATGTGCTTGCGATGCCCCATACGAACAATCAGGTGGGTCTGTTCTTCAAGACTGACTTCACAGCCAGCTCACTGAACGTGTCGCATTTCTATGCCAAATACCGCGGTCTGACGGCAGGTTTCACCAACAGTGCATTCACTGACGGCGCTGCAGAGCCGATGACGATTGACAATCAGGGCCCGAACGGATACCCGTCGCTTACGCTCTTCACTGCCTACTGGACCCAGCAGTTCACGAATCATCTATCGGGTGCCATCGGTATCGACGCTCCCAACGTCTCACTCAGTCAGGGCGCCAAGACAGCTTCCGTGAACCAGCGGATTCCTACCATCCCTCTCTATCTTCAATATGGCTGGGATGAAGGCAGCGGGCATATCAGACTGTCGGGAATCGTGAGAACAATTCAGTACAGAGACATCGTGAAGAACGAGAACAAGACGATGGTCGGGGGCGGCGTACAGCTGTCGGGTATGACGAAAATCACTGACAAACTTTCGGCACAGTGGAACGGCGCATACGGCTTCGGAATCGGCACATACATACAGGGTGATAACGGACTGGGACTTGATGCGTCGGAATCCACGACAGCCGGCAAGCTTGAGATGATGAAGACGATGGGCGTGACCGGCGGTCTGAACTATTGTTTCTCCAGCAAGGTGTCGAGTAATCTTGTTTACAGTCATGTCACCAACTGGCTCGGCGATAATGGCAAGATAAACGGCGACCAATACAGATATGGAGATTATGTGGCTGCCAACGTGCTTTACAATATAAACAAATTCGTGGCAGCCGGTATAGAATACGACTACGGACACAGAAAGAGTTTTGACGGCACGAGCGAGCATACCAACCGCATTCAGTGCCAGCTCAGCGTAACGTTCTAAGGAAACATACTACAATTGCAGCATCCCGAAAGCCAAAGGAAATATCTTTCGGGATGCTGCATTTTTTGTGTCTGTGCATGAAATCAACGGAGGCGTGTGAGGGCGAGGGTGAGTACGGAGACCGCAGTGGCGGGGGAGAGTGCATGGATTATGTCGCGGCAGGCGATGAGGGTGGCACCTGTGGTGATTACGTCGTCAATGAGAAGGATGTGGGAAGCATCGGCGAGGTCCGGCGCAGTGGGGGATACATGGAATGCGGAGCGGGCGTTGTCGAGACGGAGGGAGGCGGAACGGTGAGTCTGGGTGCCGTGACGGCGTGCTGAAATGAGGGAAATGACCGGAATGGAAGTGACGGATGACACGGCGCGTGCGAGTTCCTCGCTCTGATTGTAGCCGCGACGGAGGCGTTTGATCCAATGGACCGGCACCGGAACAATCATGTCAATCCCGTCGAAGAAACCTTGAGACATGAGTGTGCGGGCATGCTCGGCAAGCAATGAGCATCCGACGTCGGGCCGACGGGCGTACTTCGTAGCGAGAACTATGCGTGAGTGGGGGGAGGCTGGTAAATAGTGGAAAACAGATGATGCGCGTGTGATGGGGCGTGCAGTCATGGCGAGACGAGTGTGGATCTCGTTGTCGGTGAAATCGGAGATGGCGATGCGTGGCAACTCAAACCGACATTGGAGACATAGGGTGCGTTCGCCGGGTAACATTGCCTTGCCGCATACAGGGCAGACGGGAGGCATGACAACGTCCACAAGTTCGGACACCCATGTGCGGAGAGATGTGAAATCAGTCGGCATCATAATCATTGGATAGATCAGCTTCGTCGGGGAGGTAGGCGCGGGAGGAAATGAGCAGAGATATGAGGTCGGGCTCAAAGCCGCGTGAAGCAGCATGACGGAAGAGGCGTGTACGACCGTCGAATGTGTCGGTCATTTCGGGTCCCATCGCGCGGGCTTTGGAGCGGAGCACAGCGACAAGCTGACTGGAATAAAGATCAGGATCGATTTCGAGAAGAGCCTCGCGGATGATGGGAGCGGGAATGCGCCGGGCACGAAGTGCAAGGTCGATCTTGCGGCGTCCCCAGCGAGCGAAACGGTATTTGTCGCGGACGAACGCGGCAGCAAAGCGGGCATCGTCGATGTACCGGCGGCTGACGAGGGAGTCGATAACCGATGACGCCTGAGAGGAGGATAGTCCCCATGAGGCGAGACGGGTGAGGATCTCGTGGGAACAGCGCTCTGCCCGGGCGCAGAGTGCTTCGGCGCGGGCGGTAGCTTCCTCAACTGTCAACCTGACGCTTTTCATGACTGTGAGGGGAGTTTTGCCACAATGAACCGACGAATACGGCGATCGTCGAGGAGGACTTCGGCAGATGCGAAGCCACAAGTGAGGAGCATGGCGACAAGGGTGTCAGCCTGCAGGGGATTGATCTCAAGGTAAAGTGCAGATCCTGGCTTCAGTGCCTTCACGGAATAGCCGGCTATGGCACGGTAGAAAAGAATCGGATCGGAAGCGGGCGCGAACAGGGCGGTGTGGGGTTCGAAATCGAGGACAGATCGCTCCATCTCTGCGGCTTCGGATGGCGTGATGTAAGGGGGATTGCTCACGATAACGTCGAAGCATGGAGTGGGAGGGGGGGAGAGGCGGAGCATGTCGGCGCAGGAGAAGTCGACGCGGGCGCGGAGGCGCGAGGCGTTATCACGTGCGACATCGATGGCTTCGGGGGAAATGTCGATGGCTTCGACGCGAGCAAAGGGGAGTGAGCGGGCGAGCGCGATGGCTATACAACCTGAACCGGTGGCGATGTCGAATACGTGGAGGTCGGGACGTGAGCCACAGTCGTCAAGAATTATGTCGACGAGCTGCGACGTCTCGGGGCGTGGAATGAGGGTGGCGGGTGTGACGCGATAGAGGTTGCCGTGAAATGGCGCGAAACCTACCACATACTGCACCGGCTCGCCCTTCATGAGCCTTGCGAGGACTTTTTCGAGCCGGTCAAGGAGAAATTCAGACAGGAAATCGCGGTCGCGGACGGCAATGTCGACCTGTGACCACCCGGTGACAATCTCGATGGCAAGCCTGGTAACAGCGCGAGCCTCACCGTCGCCAAGAAGGGGGGTGAGACTCGTAATGAAGCGTCGGCGCTCGTCGGAGAGCGTGACGGAAGAAAGGACGTCGGCGGCAGGGAGGGTGTTCATGCCGTAAAGACGTTTTTATTTACGCTTAGATGGCTGATCGCGTCCTTCTTTCCAGACAGGTATGGTGAACTGGAATTCAAGACCGCCACCCTGATGATGCTTGACGAGGATTGAGCCACCAAGGTTGTTGAAGGTACTCTTAACAATTGGCAGACCGAGTCCGGTGCCTCCGTTCTTGCGAGAACGACCTTTGTCGACACGATAGAAGCGCTCGAAGAGGTGTCCGATATGCTCGTCGGATACGCCGTCGCCGTTGTCCCAAAAAGTGAAGGTGGCGAAGCGATCGTTGGTGGATACGTGCTCGATGCCGATACAATTACCGTTGGAATAGGCAACGGAGTTCTTGACAAGGTTCATGAGTGCGGCACTGATGAGCGTCTCATTACCACGCACGGTGCAGTTCTCGGGGATGTCGATGACAAGGTCGAAACCATTGGCGATCTGAGAGTCCTCGATTTCGTTGGCAAGACTGTAGACGAGATCGTGCATGTCAAGGCGCTCTGTGTTGATGACGCCGTCGACTTCTTCGAGACGGGTGATTGTGGACAGGTCGTCGAGCATGTTGACCATTCGCTGCACATGATTCTGCGCCTTATGGAGGAAGTTGAGGCGCGCCTGTTCGTCCATGTCGGGGTTGTCGATCATTGTATCGACGTAGCCCTTGACGATACCGATAGGTGTCTTAAGCTCGTGGGAGATATTGTTGCTCATCTGACGCTTGAGCTGTGCTTTCTCCCGGACGGCATTGAGTGCGATACGGTGTTCGCGTTCGTGAGCCCGGATAGCGTTCTGACGAGTGTTGTAGATCTCGACTATCTGCCGTGAAATGTCACCGAGCTCGTCGTTGGAAAATTCTGTCTCGATCGGATCCATCTCCGAACCGTCGCGTGATGCGCGGTTTGCGAAATCGCGGAGGGTGGAGATGTTGCGTGACAGATGACGAGTGGTGAAGAAGATGATTGAAGTAGCCACTACCATAATGATGATCACGACAACCCAAAAACCGTAACCGACCTTGAGGGAGTCGACGAGGGTGACATTGTAGGGGAGAGCTGTGATTACAAGGACATCACGATCCTTACTGTAGCGTGAAGAATAGTAGAATGAGCGGTGTGGGTCGACGTCAGCCATCTTCGGAGAATCAGCGGCATCGGTGAAATCGACGGGGCGTATGAAACCACGCATCTGGTCGGGCTGCGGGGGTAATGGCGCTCCGATAGTGTCGAGGAGCTCGCCTGTGGGGATGCTGTAGATGGAGATGAATATGTCGTCGAGGGCGGTCTTGTCGTTGAAGTAGTCGGCGACAAAGTCGAGGAATGGTCCGGCATTATCGTTGGGATGCTCGTAGGCGTGGAGGACACGGGCATTGATTACTTCAATGTCGTGGCGAACGGCAAGCTTACGGAGTTCGACTTCGCGATTGTACTGATAAAATGCAATCGCGAAAATAGCACCCCAAGTGAGGATGACAACAGGAACAAACAGCCTGAGCTGGTAACTAATTCGCTTCTTCTTTAAAAACATAGCCAAAACCGAGACGGGTTACAAGATGTTTGCGGTATTCACCGATTTTCGGGCGCAGGCGGGTGATGTTGGTGTCGACGGCACGGGTGGTAACCACCAGATCGTCGCCCCAAACATGATGAAGGATCTCGTCGCGGGAGTAAACACGGTTGCGATGTGTGAGGAAGAACTGCAGGATAGCAAATTCGGTCTTAGTGAGGATGACCTGCTCACCATCAATATAGCATGTTTTCTCGGTGTCGTTGATCCGGAGACCCTTGAAAACGATGTCGGCAGAAGGCTTCTCGTCCTTCTCCTGAACGGGTACGGCGGGTACGGCGGGAACAGGTGCTGCCTCGCGGGGCATCACGGGAACTGCCGGAGGAACGGACGGGGTGTAGGCGGGATGCACGGCAATAGCGGGAGCACCTGCCTGGGGAAGGTGGGCGCGGCGCAGGACGGCACGTACACGGGCGATAACCTCAGCATTGACAAAGGGCTTTGTGATATAGTCGTCGCCGCCGATATTGAGTCCCATCACGGTCTCGTCCTCACCATTGAGAGCGGAACAGAAGATGATGGGGGTGAGTTCGAGCGCGGGGTTGTTCTTGACTCTCTTAGCGAAGTCAAATCCGCTCATGCGATCCATCATAATGTCGACGATGAAGAGAGAATAGACCGACAGATCCATCTCAAGGGCTTCCTCTGCGCTATTAGCACAGTCGACTTCGTAGCCTTCTTTTTCGAGGTTGAAGTGGAGGATGTCGCACCAGGATTCTTCGTCGTCAATAACAAGTATTCGAGTTCTCATCAGGAGGTAAATGTTTATGGTTTTGTTTATTTCATACAAAAATATGAAAAACGGCTGGAATATCCAAAAATTGGGGAAAAAATCGGACAGGGATGGCTTCGCGGGCAGGAATCAGCGGAGAAGGGAATAGTCGCGGCTGTAGCGGAGCATCTGATCAACATATCCTTCGTCATATCGAACTGTGATGTCGACTACGTTGCCGTTGTTGTCGATGACCTGCTCATAGACGGGATTGACGAATCCTTTGTAGGGGGCGATGGAGAGTGTGGCGTAGCGGTCGAGGACTTCTTTGTGGATGGCAGGATCGACCTTTACGGCGTACTTCTCAACCAGCGCGGCAGCCGCCGGGTAATCGCCTTCGGAAGTGATGCGCTGGATCTCAGCGAGGAGCTGACCGAAGAGACCGCGAAGTGCCTCATAGTCGTTGATGCGCAGATAGGTCTTTCCGTCGTGCTTGACAAGTTCAACAACGTTGTCCGGGGCACCTTTCTCAAGCACCCACTCGGCAATGAGCTTGCGGTTGCGCATGTGGGCTTCCTCGACGTCCTTACCCGGCTCGATGCGCATGAGCTGTGTCATGAGACCGTTGAGCATATACTTGTAGTACTCGGCTTTGTAGGCTTCCGGGTTGTCGAGGAGGTGAAGCTCGACGAGCTTGGGATCGGCAAGGTAGTAGAGGGCGAAGAGGTCGGCGCGGGTTTCCTCGATGGTGGATCCGTGAGCCTTCAGGGCATCGGGATCGACGCCGGGGAGGAGACGACCGGAACCATGCCCGAGACATTCGTGAAGGTCGGTGTGGAGGTTGTCGGTGATGAAGAGATAGTCGTCGAGGAGCTTTGCGGTGGCGTTGTCGATTACAAATTCCTCGTTGAAGCCAGAGCCGTGGGATGCGGCATCATAAGCCTGTGTGATGTTCTCGATAGTCACGGACTTGGAACCGTGATTGGCGCGAATCCAGTTGGCGTTGGGGAGATTGATGCCGATGGGGGTGGATGGGTAGGAGTCGCCGGCGAGGATTGCGGCGGTGATTACCTTGGCAGTCACTCCCTTAACCTCGGGCTTACGGAAGCGTGGATCGACAGGCGAATGGTCCTCAAACCACTGTGCTTCGGAAGAGAGAACGGATGTGCGGCGGGAGGCTTCCTCATTCTTGAAGTTGACGATTGATTCCCATGCACCTGTCATTCCGAGGGGATCGCCGTAGTTCTCGATGAAACCGTTGATGAAGTCAACCTGCGAGTCGTTGTCGCCAACCCATAGGATGGAGTAGGAGTCCCACTTGCGGAGGTCGCCGGTGCGATAGTAGTCAATAAGCTCGTCAATGACCTGACGCTGAGTGTCGTTTTCGGCAAATTCGGCAGCTTTGGAGAGGTGGGTCACGATGCGCTCGATTGCGGGGGAGTAGAGACCGCCTACACGATAGACCTGCTCGTCGACAGTACCTTCACCCGTCTTTACGAGGCGGGAGTTGAGCCCCCATGATACGGGTGTGGAATCGCCGGGAGTCTTGATCGACGCATAGTAGTCCTCGACTTCCTGCTGAGTGATGCCACCGCCATAGAGATTGCAGGCGGAGGTGAGAACGAGATCTTCGCCGTCAGCCTGATTGACGCGTTTGGGAAGAACCGTGGGATCGAAAATCACTTTGCAAAGTTCGTCAAGAGTGTCGGGGTCGGGCTGATCAACTTCGGGAAGAGCGTCGACGCGCGAACGGAACCATTGCTCGGAGAATGCGGGGACGAACTTGTCGGAAGAATAGTGGTGATGGATACCGTTGCCCATCCAGATCTGCTTGAGGTAGGTGGTGAGGGCGAGGAAGTCGGGGTTGTCGGGAGCGCCGTCCCATGAGGTGTAGACGTTCTCAACGAGGCGACGGACAGGGAGGTTGAACGCGCAGTTCTGATCCCAGAGAATGTCACGACCAGCGAGGGCTGCTTCGGTGAGATGATAGACGAGTTGCTTCTGACGCAGGGAAAGATCCTCAAATCCGGGGACTTTGTAGCGGAGAATCTCGATGTCGGCGAAGTTGTCGACAACGTACTGGAAGTCGTCGTCGGTGTCGGCGGGGGTGGAGCGATTGATGTTCATTGCAGTGACAGATGCTGCGGCGATGACAGCTACGCCAGCTATAGCGGCGATCGTTTTTTTGTTCATGTGAAAGAAGATTATTCCGGAGAAGAAAAAATTTTATTCGATGTAGAGGATCAGCCCCTTGAGGTATTCACCCTCGGGGTGATAGATGTTGACGGGATGATCGGCGGGCTGAGTGAGCTGATGGAGGATACGGACGCGCCGGCGTGCCTGTGCGGCAGCTGAGAATACGGCGAGCCGGAACTGCTCACGGCTCACGGCCTGGGAGCAGGAGAAGGTGAAGAGGATGGAGCGCGGGGGCATTTTCTCCATAGCGCGTGCATTGAGCTTCTGATACCCGCGAAGGGCATTGGGGGTGGCGCTGCGATGCTTGGCGAATGCGGGGGGGTCGAGGATGACAAGATCGTAGGCTCCAGGCTCCATGGCGTCGATGAAGCGGAATGCGTCCTCGGCGTGGGAGCGATGACGGGTGTCGGCGGGGAAGTTGAGGGCGATGTTGGCATCGGTGAGCGAGACAGCTTTCGCCGAAGAGTCGACGGAGTCAACGCTTACAGCGCCGCCGCGCATGGCATAGACGGAGAATCCGCCGGTGTAGCAGAACATGTTGAGGACACGTTTGCCGCGAGAGTAGCGCTCAAGAAGGGCGCGGTTGTCGCGCTGGTCGAGGAAAAATCCCGTCTTCTGTCCTTTCAGCCAGTCGACGTGGAAGCGGAGTCCGTTCTCAAGGGCTTCGTCGCCGGCGTATGAGCCGATGATATAGTCGTTGACGGGATCGAGATGAGCCTTGTAGGGGAGAGTGGTCTCGCTCTTGTAGTAGACATTGTCGACGCCGAGGTCGGGAAGGTCGACAATGGCTCGGGCTATAACGTCGCGGCTGAAGTGCATGCCGGGGCTGTGAGCCTGGACTACAGCGGTGGGACCGTAGACATCAACCACGAGCCCGGGGAGAAAATCCCCCTCGCCGTGGACGAGCCGGAAGGCATTGTTGTCGGGGCGGATGAGGTGGAGCTCACGCCTAAGACCGTAGGCTTCGGCAAGCTGGGCTGTGAAAAAAGCTGTGTCGATGGGAATTGGCGCGGGAGTGAAGGCGAGCATCCGGACGGCGATACTGCCTATCTGAAAATGACCGACGCCGATGTGGGTGCCATCGTGGGAGAAAACGCTGACAACGTCGCCTTCGTCAATACCTGCGTCGGCGCGAGCGATAGCTCCGGAAAAAATCCAGGGATGGAAGCGCTCAAGGGATGCTTCCTTTCCACGCTTGAGATAAACTGACTTATACATATCGGTCGTCATTTGAAGAAGAATCGGTAGATGTCGTTGCCGTTGGCGTAGAGGAGGATGGCGAAGAGGAATGCCATTCCTGCCATCTGGGCGTACTCAAGAACCTTCTCGGAGGGCTTGCGACGGGTGATTATCTCCCAGAAAAGGAAGAGTACGTGACCGCCATCGAGAGCGGGGATGGGAAGAATGTTCATGAATGCAAGGATGATGGATAGGAATGCTGTCGTCTCCCAGAATGTGCGCCAGTTCCAAGCTGAGGGGAACATGTTGCCGATAGCGCCGAATCCGCCGATGCTCTCGGCTCCGCGCTTTGAAAATACGTGGCGCAGGGATGAAACGTAGCTTCCGAGTGTGCCGGTGCCGATGGCTATGCCTTTGGGAACGGATGCCAGAATAGAATAGCGGATTGACTTGACCGGATAGACTTCATCGGGCTTCATCAGCCCGATGCCGATTGTGCCTTCAGACGTAGGAACGACGGTCAGGTCGAGAGTCTCGCCTCCTGCGCGCTCAACGGTGATGGTGACAGAGTCGGATGCGTGGGAGCGGAGGCGAGGACTGAATTCGGTGAAGGAGGGGGTGGGGACTCCTCCGACGGCGACGATGTGGTCGCCTTCAAGGATTCCGGCTTTGGCGGCAGGGTCGCCAGCCTGCACCATCTTGACGAAGACGGGGACGCGGAGCGCGCAGAAACCTCCGTCGTCGCTGACCTGAAATACGAAATCGGAGGGGAGGGAGATAGTGACGGTGTCGGAGCCGCCGCGGAGGACGGTGACTTCGTGAGCCTGTACCATCTTGAGAATGTGGTCACGGTCGGTGGATACGATGGGCTCGCCGTCGGCTGTGAGGGGAATGTCGCCGTTGACGAAGCCTGCCTTGAGTGCTGCGGGGGAATAGTCGAGACCTGCGTAGGCGTCGTGATAGTCGATGGTGCGTTCGCCCCAATAAAATGCGATGCCGGCGTAGATGATGATGGCGAGGACGAAGTTCATGATAACGCCACCGAGCATCACGAGGAGGCGCTTATGGGCTGCTTTGGAGCGAAATTCCCAAGGTTGGGCGGGTTTTGCCATCTGGTCACGGTCCATCGATTCGTCGATCATTCCGGCAATCTTCACATAGCCTCCGAGTGGTAGCCAGCCGATGCCATACTCTGTGTCGCGCCATGAGGCACGCTCGGTGCCGTCGGAATTGAGTCGTGGCGTCTGTACTTTCTTTTTCTTCGGCCTCCAGCGGAGCAGGGCGAACCAGGGGTCGAAGAAGAGATAGAATTTTTCGACTTTAATGCCGAAGATGCGTGCAAACATGTAGTGCCCCGCCTCGTGGATGACGACGAGGAGGGCAAGGGCGGCGATGAGCTGAAGTGCTTTTATGAGAAATGTCTCCATAGGGAGTCAGAGGAGTAGGGATAATGAAGGTGAAAAATCGGGGTACGTGGTGTGCCTCAGGAGAGGGATGGGATGAGGTCCGTGGCTGTGGCGCGCGCGAGGGCGTTGGTCGCCACATAGTCGTCGAGGGAGGGACGCCGGATGAATGGGACGCGGGCGAGGGTCTCGGTGATGAGCGGGTAAATGTCGAGGAACCGAATGCGCTCGTGGAGGAAGGCGTCGACGGCAATCTCGTTGGCGGCGTTGATGACGCAGGCTGCGGTGCCTCCGCGCTCGAGGGCGAGGCGTGCGAGAGTGATGCACGGGAATCGGGCTTCGTCGGGCTGCTCGAATGTGAGAGCGGACATCTGAGCGAGCGAGAGGGGGGCTTCGTCGGTGGAAAGGCGTGTGGCGTCGCCGAGAGCGTAGCGTATGGGGAGGTGCATGTCGGGGATTCCGAGTTGCGCCTTTATGGCACCGTCGTCAAATTCGACCATGGAATGGATGATCGACTGGGGATGGACGAGGGGGGTGATTCGGTCGGGGGTTACGTCGAAAAGCCATCGTGCTTCGATGATTTCAAAGGCTTTGTTGAGCATGGTGGCTGAATCGATGGTGATTTTTGCACCCATCGACCAATTGGGGTGGCGGAGTGCGTCGGCAACAGTGACGGATGCGAGGCGGGAGGTGTCGAATGTGCGGAAGGGACCTCCGGATGCGGTGATGATGAGACGGCGGACCGTGGCGGGATCTTCTCCGACAAGGCACTGGTAGATGGCTGAGTGCTCGGAATCGACCGGCAGGATTGTGGAAGCAGAATGAGCGAGAGCTTCGGTGACGAGTTCGCCGGCAACGACCATTGTCTCCTTATTGGCGAGGGCGATCTGTTTACCTGCAGCGATGGCAGCCATGGTAGGCTGGAGTCCGCTGTAGCCAACAGTGGCGGTGACAACGGTGTCGAATAGGTCGGACGACATAACGTCGGTAATTGCCTGCGAACCGGCTGCCACGGATATGCCGAGGGGGGAGAGGGCGCCGCGGAGAGCAGAATACCGGGATTCGTCGGCGATGATGGCGAGGGCGGGACGGAATCGACGGCACTGCTCGATGAGGAGGTCGACGTTGCGTCCGGCAATAAGGACCGTGGCTTCGAAACAGTCGGGATAGCGGGCGATAACGTCGAGAGTCTGGGTGCCGATAGATCCGGTGGAGCCGAGTACGGCTATGCGTTTGCGGTGGTGGGGGACTTCAGTTTTGTTCATTTTGTGGGAACGTGAGATGAAGTGATAGGCACGTAGTCGCGGGGATTGACAGGGGTGCCTTTGTGCCAAAGCTGGAGAGCGAGGACGGGGCGTGAGAGGGAGTCGGTGCCGGCAGGGGCTTCGGAGAGTCCGATGCGAGAGCCGGGCATTACGGTCATGCCACGTTGCACCATAGTGGTGGTGAGCCCGGAGATACGGCTCACGAAATCGTTGGGGTGCTGGATTATCACGATGTCGCCATGGCCTGGGGTGGAATATGTGTCAATTACCGTGCCCCGATAGATGGCGTTGACGGGCTGAAGGCGCGGGGTGATGAAGCGGATTGTGCCAATGTCGGCGCCCGATGGGTCGGGATCGGCAACAGCTGCTCCCTGCGCGGGATTGATGAAGGACATTCCTGTGGCGGCGAGGGGGGAGAGGACTGAAAGATTGTACTTCTCGCGTTCCTCGTAGATTTTGACAAACTCGCGTTCGGTGGAAGAAGCCTCGATGATGGAATCGTAGGGGAGTTTGACCGGAATGGAGTCGGCGAACGCTGCCATGCGTTCTTCGACAGAAATGCTGTCGGCAAGAATGGCGGAAATGTTGTCGAGGTAGGCTTTGCGCAGATTCATCTCGGCGGCGAGGGAGTCGATACGCAATGTTGTGGCGATGTACTCGCGTCGTTCGTTGCCCTTGAGGTAGCCCGGGAGGATTGTGCGGAGCGGGGTGACGACGATGAACATCGTGCCGAGGCTCACGACGGCGAGGATGATGATGATGACGGCGAGGATGACGCGGGGGAGGGTGAGGCGGACGGTCCAGACGCGATTGAGGGTGTTCTCGTTGATGAATGCGAGTCGGTAGCGCTTACGCGTGCGGAAGCGCTCGATGCCGTCGACATCGGTGACCTGATCGGATTTTTTGCGTCGGAAGAAGTCTATTTTCATCTCACCGACAAAGTTACAAAAAAGTTTAGTAATAGAGAAATAAAAAGGCGATGTGCCGAATACTCGACACATCGCCGTGGAAAATCGGGATTGCTGTGGACGGGAATCAGGCGTTCTTGACCTTCTCAACGACAGCCTTGAAAGCTGCGGGGTTGTTGAGAGCGAGGTCGGCGAGAACTTTGCGGTTGATCTCGATGCCTGACTTGTGGATGAGACCCATGAGCTTGCTGTAGGAGAGATCCTCGAGGCGAGCAGCAGCATTGATACGCTGAATCCAGAGAGCGCGGAAGTTGCGCTTTTTGTTCTTACGATCGCGGTAGGCGTAGGTTAGACCTTTTTCCCATGTGTTCTTAGCTACGGTCCACACGTTGCGGCGGCAGCCGAAGTAACCGCGGGTGAGTTTAAGGATCTTTTTACGGCGAGCTCTTGAAGCTACGTGATTAACTGATCTTGGCATTGTTTTAAACGATTTTGAGCGTTAGCGGATTCCCAACTACAGGGTTCTCTTGAGGGCTAAACACTCGGTTAGAAGAAAAACTGTGTCTTTAAATTCACGAATTAATGCAAAGGGAAATATGCTTTGCAGAATTACTTGAGAGCGAGAAGAGACTTCACGTTGCCGGCATCGACCTTGGCGATGAGACCGCTGTGAGTGAGGTTGCGTTTCTGCTTCTTAGTCTTCTTGGTCAAGATGTGGCTCTTAAAAGCATGTTTTCTCTTGATCTTTCCTGATCCGGTAAGGGCGAACCTCTTTTTGGCACCGGAATTAGTCTTAATCTTAGGCATTTTGTTTTGTAAAAAAGTTTATTAATTCGAGTTGTAAAAACTGTTGTTGCTGTGGATGTGCTTATTTCTTTTTGGGCGAGAGCATGATGGTCATGCGCTTGCCTTCGAGAATAGGCATCTGCTCAACTTTGCCGTAGTCCTCCAGATCGTTGGCGAAACGGAGGAGGAGAACTTCGCCCTGCTCCTTAAAGAGGATCGAACGCCCCTTGAAGAAAACGTAGGCTTTGACTTTGGAACCTTCCTGAAGGAATCCGATGGCGTGCTTGAGCTTGAAATTGTAGTCGTGATCGTCGGTCTGAGGTCCGAAACGGATTTCCTTAACGACGACCTTTGTGGCTTTGGCTTTCTGTTCCTTCTGGCGCTTTTTCTGCTGATAAAGGAACTTCTGATAGTCGAGAACCTTGCAGACGGGAGGCTCGGCGGTGGGGGAGATCTCCACGAGGTCGAGACCTTGCTCGTCGGCGATGCGGAGGGCTTCCTGAATGGAGTAGATTCCGATCTCTACGTTGTCGCCAACGAGACGGACTTCGCGTGCGCGGATGCGGTCGTTGATGGCGTGCTGCTCCTTGTCGCGGGCGTTGGGACGCTGTGGCTGTGCGGGACCTCCAGCGGGACGCGGACCACGCGGTGCACCGGCACCTTGCGGACCCTGGGCGGGAGCGGATGAGCCGGGACGAGACCCACGTGGGGCTCCGGACTGGGAGTTGTTGCCGGGGCGATGAGCACCAGACGGCGAGGAGTTGTGGATGGGTTTTTTATCCATTCAGAGGTTATTGATTAATAGAGTTGTTGACTTCTTCTGCCAAATTCTGTGCAAAGGTAGCAATTTTCATCGTACCTTTATCACCTTCGCCCTGTTTTCTTACAGAAATTTCACCATTTTCGGCTTCTTTTTCACCGACAATGAGCATATAGGGGATTCGACGCATCTCGTTGTCGCGGATCTTGCGTCCGATTTTCTCGTTGCGGTCGTCGACAATGACGCGGACGTCGGCGGCAGAAAGCTGCCGGGCGACTTCGTAGGCGTAGTCGTTGAATTTCTCGGAAATGGGGAGGATCACAGCCTGATCGGGAGCGAGCCAGAGGGGGAACTTACCAGCGGTGTGCTCGAGGAGTACGGCAACGAAACGCTCCATGGAACCGAATGGTGCGCGGTGGATCATGACGGGGCGGTGCTTCTGATTGTCGGCGCCGGTGTACTCAAGCTGGAAGCGCTCGGGAAGGTTGTAATCGACCTGGATGGTGCCGAGCTGCCAGCGGCGTCCGATGGCGTCCTTTACCATGAAGTCGAGTTTGGGTCCATAGAAAGCAGCTTCGCCAAGTTCCTTACGTGCTTTCAGACCTTTTTCTTCGCAAGCTTCGATGATAGCCTGTTCGGCGAGGTGCCAGTTCTCGTCGGAACCGATGTATTTTTCCTTGTTGTTGGGGTCGCGGAGTGAAATCTGAGCTTCAAAGTTATCGAATTTCAGGGCTTTGAAGATGTAGAATATGATGTCCATGACCTTAAGGAATTCGTCCTTGATCTGGTCGGGGGCGCAGAAGATGTGTGCGTCGTCCTGCGTGAAGCCGCGTACGCGCGTGAGACCATGAAGCTCACCGCTCTGCTCGTAGCGATAGACGGTGCCGAACTCGGCGAGTCGGAGAGGCAGCTCGCGGTAGGAGCGGGGGAATGCGCGGAAAATCTCGCAGTGGTGGGGACAGTTCATTGGCTTGAGGAGGTATTCCTCGCCTTCCTCGGGGGTGTGGATGGGCTGGAAGGAATCTTTGCCGTACTTGGCATAGTGTCCGGAGGTGACGTAAAGATTCTTGTTGCCGATGTGGGGGGTGATGACCTGCTGATAGCCGTACTGCTTCTGAATCTTGCGGAGGAACTGCTCAAGGCGATCGCGAAGTGCAGCGCCTTTGGGGAGCCAGAGGGGTAGACCGGCACCGACATTGGCAGAGAACGCGAAGAGCTCCATCTCCTTACCGAGCTTGCGGTGGTCGCGCTTTTTGGCTTCCTCAAGCAGAGCGAGATACTCGTCGAGCATCTTCTGCTTTGGGAATGTGATGCCGTAGACACGGACAAGCTGGTTGCGCTTTTCGTCGCCACGCCAGTAGGCACCGGCAAGGGACATGATCTTCGCAGCCTTGATGGGGGCTGTGGTGGGGATGTGGGGACCGCGGCAGAGGTCGGTGAAAGCACCCTGAGTGTAGGTGGTGATTGTGCCGTCCTCAAGCTCGCTTATTAGCTCGCACTTGTATTCTTCGCCACGGTCGCCGAACATCTTGAGTGCGTCGGCTTTGGTGATGTCGGCACGCACGATGGCTTCTTTGCGGCGTGCGAGTTCGAGCATCTTCTTCTCGATGGCGGGGAAGTCGGCAGAAGTGATGTTGTGACCCGCGGGATCGATGTCGTAGTAAAAACCGTTTTCGATAGCGGGACCAATGCCAAATTTCACTCCGGGGTACAACTCCTGGAGAGCTTCGGCGAGAAGGTGGGCTGAGGAGTGCCAGAAGGCGTGCTTACCTTCGGGGTCGTCCCATTTGAAGAGCTTAAGGGATGCGTCCTCGTTGATTGGACGTGAGAGATCCCACTCTTTGTCGTTGACGGATGCGGCAAGTACGTCCTGAGCGAGGCGGGGGGAAATGCTCTCGGCGATTGCAAGGGGTGTGATGCCGGCTTCGAATTGCTTGACGCTGCCGTCGGGGAAAGTGATGTTGATCATTTTGCTTTAATAGGTTGTTTATCAATAAATTGCCGCATACAACACGGCAATCAAACAAATTGCAGATGCAAAATTAGTGATTTTCTTTGAAATAGAGGGAATTAAAGGGGTAATATTTTTATTTTTTCACATTGGGCAGGAGTGTGATGCGTGTGAGG
>CAMWPM010000009.1 GCA_947176235.1 uncultured Bacteroidales bacterium | reverse complement strand
ATCGGGGAGGGGGGATAGGGGGCGGTCGAAATAGAATATATTCATCGTGAGTTGCGTGAAGATTACTTCAGGCGATTGTACATAACGGCAAGATGGGCGTAGATGGAGGTGTTCTGTATGACAAGACCTTCGGGGGGGAGAATGCGGCAGGGGGTGAAATTCCACAAAGCCTTTACTCCTGCATCAGCAAGCAGGTGAGCAACATCCTGCGCCATGCGCACTGGAACCGCAATAATGCCGATCTCAGCATCAAGACGCTTACATTGCACAGCAAGATCGTCGACATGGAAAACGGGAATACCCTTAATGGATGAACCCACGATTTCGGGGCGAATATCGAATCCGGCGACTATGTCGAGACCGTAGTTGGCAAGACCGGAATCGGTCATCAGGGCAGCTCCGAGATTCCCGACACCAACAATCACGGCATTGTGAGTCTCCATAAATCCGAGGAACTGCTCAAGAGAACGGCGAAGAGCAGCCACATCGTAGCCGATACGGGTCTTCCCCTTGATATTGAGATAGGATAGATCCTTGGCAATCATAGAAGCGTCAACATTGAGTTCGCGCGACAAGCGTGTGCTTGAAACGTAGTCGACCCCCTGATCCTGAAGCAGAGTGACACTTGAAAGGTACCAAGGAAGACGTCGAAGCGTGGGCTCCGGGACGAGCAAGGGCTGGCGATTATCGTTCAACATAGAGTAGTGCAGTTAATAATGGACTCCACCAGGAAGAGAGCCTGGATGTCGGAGCGAGGGATTTCGATATCATCGTACTGAGGATTCTCACTGTGGAGAATAACCATTGACGGATCGGGATGGCGACGAACCATCTTCACCATTCTGTAATCCTCAAGAACAATCACGTAGATCTGTCCCCAGAAAATCGTACCGGATACTGAAACAGGTCGGATGGCGATGAAACAACCATTGGGGACTGAGGGGGACATGGACTGACCGGATACGCGGACAATCACGCAATCGGGATTGATGCGTGGCAGATCGATGTATCCCGAAATATTGTCGGATGTGAAAACGCGCGACAGTTCGGTGCACCCTGCCGTGACATCAATATCGTAGACCGGAACGCCGTGGCGGCGAGAGGGGGGAAGAGGGTGGATGTCGTCGGACGACATAAGCAGATGTCCCGGCAGTTCTTCCTTTCCAAACGGGAGATCGGAACCATCGCGCATCCATCGCTTACTGACTCCAAGATCGGCAACCAGACGATTGATGAGTCCGTCGGTCACGGGAAGGCGTCCGGAAAGAACCTTGGATAAATTGGAAGGATCGATAGAGATGCGGCGTGCAAATTCCGCTTGAGTGAGACGGAAATGTCGGATCAGATAGCGCAGACGGTCGAGTGACGTCTGCGGTGGCTGTTGGAGCGTGTGGTCGATAGAATTATTGTCCATGTGTGCAAAGATACCACAAAGGAGTTATATGACCAACGGTTTAACCATTTTTATTGGTTAAATAACCACGAAAGTCAGAACGGATAACCAATAGCGAGGTGGAAGGCGAGAGAATTGCCAAATGATGTCATGTTGTAGTAGCCGTGTCGACCGGTGTTGTACGGGGCGTGGATTCCGATACCGAGATCTCCGCGGATTACTATCATTGAGATGTCGACGCGCAGACCTACACCAGTACCGACAGCAATGTCCTTGAGGAATGTGGATGCCTTGAGCTGTCCGCCGGGACGATTAGGATCGTTTTTGAGCAGCCAGACATTACCTGTGTCGAGGAAAACAGCACCATGGAGCACGCTTATGATTGGGAAACGGTACTCGACGTTAAATTCCATCTTGAATGTACCAGTCTGGTCAAAGTAGCCGTTGATCTGGTCGCGGGGGGCGCGGTAACTTCCGGGACCTATAGAACGAACCGTGAAGGCACGGATAGAGTTGGCGCCACCGACATAGAACTGTTCGGCGTAGGGTACCTGAGATGAGTTGCCGTAGGCGTGGGCCGCTCCAAGAGCCAGACGTGTGACGATGTGATTGTCGCCAGTGATACGGCGATTGTAGACGAGTTGTGTGGTGCCTTTGACAAACTGAGAGAATGGAGTACCAAACAAACGCTTCTCACCATGAGAACCGGCGAGAGACCAGATTCCGGAGAAGATATTACCGGCTTCAGTAGCTGTGAACGTGAAATTCAGAGCATTATAGGAATCAAATGCACGATCGTAAGTATAGGTGTAGCTCATTTGAGGGATGAACTGATTGCGGAAAGAGAGGGCGATAGCTGGGTTAGCAGCTGTGATGGAGTCGAACGGGGCAGTGGTGTTAAGCAGCTTGGTATATGTAAGCTTGAAAAGAGTCAGAGAGTTGCTTACATGTCGGGACACGCGCCAGTCGTAAGCCCATGAAGTGTTGAACTGCGCCATCTTGAAATAGTGGGGACGATTGAGCAGATCGGCACCGATTGAAGCGCGGGTCCAGTTGAGCTGGTAGCGTCGGCGGGGGATGAAACGAGGTGCGAGAAGCCGTGGGATGGCAAGGGAAGCCTGCAATCCAACCTCGTAGGAGTTGAAAACCGAAGAGCGGTTGTGCCCGGTCTGCCATTCGTAGGATCCGGTGAGATGAGCCGAGAGTTGTTCGCCACCACCGAAGATGTTGCGGTTGGTGAGTCCGATCGTTATACCCGGACCGATATAACTATTGGACTTGGACGATGCGTTGACCTCGACAGAAGCTTCAAAAGGCATGTCGAATGTGCAGTCGATAAGTACGTCAAGACGCCGGGGATTGTCGGATGCGAGAGTAGCAGCCGTAGTGTCGGGGGAAACTGAGATGTTTATGTCGTTAAATATTCCGAGACGCGAGAGATAATTCTGTGTACGATCCATGTTGCGGACAGAGAATACGCGTCCCTTCCGGAACGTGACCCATTCGTCCATGAGCTTGTGGCGGAAGCGGGAGGGGAGATACTGAATCAGAGTACCACGTTCCATCTGAATGGTGTCGGGACGCCCGCCGCCGTTATTACGATTGAGGCGCATCGTCACATTGCCTGTGACATAGCGAGAAAGGGCAACCTGAGGGACGTTGGATGCAACTGTGAGCTGCAGGACAATGTGGCGGCGGGAAATCAGGCTGTCGGCGAGATATTCAATGAAATCGGGACGGAAGAAGTAGTATCCACGGTTACGGACTGCGTTGGCAATGCGATTGCGTACCATGGCAAGAGAATCGGTACAATAACGTGCTCCGACGCGAAGATAGGGATCGGCAGCCACTACAGAATCAATAAGATGATAAAGGGGAATCGAGTCGGGGAGGAGGCGCAGGGAATCAATGGTGTAAGCCGGACCGGTGGTGATGTTGTAGGTGATAGAGGCTTTCTTAGGATTTTTTGCGTGATTGAGCGTATATGACGCATTCCCCATGAAATAACCGTTGTTGTCGAGAATCTCGTCGATCATCTTGGTACGTATTTCAGGACGAACGTCAGAAATAAGAACAGGCTGCTCAACAAGTTTCTCGTAAATCCAATGCTTGAAACCTTTTGGCGGATTACTCCAGTTGTTGTAGACCCAGAGTCCGAGGGGGAAGGGGTAGCGGATGGATGGGGAGATCAGGCAGTTGTTGGGCTTGACGTTGACGGCACTTTTAATGTCCTCGGCAACCCCAGGCGCAATCCTGTCACCTTCGGGCGTGACAATATTAACCTTCTTCACACCGGTGTAGAGAGTCTCATCAGCTGCCAAACGTCGAGTAGTGGAACAGGAGGAAAGTGCAAGGGCAATAACGGATGCCAACAGGAGGGTATAGATAGCGCTACGTTTCATCATCGGATTATTCAGGTTGGGCGTGGTCGGGATTTATGATCTGGAGGGTGGAATCGGAAGCGGCTGCCCTGCTTAAAGCTTCCTGCTCGGCAGCTTCGCGTTCGCGACGCAGACGCTCGGCTTCTTCCAGACGTCGGCGCGCAGCAGCCCTGGAGGCACGGAACTTGAAGAAATTGCGCAGGGAGTTGAGCTTACGTTTGTAGACAAATCCGACGCCGGTCTGTGTGATCTCACCGTCAAGAATATTTTCATATCCGGTGTGCCGGAAAAGACGTACAAGCATAGATCCCGACTGGTTGAGCAGATATTCGAAAGAAATATCATTAATCAGATTCTGGGAGAAATTCTCATCGGTGTTAGCATCAGTGGAGTAGTTGCCCCCAACCACAATCTTGAAACGATCATTGAAGAGGGATTTCGAGACCTTGTAACTGTAGCTGGTGGTGGTGGAGCTTGCTCCGTTGACGGTACGGTCATACTGGTCTATACCAAATGACAGGTCAACGCCCTTAATGTTGTCGGCTGCCCAGGAGTTGAGTTTAGACTCAAGGAAGGAGAAGAGGGCGTTACCGCCAATATTAGCGTTGCCGGTAGTGTTCGGACCGGTGTAGATGTTGTAGAGCAGGAGATTCATAGCCTGATTAGCGCGCTGTTCGGCTGTCATAGACTTAAGCTCATTGGCGACAGTGATGTCATCGTCGGTGGAAAGGTCGAACGAAACATTCATGTTGGCGAGTGTGCCGGTGACATTCAAACCGACATCAAAGGTGATAAGCCGAGAGTTCTGACCTTCCTGTGTGACATTTGCCTTAAGCGGGTCGACAGCATGAATGTTGAGCACAGGATTCATAATATCGCCATTGAACGAGACATAGCTGTCGGACTGGAAGTTAAACAGTTTCTGACTCATCAGAGGCGGGGAGTAGCGTGCGAAACCACTGTTGATGTTGAAACGCCCGGTGAGAGTCTGGTCGCCCATGAAGTCCATGGCGTAATCAAGATTGCCCTCGCCCTGAATCTGCACCTTGTTCTTGCCATCGGTGGATAGGTCGACTGAAATAGTGGATCCCTGCATAACGTGGAGATTAGCGTCAATCTTCATCAACATTCCGGTCACCTCAAGAGAATCCGCTTTGGCAACCTGCATCGTATCAGCGAAATTGACGAATTTCACCATGTCAGAGTTGCCGACCGATGTGAGGTCGGAAGTCATGGCGGACATCACGTAGGTGACATTGGTGGTGGGAAGGACGGAAAGATCAGCGTTAATGCGAAGCATCCTGAGATTGCCACGTGCAGAAGCCTTGAGGTCGATAAACGCTTTGCCGTAGACGTCGGCTGAACCGCGCCGCTGATTTCCAACAATCTGCATGTCGCGGGCATTAAGCGTGAGGTCAACGGCAGGGAGGGCAAAATTGCGGAGATCAATCACGCCATCAATCGAGAGGGGATTATTGTTGACAGCTCGGATGCCGTAGTCAGAGAAACGAACAATACCACTGTCGAGAGGAATCCGTTTGTCGGGGAGAACAAAGTTTGTGCCGAGCATAGCAACCTTCACAGCCGTACTATCAAACTGAAGATAACCGTTGAATACGGGACGTTCCATCGTGCCTGTTACTGCAATATCACCGTTGAGGGCACCGACAAGAGTGGCAGTGCGGGATCCAATGAAGGGATTGGCAACGGAGAGGGGGAAGCTGTCGATGGCAAGGTCGAGCATCAGGGGCTGGGGCATTGTGGTGTCGTTGAGCACACCACGGGCAGTGACCGCCCTGATGCTGTCAACATCGAGGGATGCATCGGCACGGATGACGCCGCGGACATCGGTGAGCAGCGAGAGATCCACATCAAAATCACCAACCCGCTCACGACCATAGGTGAAGTCCTTAAGTCCGACTTTACCGTGACCATTGATGCTCGCATCATCGTATTTGACATGCAGAGCAGCTGACAGATCACCGCTTATGGGAGGAGCAAAAGGATTGAGAGCTACCCAGTCGGCAATCTTGACATCCGTGAGGTCGAGATTGATTTCTTCCTGCTCGTCCTTATCAGCATCCTCACCTTCAATGTGGGAGGTGTAGAGTCGGAGAGAGCTGACACCGTTGCCCATCGAGAGGTCGGCATCGAGGTGACGGTGGGGAAGATTAAAGCTAACGTAATTGTCGGGATTGACTTTCCATTTCTTATAAGCAATCAATGGTTCGGACGGTTCGATACGGACGTAGAAAGTAGAGTCGGAATAAATGACACGCGTACCGAGGTTATAGCCGACTTTCCCTTCCTGATTGCGCTGAGTCAGGAGAAGGGTGATGTCGTCGCCGGAAATGCGTCCGTGAGCAGCAACATCGGTCCATTCATCAAGATTGCCGGGACGATTGTGCACATCAACAGCATAGACAATCGAATCAGCCTGCTGATTCATGTTGAACGCTACCGAATCAATGAGAAGAGAGGATGAGACGGCAAGACGCATGACTGTGGCATCGAGATGCAAGGAGGGACGCGTGGCGGCATTAAGATCGAAGCTCTGGAACCCTTGCGAGTTCTGAGCAAGATAGTTGGAAATAATATTATTGCGACGTGCAGAGATTTTTACATCGACCGGAGGGAGAAGAGGCATGAGAGAATCCACGTTGAGAATCTGACGAGAGAGCATAGTGTCAAGTCCGGCAGAGAAACGGGTGAATGAGGACATAAGCGAATCCAGCGAAACCGGGGCAATGACCGAAGCCCGCAGATCCTGGTTGGTGAGAAGCGCATGGGTGGATGAGTCGGTGGCATCAAAGTCAAGGTTGATAGCGCGTGTACCAAAAGAGATCTTGTCCTGATTCCAGTTGACATGGTCAATTGATAGGGAAGCACGGGTGATGGAGGAATCGGGAGAGATGAAAGCCTTGCCGGAAAAGGCTGCGTTGCCGGAAGAAGCAACGTCAGAGAATCCGAGAGCCTGCAGATTGATGTGCTGAATGTCCGAATTCAGAGTCCAATCGTAAGAACGACCAGCAAGATTCCCGGCAGCGTCAAGAGAGAGGTGAGCCACGGGGTCGGAAGAAACAAGGGCAATACGAGCGTTACCCTCCTTCAGAGCCGCGTCAAGAGAGATGCCGGAAAGACGAGTGCCCTGATAAACGACAGATGTGACATCGGCTTTAGCTTCGAGCGATGTGGATTTCTTCATGGGATCGAACCCGCGACCGGAGGCTTTGACAGATGCCGTGAGAGGTCCGACACCAAGGGAAGGCATGAAAGAGTGGACCGGTAGGTCGCGTGCATCGAGAGAGGCACGATAGGACTCGCGTGTGGCATTGAGTGCTCCATCGAAAGCGATAGAACCACCATCGGTCACGCCTTTCAGGGTGCCGGAAAATGTACCGTCCGAGGCATTCACGCGTCCACGAAGAGCAATAGGGGGAAGATATCCGTTTTTACCAAGTTTGGCTTCGACAAGAGTGGGGCGGATAAATTCAGAGTTGTAGAGATGACCGTCAAGCTTTACGGAGGCGTCAATGTCCTCAATATTACCGGAATCCAAGCCGTCAGCCCAACCGGAGGCGGTGAGGGAGAAGGAGCGGGGGAGGGAGAGGGATAGAGTGTCGAGGGACAGACTATTCATTGTTCCGGAGGCATAAGCCCTGACCGTCAGGGGATTGCCTACAGGGACATTGCGCAACATGGGGCTAAGGGACGGCATCGCAACCATGATGTCGGCAATTCCTATACGTGCTGCAGCATCAAGATTGACAGGAAGTTGAGTGACGTTCTTTCCCGGTTCGGAAAGTCCCATGAGAGCATTGACGGTTATAACGGACTGAGCGGTGTGAAGTGCAAAATCACGAACGTGCATACCAACGGAATCAATCGCAAACGTGCCAGATCCGTCCAAAGTCAGTCCGCAACGCTCTGTGGCGGAAATGCGACGGAGCGGGACGGTGATTAATGATCCCTGATTGAATAAGGAATCAACGTCAATGGTAACGTCGGAAACCTGAATATAATTCATATCAAGACCCGGAAGAGGCTCAACACCCGAAGCCGCATAGATAGCAGAGGAGTGCAGAAGCTGAACTTTGTCAGCACGTATTGTCCATGGCACGGAAGGTACAGAGTCGGGAGCTAAAGAAGTGGAGTCAGCCGGGGAAGATTCTTCTGACGCGGCGAGAGGGTGGAAATAAGCAGCCTTCACGTCATCAACGACAAAAGAGCGGGCACAGACAGTGGACGCCGCCAGATCAACAGCCGCTTTCGAAAGAGTGGCAGACTTAATGTCGGCTGACAGGGAGTCAATCGAATTCTCAATGCTCATGAAGTAACTGAGATTACGCAGAGCAATGGCTCCAGCCATAATTTTCATTGAAGTCGCGGAAGAAGCAGTGTCGACAGGAGTCACGGTAGAGTCCTCCCGAATGGTCATCTTCACATCAGCACCATCAAGCAATGCTTCAGAAAGGTCGATGTCGCCAGCCGAGAGATGATAAGTAAGATCATCGACCACGAAAGTGTCGATAACGGCAGAAAGGTAGAACAGGCTGTCCGGCTTGTGCATCCGATAGCGGGCGTCAGATAACCTTACATCCCCAACTTTTACTTTACCGCTTAAAAGAGAAAGAGGCTTGACATCAAGAGAAATGCGGGATGCAGCAATGTCCATGTCGGCAGAATCCATGCGAGCTTTAAGGTCATGGACCGTGAGAGTGAGGGGAAAGGAGAGACGGAATTTGCCTACGCTGACCTGCATTGCCGGAGAATTGACAGAAGAAAGTACCTTCCTAACAACAGAATCCTGGACGGCAGGAATGTAGAGCAACACGAGTACAATCAGTACAAGCGAGAGGAGCCCTATAATAATCCACTTGAGGGTGTGGATGGATATGTGAAGAATCTTTTTAAGCATAACGTGAACGGGAGTGACTGACCCTAATTGATAACACGCGAAAATGTTAAAAAGTTAGAACAATGATAAACAAACCTATGAAAAAATGCGTGGGAGAGCAGAAAGTACAAATTTAGGAAATGAAGATGAATTAGTACGAAAAAATTAGTAATTTTTTTTGAAAAAAGTGCTTTTTTGACAGGTGGTAGTACACCAAAATGATGTATCTTTGCTAAACAAAAACTAACACCGTGAAGGGAAATCTTCAATGTAGATGACCTTTCACAACGGAATAAACCTTAAACCAAAACTACACAAATACCAAAAGGCATGGAAAACAAGACAGTAGCACTAAACAAGAACAAGATTGTCAGCTATCTCGGAAAAGAAGCACGCGACTTCACAAAGGCTGACATAATCAAATATGTGGAGGAAAACTCCATAGGCATGATCAATTTCATGTATGCCGCAGGTGACGGACGCCTCAAGACATTGAATTTCACGGTCAACAATCTTGAATATCTTGAGATGATACTGACATCGGGGGAACGAGTGGACGGCTCAAGTCTGTTTTCGTTCGTTGAAGCCGGGAACAGCGATCTTTATGTGATTCCGCGTTTTTCCACGGCATTCGTCGATCCATTTGCACCAGTACCCACCGTGACGATGCTCTGCTCCTTCTTCGACAAAGACGGCAACCGCCTCTCCACTTCTCCGGAAGCAACCCTGCAACGTGCGTGCCGAGAATTCAAAAATGTCACCGGCATGGAATTCCAGGCAATGGGAGAACTTGAATACTACGTTATCGCCCCAATTGACGAACGCTTTCCGGCAGCAGACCAGCGAGGCTACCACGAGTCGGCTCCGTTCGCCAAATTTAATGATTTCAGAGTTAAATGTATGGAAGCGATAGCAAGCACGGGCGGTCAGATCAAATACGGTCATTCCGAAGTGGGAAACTTCACCCTTGACGGACTCGCCTACGAGCAGAACGAGATAGAATTTCTCCCAGTTAATGCCGAGGATGCCGCCGACCAGCTGATGATAGCAAAGTGGGTGATCAGAAACCTGGCAATGCACGAGAATTACAACGTGACTTTCGCCCCCAAAATCACCACCGGCAAGGCAGGCTCGGGACTGCACGTGCACATGCGCCTGATGAAAGACGGAAAGAACATGATGCTCGATGAAAACAAACAGCTTTCGGAAGCCGCCCGCCGTATGATAGCCGGACTTATGGCGATGGCACCATCACTGACTGCATTCGGCAACAAGAATCCGACCTCATACTTCCGCCTCGTACCTCATCAGGAAGCTCCCACCAATGTGTGCTGGGGTGACAGAAACCGTTCGGTGCTCGTAAGAGTGCCGTTAGGCTGGACCGCAGAAGGTGACATGTGTTCTCTCGCAAATCCTCTGACTCCTGCCTCAAACTTCGATGCATCGCAGAAGCAGACAGTGGAAATCCGGTCGGCAGACGGCTCCGCCGACATCTATCAGCTGATGGCAGGAATAGTGGTGGCTGCGCGTCTTGGCTTCGAAATGGATGAGGCACTTGAAGTGGCAGAAAAGACTTACGTCAACGTCAATATTCACGCCAAGGAAAATGAAGACAAACTTGCCAAACTCAGCCAACTTCCTGCTTCAATGCCTGAGTCGGCCGAATGCCTTAAGGAGGTGCGCAGTATCTATGAAGACAGGGGAGTGTTCTCTCCGAGAATGATTGACGGAATTATCAATGATCTTGAAAACAATCCGGACAATGAGTCGGCCAAACGTGCGCTGAATGACGAAAATGAGATGCGGCGGCTTGTCGCCAGATATTTCCACTGCGGATAGGATAAAGGATAGAAAAACATTCCATAAAAGATCAAATAATTATCAAACGAAAGAGATTAAGAATATGCAAAAGCTAATACTATTACTCATTCCGGCAATCACCGTCTCCAATGCAGTGATTGCCGGAACATTGCCTGAAAGCCAGAGAGGCGGTGAAATCATAGTGGAGACGACTGCCTATAAATGGCAGGGAGATTCAATTATACAGGGAAAAGCCGTGGCTTACGCACCGAACGACAGCACCATCCTTTCCTCATATCATGCACAACCGGGTTACTTCATGCCGATAGAGCAGGAGTGGGTCCTAAAGAATGACATATCCTCTTACCCGAGACTTGAGAGCGGCAACCGCCTTCACAACGCCGTCTACAGGATGGGGCTTGACGAGATGGTGAATGCCGTGGAGCCGGATACGACACTGCGTACGGGCAAAGAATGGAGCGGAGTGTGGACGCGCGACGTATCCTATTCCATAATCCTTTCAATGGCACATCTACAACCGGAAGCCTCGATGATTTCGCTCCGCCACAAGGTGGATCCGCTGGGACGAATAATTCAGGATACAGGCAGCGGCGGCGCGTGGCCGGTGAGCAGTGACCGCATGATCTGGGCAGTGGCAGCGTGGGAGGTCTATAAGGTGACCGGAAACCGCGAATGGCTTGAGTGGGCCTATCCGATCGTCGAACGGTCGTTGGCAGCTGACAGGTCAACAATAACCGATCCAGAGAGCGGACTGAAGAGAGGGGAGACATCCTTCATAGACTGGAGAGAGCAAAGTTATCCCCGCTGGATGCAGTCAGCCGACATTTATTCATCGGAGGCGATGGGAACCAACGTGGTGCATGTGGCGGCTCTAAATGCAGCTTCAGCCATGGCGAGAGAACTCGGGCACAAGAATCAGGCTAAAGAGTATGCCGAGGAAGCGAAAGCTCTGGCTAAGGCTGTGAATGAAAAATTCTGGATGGATGACAAGGGATACTACGGAATGTACACTTACGGAACAGAATTCCCGATACTGAATCCCCGGGCAGAAACTCTGGGAGAATCTCTTGCAATCCTCTTCGACGTGGCTGACGAGGAAAGGGCAAAAACGATAACAAAGAATAATCCAACCACTCCATACGGTGCAGCAATATTCTTCCCCCAGATAAGCGACATGCCGGCATACCACAATAACGCTCTTTGGCCGTTCGTAGCGTCGTACTGGGCGCTCGCCAATGCTAAGGCGGGAAATGAGCAGGGTGCGATGGAAGCAATTGGATCGGTGGTGCGACCGGCAGCTTTGTTCGCCACCAACAAGGAAAACTTCAATCTTGATAACGGAGACATAGCCACAGAGTTAAATTCGTCGAACATGCTATGGAGTCTTGCAGGAAATATCGCACTGACTAACCGAATACTCTTCGGAATGAATTTCGACCGACCGGACCGACTTGATTTCCGACCGTTCGTGCCGAAACAACTTGAGGGAACGAGACAGTTGAGAGGCGTGAAATACAGAGACGCAGATATAGACATAACCGTGACAGGAAGCGGCGACTCGATCGCGCAGTTCACACTAAACGGGAAGAACCATGCCCCATATATTCCGGCTGACTTCAAGGGGAAAGCAAACGTGTCCATCACCATGGCTCACTCCGGCAGCACATTTTCGGACGTAAATCACACTGCAAACGTCAAAGCTCCGCTTACACCCATAGCGCGTCTGAACGGGAAGCGACTTGAATGGAATCCGATAGAATACATAGCGGGGTACAAGGTACTACGTGACGGCAAGACTGTAGCGACTACGAGATCTACGACGTTTGATGCATCGATACCAGGAGTTTATCAAGTTATAGGATTCGATTCGAACGGAACGGAGTCATTTGCCTCGCAACCCCTTTCCACACGAGAACAGGTAATAATCGAAATTCCGGGTGAATCGAACACACTGACATCGGCTGAAGTGGCATATACGCCGGAGAAAGAAATCACCGGGTTCAGTGGTAACGGGTTTGTGGAGACGGATCACGTCAGCGCGCCTATAAGCGTGACATTTGACGCTTCCGAAGCAGGAGAGTACCTGATCGCCCTAAGATACGCTAACGGTAACGGACCGGTGAATACAGAAAACCGATGCGCAGTACGGACACTGAGCGTGAACGGGAAAAAAGCTGACACAGTGGTAATGCCACACAGAGGTGTAGCAAACTGGGATGACTGGGGCATGAGCAATGCCGTGAAGACGATACTTGAGAAGGGCAAGAACACTATCACAATAGACTTTAATCCGATCACCGATGAAAACATGAACATCCATACCAATCATGCAATAATTGACTGCGTAACGATCGAGAAAATCTGAACTAATGATAAACAAGAGGGGGAGAGTGAACACTTTCCCCCTCTTGTTGTGTTATTTTAATAAAAATTTCTTAACCCACGTTATACAAAACCAGAGAGAGTCAAAAAAAATACTGCTATGAAAACATCACCCACCACGATCACACCGGGACAAAATCCGCATTTCCGGTGGATCTACCGAATCCTGCATGTCACTGTACTCGTACTGTCAGTGTTCCTGATCATCTCGATTTCCCGCGATACTTTCCTGGGACACGGCATAGAATATTACAATGAACCGAAGTTTATCAAGGAACAGCTGATAATCTGTATCGTCTTCCTCTTTGATTTTCTGGCAGAATTTCTTCTGTCGGAAAGGAAAGGGCATTATCTGCTGACACATCTGCCATTCCTATTGGTGGCAATACCTTACCTATATATAATCAATAAGCTCGGAATCACCAATGTGTCTCCGCGTGTGGCTTATCTTCTCCAGTATATTCCTCTTATGCGAGGCGGATATGCTCTGGCAATCGTGATAGGTTGGTTCACTTCAAACAAAGCAGCAGGGCTTTTCGTGACATATCTGTTCACACTGTTTGCAACGGTGTATTTCGCAAGCCTGGTGTTCTTCATGTTCGAACAGAATGTAAATCCAGGAGTCACCGATTACTGGTCGGCATTATGGTGGGCAGCCATGGACTGCACTACGGTAGGATCCAACATTGTAGCCGTCACGCCTGTCGGAAGGATACTTTCGGTGCTTCTGGCTGCTCTGGGCATGATGATGTTCCCGATATTCACTGTCTATGTCACGACAATTATCACACGCCGTCACAACCAGGCGTGGGGACTGAGTCAAGACGGATCGTCATCACAGACAAGCTCCACAGACAACGGTGAGACGCAGCCGGATAAGAACTGAATGAAATGATAAAGGATTGAAGCCGCCTTCGCGATGTCGGTCAGAGACAGCGAAGGCGGCTTTTCTCATTGCAGGGGGGACAATATTGGAGGAGAGATGGCAGGTGAATGAGGATGTAGGATTTCGGAATGTGGGTGAAAATGCTTAACTTTGCGGGCTGAAACCGGAGGCACAACCGGAAAAAACAAACGTGCGCTAAATAGAGTTCTTGCTTAACCTCTTTAAAAACAAGAAAATGAACAAACGATTCGAGAAAATAAGGCATGCCACCTTCTCGCTGCCTTATCTGGTGCTTACGGTAATATTCTGTGTCACCATCATCCTTGCAAATCTGATGGAAATCAAGACCCTCGATGCAGGGTGGTTCACGCTTACAGCCGGAATAGTCGTTTTCCCTATCACATATATAATAAATGACTGCGTGGTGGAAATCTACGGTCTGCGCAGGGCAAAGCTGATGATCTGGCTCGGATTCGGGATGGCGCTTGCAGCGACGTTGATGCTCCAGCTTGCGATAGAGCTACCGGGTGGGAGTGACTGGAACGGACAGGAGGCGATGGAAACGATCTACGGCATGGTGCCCAGAATCATGGCGGGGTCGCTGACAGCCTTCGTGGCAGGATCACTCATCAATGCACTGGTGATGGCGAAAATGAAGCATGTGGAACTAAAAGAGGACAGGAAGTCCTATGCCGTGAAATTCTCCATACGCGCTATCGTCTCGACAATAGCTGGTGAGGCAACCGATTCGGTGATTTTCTTCCCCATTGCGTTCGGCGGACAGCTCCCAACAGATACCATCGTGTCACTGATAGTGAGTCAGACGCTTCTTAAAACGCTTTATGAAATTCTGATTTTGCCAGTTACGCTTCAGGCGGTGAATCTGCTCAGAAAAGCCGAAAGGAAGGAACAAAGCGATGAAAAGGACTCATGACGGTCAAAAATCAAGGAATTTACCAGAAATAATTGAAAAAAATGGTGCAAAGCGGTGCAATCGTGAAGTTTATTGAAAAAAAGTGGAGTCAGATTGCAATTATGTTGGAAAAAATTACGATATTTGCACCAAGAATCGCGCAAGCGAATCTGGCAAAAAGTAAAAAGTAATAAACAAACGACGCAATTATTAAAATAATACCTTCACAACAATGACAAAAGCAGAAATCGTTAACGAGATCGCAAAAAGCACCGGCATCGACAAGCAGAGCGTGCTCGCCACAGTTGAGAAATTTATGGAAATCGTAAAGGATTCACTTGCTAACGGTGAGCATGTGTATCTCCGCGGCTTCGGCAGCTTCATCATCAAGACCCGCTCAGAGAAGACCGCCCGCAACATTTCCAAGAACACGACCATCATCATCCCCGAGCATAAGATCCCTGCGTTCAAGCCTGCAAAGGTGTTCATGAACGACGTGAAGTGATCAACACGTCACGACCGACGCGTAGCGCTTCATAGGAAATTCAGAATAAACCCGAATTTTTATAACCCCGTTAAAGTAATTAGAAAATGCCCAGCGGAAAGAAAAGAAAAGGCCACAAGATGGCTACTCACAAGCGTAAAAAACGTCTGAGAAAGAATCGTCACAAGAAGAAGTAAGATAGGAAAATCGCCTGAGAAGAAGATACACCGCGAGGAAATCGGAATAAATCTCAGAGCAGTTCCCACAAAACTACTTGTGACAGAAAACGCCAAAGATAACAGGAACAAACTTGGAGCGCGACCCCCTGAGCCCAAAACCAGGGGACTCCTTAACGTGACTCGAGTTTGTTCTTGGCGTTTTTGACGAATCAACAACCACCAAAGCCACGAATAACCAGAAATAATGAAGAGTGAACTTATCGTAGACGTACAACCAAACGACGTGTCGATCGCGTTGCTCGAGGATTCCCGCCTCGTGTCGCTGCAGAAGGAATCGCGAAGTCTGGCGTATGCGGTGGGAGACATCTATCTGGCGAAGGTGAAGAAGCTCATGCCCGGACTGAACGCAGCCTTTGTGAACGTGGGCTATGAGAAGGACGCATTTCTCCATTATCTCGACTTAGGGTCGCAATTTTCAAGCTACAGCACATTCGTGAACGAACTGCTGACTGACAAGAAGCGGATCCCACAGCTGTCGAAGATGAAGCTAAAACCTGACATTGACAAAAACGGGTCGATCCCCGACCTGCTGCAGCCCGGTCAGGAGCTCCTTGTACAAATCGTGAAGGAGCCAATCTCGTCGAAGGGTCCACGCCTGACGACGGAAATATCGTTTACGGGACGATACCTCGTGCTGATACCATTCAGCGACAAAATTTCAGTATCACAAAAGATTAAAACTCCTGAGGAGAAGGCGCGTCTGCGTCAGCTCGTAGGAAGTATAAAACCGAAGAATTTCGGTGTCATCGTACGCACGTCGGCAGAAGGAAAGCGTGTGGCGGAACTTATGGCAGAACTCAAGGCGCTTATGAAATGCTGGGACGACACGCTTGCCAAAGCGCAGAAAGCCCCCGTACCCTCGCTGATATTTGAAGAGGAGAGCCGCATAGTGAGTGTGCTCCGCGATATATTCTCTCCGACATTCGAGGATATTCACGTGAATGATCCTGATATCCACGCACAAATACTGAAATACGTATCGCTGATCGCACCCGAACGTGCTGAAATCGTGAAACTCTACAAATCGGATACTCCAATATTCGATCATTTCAACATCACGAAGCAGATAAAATCGTCGTTCGGAAAGACAGTCTCGTTCAGATCGGGCGCTTACATCATCATAGAGCATACGGAAGCACTGCACGTGATAGACGTGAACTCGGGCAACCGCACCAAAGCGAGCAATGATCAGGAGAGCAACGCACTGGAGGTGAATCTGAGAGCGGCGGATGAAATTGCCCGCCAGCTACGGCTCCGCGATATGGGCGGAATCATTGTCATAGACTTCATTGACATGAACAAAGCCGAGCATCGCCAGACACTCTACGAGCACATGCGTCAGATCATGGCAAATGACAGAGCCCGCCACAATATATTGCCGCTCAGTAAGTTCGGATTGATGCAGATCACACGTCAAAGAGTACGTCCAGCCCTCGACATAGTGACGACGGAAGCGTGTCCGTCATGCTTCGGCAAGGGAGAGGTGCAGCCGTCGCTTCTTTTCACCGATACACTGAAGGAGAAGATCGAATATGTGGTGAACACGCTAAAAAAGAAGGACTTTATCGTGTATGTCCACCCATTCGTAGATGCTTATCTGAAGAAAGGGTTGATCTCCACGTACAGAAGATGGAGGATGGAGCTCGGACGATCGTTCAAGCTGCTTCCCGACCAGTCACTTGCCTATCTGCAATACAGGGTTCTCGACAAGGAACACAACGAGATCGACCTCAAGGAGGAAAAAGACATGGACTCGTCGTCGACCAAATCGAAAAACCGTGCCAAAAACAGAGTGAATCAAGAGGACACCACTGCCTAATCGTCTTTCCACAGCCATATAAGCTATTCATCCTCAACGATGTCGACCTATCTGCGCAAACCTGAATGGCTCAGGGTGAAACTCCCGGATGCAATCCGTGCCGCCAAGGTGAACGGTATGCTTCATCAGCGTCATCTCAACACGATCTGTACGGGCGGAATGTGTCCGAACAGAGGGGAGTGCTGGAACAACGGCACTGCCACATTCATGATCGGCGGGGATACTTGCACACGCTCATGCCGATTCTGCAATGTCCCGACCGGACGGCCGAAACCGCTTGACCGATCGGAACTTGATGGAATCGTCAGGTCAATCAACGACCTCCATCTGCGTCATGCCGTGATTACCTCGGTGGACAGAGATGATCTGCCAGACGGAGGTGCCTCGCACTGGGTGGATCTTCTTCGACTGCTTCATGAAGAATGTAAGGGCGTGACGGTTGAGGTGCTTATACCTGACTTTCAGGGAGACCTGAAACAGGTGGATCGCATAATTGCGCAACGACCTGACGTAATCTCGCATAATCTTGAAACGGTGAGGCGCCTGACTCCTGAGGTGAGATGCTTCGCAACCTACGAACGATCTCTCAGTGTGATCAAGCATGTAGCTGATGCAGGAATCAGAAGTAAGTCGGGCATCATGCTCGGATTAGGCGAAACGCGTGAAGAGATCCTTGAGACAATGGATGATCTGAGAGCGTCAGGGTGTGAGGTGATGACTATCGGTCAATATCTCCAGCCGACTGCCGATCACTACGAACTCAAAGAATATATTCATCCCGATACGTTTGAAGATTATCGCAGGATTGGCTTAGAAAAGGGTTTCCGCCATGTGGAGAGTTCACCATTGGTGAGAAGCAGCTATCATGCGGAAAGACACGTAGATTAAACGTCACTCATCCGATAAAGCTGATGCCGGACGATTATCCTGTGAATGAAATCAGAATTACCGACTGCGGGACCATGCCTTACAGGGAGGCATGGTCGCTGCAATCGCGTCTGAACGAAGGCGTGAGAAATGGCACTGAGCAGGAGACGATACTAATCGTGGAGCATGCACCGGTCTATACTCTTGGCTTTCATGCCGATGCCGGTAATATGCTTCTTGACGAGCAGCGACTGAGGGCTATCGGAGCAGAGTGCATACGGATAGAGAGAGGAGGAGATGTGACTTTCCATGGTCCGGGACAGGTTGTGGCGTATCCGATAATTTCCCTTCCGAATCATCATCTCGGTGTGAAACAGTACGTGTCGGTTCTTGAAGAGGCTGTAATCGAGACCATAGCCGAATGGGGCTTAACGGGGGAGAGGATTGAAGGCAAGACAGGAGTCTGGGTAAAAGGATACAGTGGAGTATATCGGAAAATCTGTGCCATAGGAATCAAGGTGAGGCGCGGCGTCACGATGCACGGGCTTGCTTTGAATGTAAGTACAGACTTACGGTGGTTTGGAAATATAAATCCTTGCGGATTTTCATCGGACAGTGTGACTTCAATGATGGAGAGTACTGGTGATGGCGGCGGGGTAATGTTATCAGACGTGAAGAGGGTGCTTGCCGAAAGACTGAAAAATCTTCTTTATCGAAACTGATTATGCACTTAGTCGGCATAAACTGTCGAGTATTCCGAGGACAAGAGATCCGAGGCAAAACCGCGCACGGAAAGAAAATTTAAGGATTTATGGAATGCAGTGCGTAGAAGTTTTGGTTAATACGGGTGAATTGATTATCTTTGCATGTTGATAAGGACTCGGAAGGAACAATCCGATCCACTCTATAACACTTCAAGCCTTACAACTATCATTCAACGGAATGTCGACAGATTATATTCCAACAAAAGCACAGCGTGTCATGGCGGTAGCCTCATTCGGAGGTCACCTCGTACAGCTTTTGCGCATAACGAGATTTCTGTCGGATCGCGCTCAGGTGAGTTATGTCACCACTTCAGATCAGGCTGTAGGAATGTTGCCGCCAAAGTCTGAATTTATGATAGTTGATGATTTTTCGCGATGGAATCCCAAAATCATTCCCCGCTCAGCCAAGCAGATGTGGAAGGCGATCAGCCGCTTCAAGCCGACTATTGTCGTGAGTACTGGAGCCGCTCCGGGGCTTGTTGCATTGTTTGTGGCATATCTGCGTGGTAAGAAGACGATTTGGGTGGATTCGATGGCGAATACGCAGAGACTTTCGATGAGCGGAAGAATCGCCCGTAGGTTTGCGACACTGACACTGACTCAATGGGAACACCTCGCCGATGGCGTAGATGTGGTGTGGGCAGGAAACGTATTCACTAATAAGTCGTTGCTATGATATTTGTCACGATAGGAACTCAGGCTCCCTTTGACCGCCTGATAAAGGAACTTGACGATATAGCTGCCGACAGCGCCGAACGCTTCGTGGCTCAAGTGGCTCATGGCGGAACCTATACACCGCGCCACATGGAGACCGTAGATTTTCTGCCTGCTGAGAAATTTCAGCATTATTTCGATATGGCACGCGTGATAGTGTCGCATGCAGGAATGGGAACAATCATCAGTGCCTTGTCGTCGAGAAAACCGATAATCGTGGTGCCGAGGCTTGCTGAATTGGGAGAGCACCGCAACAATCATCAAGTGGATTCGGCAAAGGCAATGAAGGAGACTGGCATGGTCTACGCTCCGGATACATTTGAAGAACTGAGAGAGCTTCTCTCACCTGCCACTCGACTAAAGCCTCTGCGATGCATCAACTCGGAGGGGGGGAGGTCGATAGCCCAACGCATCATCACTGAGACATTCTTCTAAAAACAAACATCATAAAGAAATGAATACACCGGACATTGACTGGAGTAACCTTTCATTCGGTTACATTCCCACTGACTACAACGTGCGTTGCTACTACCGTGACGGGAAGTGGGGAGAAATCGAGGTATCGTCAAGCGAGACCATCAACATGCATATAGCGGCTACATCGCTGCACTACGGACAGGAGATTTTCGAAGGTCTGAAAGCTTTCCGCGGCAAGGACGGAAAGGTGAGAATCTTCCGTCTGGAAGAGAATGCCAAACGTATCATCTCGTCGGCTAACGGAATCAAGATGGCTCCGATACCGGAAGAACTATTCTGCAAGATGGCAAAGATGGCAGTGAAACTCAACGAGCGTTTCGTACCGCCCTACGGCAGCGGGGCATCGCTCTATATCCGACCGCTTGAAATCGGCATGAGCGCTCAGGTAGGCGTAAAACCAGCCACGGAATATCTCTTCCTTATACTTGTAACCCCTGTCGGTCCCTACTTCAAGGAGGGATTCCGCCCGACCAACATCTGCATAATGCGTGAATTTGACCGTGTGGCTCCACGCGGCACAGGTCGTTGGAAAGTGGGTGGAAATTATGCCGCGAGTCTCGACGCCGGTGAGCGTGCTCATGAACTCGGATATTCGGCAGTGCTTTATCTTGATCCGAAGGAGAAGAAGTACGTAGATGAATGTGGTCCTGCCAACTTCTTTGCGATTAAGGATGGCAAGTACATCACTCCCGCCAGTGAGTCAATTCTGCCTTCGATCACCAATAAGTCGCTGATGCAGCTCGCCCGCGATATGGGAATTGAGGTGGAGGAGCGTCACATCACGCTCGACGAGCTTAATGAGATTGATGAGTGTGCCGCTTGCGGAACCGCAGCCGTTGCATCGCCCGTGGCAGAGATCCATGATCTGGACAACAACGTGAAGTACGTCGTTTCGAAGGACGGAAATCCCGGTCCGATCACAACAAAGCTTTATAATCACCTGCGTGCCATTCAGCTTGGAGAAGAGGAAGACGTGCATGGCTGGAATACTATCGTAGAATGATTATACAATGGGTATAGCCGGATGTAACAACAAATTCTGGCAAGAAATCATCGATAAATATTATCCCGCAGGTTCCCACCTGCGGGATATTTATATCGGGCACTGCCGCAGTGTGGCTGACGAGGCGCTTGATATTGCCAGAAAAAAGAACCTGCCGCTTGATGCGAATGAGATCGAAGCTGCTGCCATGCTCCATGACATCGGAATCTTCAGGACGCATGCTCCGTCGATCTTTTGCGAAGGGGATGCCCCTTACATTTGCCATGGTCTGATCGGAGGTGATTTATTGCGCAGAGATGACGCTCCGGAATGGACTGCAAGAGTGGCTGAACGACACACCGGAGCAGGATTGACTTCGGATGAAATAGCGCGTCAGAATTTGCCTCTACCGCACCAGGATTTTTTACCGGAAACGTTGCTTGAGAAGCTGATATGCTACGCCGATAAGTTTTACAGCAAGAGCGGCGACGGCAGGAGAAAAGACGTGGGGCGGGTGAGACGTGGCTTAGAGGCGTTTGGGGACGACACTTTAGCCCGGTTTGACAAGCTCCATAAGTTGTTTAGTTAATGTTTAATAAACAAAGGCGGCTTCTCTTTCAAAGAGAAGCCGCCTTTGTTTTGCTTAAGAGTCTATCGGGAACGTGGATGTTCAGCGACGTGCGGGGGAGAGGAGGAAGTTGAATGTGCGGTCGATGAATTTCAGGCGATACTGTTCGAGAGGTAATGCCCAGCCGCCCCATGACGTCACACCACCAACGCCCATGTGGGCGCCGTCGATTGTTACAACTGTGTAGTCAACGGGGTCAACCTCCTGAAAATGAAGGTTGCGCTTCTCGGGACCTTCGTCAAGACTTTCAATAGTGTAGTGGGTGGCGGAGGCGAAGAAAGGAGCGTCGCTCGTGATGGTAAGACCGAATCCACCGAGATTAGTCTGTGACCAGCGTCGGATATCGCTCTTTGTACCCGTCTCCTGCGGACGAATGTAGGGGTAAGCCTGTTCGTCGGCGGTCTGAGTGTATTCACCGATAAATGTGGACTGCTGGCGATCGATATAGTTCTCGACGGGGCCTCTGCCATAGAAGGCGGAACGATCCATGTCGGCAGGCATGGGAAGAACCATACCGAAGCGGGTCATCATTTCGTCCTGCTTGCCTTCCGGAGCGTCAAAATTCATGGCGACGAGGATCTGTCCGGCGGGAGAGATGGTGTAGGAGATGTCGAGTCGGCTTTCGAGAGTGGGAAGATCGAAAGAAGAGGTGACAACGACGTTCTTTCCGTCGGCTTTCGCGTCAAGAGATTTGAGCTTGCGCTCGGGATTGAGCCACTTGCGGTTGAAGTTCTGGTAGCCTGCACCCATGTCGTTGTCGGTGGGAGCGCGCCAGAAGTTGGGGGTGAGTTCCTGACCCTGCTCAATCATTGCATGACCATAAAGGTTGTAGAAGTTAAGCAGGCCGGAATAGCGGCTGAAGCGGATTTCGAAGTTGTCGCCGGTGACCACAAGAGTAACTGAATTGTTGTCGCGTATGACCGGAGCATTGCCAGCCTCGGAGAGAGAGAGGGGTGCTACTTTCCAAGGATTGATGACGATCTGTTCGTTAGCAACGTCGTAACCGGCGGGGAGAAGCTTATCGGCTTTGGTGAGACGGAATGAGAGATTGAGAAGATTCTCCATGTCAGGATCGAGAGAAGCAATGTCGATGGGGAGTTTGACAACACGGCGCTGCTGGGGTGCGACATTAACATCGGAAAGAACTCCGTGAGCTACTGCCTTGCCGTCGGAAAGAACGGTCCAGTCAAGCTCGACATTCGAGAGGTCAACAAAGAAATTTTCGTTATAGATTTCGATCTCGCCCTTGCTGAGATCAACCGGGGTTGCCCAGATGCTCTGCTGGAAGTATTTTACTTCGTGCATGTGGGGATTCGGGACACGGTCGGGACTGATAAGACCGTTGTCGCAGAAGTTGCTGTCGGAAGCATCGAAGGGATTGTAGTCGCCACCATAGGCATAAATCATCTTCCCATTGGACCCAGTGGAGCGAAGACCCTGATCAACGAAATCCCAGATGAAGCCGCCCTGATAGTTTGGGTACTTACGGATAAGCTCCCAGTATTCCTTGAAACCGCCACCCGAGTTACCCATGGCGTGGGCGTATTCACACTGAATGAGCGGCTTGGTGTTGTCGGGATTCTCGCAGTACTGAACGCAAAGGTCGGGATGGTAGTACATCGGGCAATAAATGTCGGTGTTGCGTCCCATTCCGGCACGCTCGTACTGAACCGGACGGCTTGTGTCCATTGATTTGATCAGGTCATAAGCGGCATCGAAATTGGGGCCGTCGCCGGCTTCATTGCCGAGCGACCAGAAGATTACGGAGGGATGATTGAAGTTGCGAGCAACGTTACGCTGGTTGCGTTCAAGATGCGCCACGTCATAGTTGGGATCCTTTGCAAGAGTCGTCTCTTTGTAACCGCGGCCGTGTGATTCAACATTAGCTTCCGCCACGAGGTAGATTCCGTACTGATCACAGAGGTCGTACCAGCGGGGATCGTCGGGGTAGTGGCAGGTGCGGACGGCGTTGATATTGTGCTCCTTCATGATCTTGATGTCCTGAATCATACGGTCGAGAGAAACGACATATCCGCCGTCAGGATCAATCTCGTGGCGGTCTACGCCTTTGAATAGAACGGGCTGACCATTGACAAGCACCTGCTTGTTCTTGATTTCAATCTTGCGGAATCCGACGTTGACGGGAATCACCTCAATAGTTTTTCCACCTTTTGAGACAGTGGCATAAAGACGGTAGAGTGCAGGACTTTCTGCCGACCACTTTTCGGGGTTCTTCACGTCAAGTGTTGCCGAGGCTTTAGCCGCAGCATTGCGCAGAGTGGCAGAAGCGACTTCCTTGCCCTGGGGATTGACAAGGGAGAGTGAAATGTCGGGACGTCCCTTAGTGTCAATAGTGATGTCCAGCGTGCCGTTCGTATAATTGTCGGTGAGATCCGGGACAATACGGATGTCGGAGATTGCGGCTGCTTTGTCACGGGTGTAGAGATAGTTCTCGCGCGAAACTCCGCAAAGGCGGAAGAAGTCCTGATCCTCCAGATATGTGCCATCGCACCATCTACCCACCTGAAATGCTATAAGATTATCGCCTTTCTTGAGATAGGGGGTAATGTCAAATTCCGGCTCAAGCTTGGAATCTTCACTATAACCTACAAATTTACCGTTGACCCACAGATAGATGCAGGAAGTGACTGATCCGAAATGAGCGATAACCTGCTTGCCATCCCAGTCGGAAGGAATGTTGATGACACGACGATAGGATCCGACGTGGTTCTTATCGGTAGGTACAGCCGGAGGATTGCTCTCGAAATCGTTACGCCACGCGTATCCGATGTTCACGTAGAGAGGATCCCCGTAACCGTTCATCTCCCAGATTCCCGGCACAGGCATGGTAGCCCAACCTGAATCGTTGAAATCTGTACGGAAAAAATCGGTGGGACGTTGGTCACGATTTTCTACCCAGTTGAATCTCCAGTTGCCGTCGAGTGACAGGAAATTGGCAGAAGCGGTCTTGTCGTTCTTCTCAGCTTTCTCGCGATTCTCAAATGAGAAATAGCTTGAATGCATGGGGAGGCGGTTGACAGCATTGACCTTCGGATCATCCCATTCCTTAAAGGACTGGGCTGACATGATTACCGAGCTACAGGCTGCAGCAATCAGCATTGAGTTGCGTAGGAGGTGCATTGTTGATGTAAATAATTGTAAGTTATATAGTTATTTTATATTCGAAAAAATGAAACAATCAAGATAACGTGATGGATTTCTTACACCATACAAATATAGTAAAATTGAATCAAAATGACAATTAACACTTAGATTAATAAGCTGAAGAAGGTGAGTATTTCAGTAAGATAATAGGCAAAAAACCGGGAATTAACATAGAATTAACTAAAGAAGCATTAATAAAATGGGGCTAAAGTTAAAGAGCGTTAGATTATTAAGGCGGATTTAAACCCTGGGGAAAGGAATGAGTCTAAAAGTCGTAACAAGCAATAAAACAACCACTAACATGAGGAAATAAAAACTCCTCTTCAATGACAAACCAAAAAAACATGAAAATGAAAAAGATTATCCTCCCCCTCGCGTTCGCAGCCTTCATTGGCATGACGATGAACGCACAGACCAACAATTCAGTAAAGAATGCAGAAAACGGATGCTGCCAGAAGCAGGAGCAATGCTGCAAGACTGACGGCAAGAAATGTGAAAAAGAAGCGAAGAAGGAGGGTCACAAGAAAGGTGACATGCGCCATGGCGGTAAAGAAAGATTCAATCCGTTCCAGGGAATCGAACTGACTGCAGATCAGCAGACCCAGCTTCAGAACCTTCGTGAGGAGCGCAAGCTTGCAGACCGGAAGAAGTCAGAGGATCGTAAAGCCGAAAAAGCTGAGCAGAAGAAACAGTACAATGAAAAAGTGAAGTCGATACTTACTCCTGAGCAGTATGCGCAGTACGAAAAGAATATGGCTCAGAAGGCAGATCGGAAGAGTCATCATAAAGGTGCCGGTCATCGCCATCATGGAGGAGACCGCTCACAAAGAGGTTCTGCCCCGCAGAAATAAGGTAATTCTCATTATAAGAACTAAGAAACAAGAATCAAGCGCCCGAGGCATTACAAATGTCGGCGGGCGCTTTTTTTATGACATTGGATCAGCACTCAATCATCGAGGTAACGACTTGTGAGACCCTGATAGGCGTCAATTCGTCGGTCGCGCAGGAATGGCCACCATCTGCGCACCTGTTCACTTCTTCGGAGATCGATGTCAATAATAGCTTCTTCTTCGGCATCAACGGGTGACTGATGCAAGAATTCTCCCTGCGGACCTGCAACAAAGGAACTACCCCAGAAGTCAATACCTGGCGTTACACCAGAAGGATCCGGCTCAAATCCTACGCGATTGACAGTGACGACAGGGAGTCCGTTGGCTACAGCATGACCACGCTGTACCGTTATCCAAGCCTGACGCTGCCGCTCCTGCTCCTCGGTATCGTCAGCGTAGGCGCGTCCGATAGCAGTGGGATAGATGAGTAGTTCAGCTCCGCGCAAAGCCATCAGGCGGGCAGCTTCAGGGTACCACTGATCCCAGCAAACGAGAACGCCAAGACGTCCAACAGATGTGTCGATGGGCGTGAAACCAAGGTCGCCAGGCGTAAAGTAGAACTTTTCGTAGTATGCCGGATCGTCGGGGATATGCATCTTACGGTATTTCCCGGCAATCGAACCGTCAGTCTCAAACACTACAGCAGTGTTGTGATATAGTCCGGGAGCACGTCGCTCGAAAAGTGAGGTGACGAGAACAACATTACATTCTTCTGCCACAGATGAATAGAATTCAGTGATATCGCCGGGGATGGGAATCGCAAGATCACAAGTGTCGACGTTTTCGTCCTGACAGAAGTAGAGAGAGTCGTGAAGTTCCTGAAGGACAATGAGCCGGGCACCCTTAGCAGCAAGTCTGCGAATTTTTGAGGCGAGACGGTTGCGGTTGCCGGAGATGTCGGAGGTGTTGTGCTGCTGGATTATTCCTACTTTAAGCAATTGTTTCATTAGAAAAGAGTGTTGGGAAGTAACTGCATGGTAACGCAATGAAGCGATCCATGTTGTCGGATTAGGGCACGACAGTCAATTGTGACGATGTCATGGTCGGGAAATGCTATCTTCATCATCATTTCTGCAAGCTTGTCCTTGCGAGGCTGTCCGTAGACAGGAAGGAGAATCGCATGAGGAGTGATGAGGAAGTTGGCGTAGGTGGCAGGGAGTCGTGAGCCGTCGTCAGGATCGTAAATAGGGTCGGGGAGAGGCAGACCGATAAGATTGTAGGGTGAGCCGTCAGCATCGGTGAATGTGGAAAGCTGGTGCTCCATTGCTTCGAGTGCCTTGAAGTGAGGGTCGGCGGGATCGTCACATTTCACATAGTAGATGGTGTTACGTGGAGCGAGGCGTGCCAGAGTGTCGATATGAGAGTCTGTGTCATCTCCCTGCAGGAAACCATGGTCGAGCCAAAGAATCTTGCGTGCACCAAAGGCTTTTAGGAGATACTTCTCTATCTGCGATCGGCTGAGGTTACCGTTGCGGTTGGGTGAGAGCAGACATTCTGATGTAGTGAGTATGGTGCCACAGCCATCACTCTCGATCGAACCCCCTTCAAGCACAAATCCAAGATGATTACGTCGGTCAGCCTTTAAAAGTCCGGATGCGGATAGACGCATGTTGATGAGATTGTCGTTGCAGGAGCGGAATTTCAAGCCCCATCCGTTGAATTTGAAGTCAAGGAGGAGTGGAGACGCTGTGTCAGTGCCGAGAAGGGATATCGGTCCGAAATCACGTGCCCAGGTGTCGTCAGTGGGACATTCGGCGATGATGATTCTCGATGAGTCAAGTCGGGAAAGTCTTTTTCTCACTTCATCGGGCTCAGGAGTTACGACAACAGCCGTCAGCCCAGCCTCATTAACGATAGCGGAAATTATATTCACGAAACAATTACGGGCGTCTTCGAGCATGTAAGCCCAATCCGTGCGTTCGTGAGGGAATGCGATAAGGATAGCCTCCTGACTTTCCCATTCGGCAGGAAGGCGATAAGGCGAAACAGTCTGTGCCATTATTCTTCGTCGTAGTCGGTCAGCGACTCCCAGACAGAGTTGTGGGATTCGATGTATTCGTCGCAGAAGTCGGAGAATCCGTTACGTAGCGAACTTCCATTCTCATGGCACCACTCCACGTAGGCGGCATGGAGTTCGGGATCCTCCGCATCCATGCGCTTGAACTCAGCTTCAGCAATCTCAAGACTGCCAAACTGATTGATAAGAGAGGTGAAGATTTCGGTTATTTCTTTCATTATAAATAAAACGTTCATCAGGTCAACATGTGCCTGACAATAAGTTACGGTGAAAAATATTTGTCAAATATATATAATAAAGTGAATATGACGAAAAGAACAGGGGTTATAAATTGTTAAAGAAGATTAAAGGCATGAAATGCCACAACCATCTTTGGATTAAAAATGTTTTACTAACAAACAAAGCAAATAAGAAAAACGAAATCAAAGATAAGATAAAAATAAAACAAAGTTGATTGCAAACGATAGATAAATTGCTTACAATAAAAGAAATACGTTTAGCTATTTTTTGGATTTGATTGGATGATTGAATTGAGCCCCGACTGCTGATGAAGCACTCGGGGCTCGGCATTACAGGAAAGACGCTGTGAGGTGGAACAAAATGGTGAGGGCTGAGGTTGGGGATGTCATGGGAAATGTGTAACTTTGCAGTCCATTTGGGTACAAGAATCAATCGAATTACTGAATAATGAAGGTAATGAAATTTGGAGGCACTTCGGTCGGATCCGCCGAACGCTTCAAAAATGTTGCCAGGCTTCTGCTTGACCGCGGACGAAACATCGTCGTGCTGTCGGCGATGTCAGGCACAACCAATTCGCTTGTAGAAATTGCTGACTATCTCTACAAACGTAACAGTGCGGGCGCGCAGGAGATGATCACAAGTCTCGAAAACAAATATTCGGGAGTGGTCAACGCACTTTTTGAAACACATGAGGCGAGAGAAAAGGCGAGGAAGGAGCTGAAAGGATGTTTTTCCTATTTACGCTCCTTTGTCAGAGAGCAATTCGGCGAAAATGAAGAAAAAGAAATTCTTTCGCAAGGCGAACTGATGTCGACGATTCTGATGGCAAACTATCTGCGTGAGCTTGGAGTGGATGTCGTGCTTCTTCCTGCGCTCGACTTCATGAGGACGGATGAAAATGCTGAGCCTGACATCCCCTACATCGAAAAACGACTTCTTCCGATGCTTGAAGAGCATGCTGAAGCTCCTATGTTCATAACCCAGGGATATATCTGCCGCAATTGTAGAGGAGATGTTGACAATCTCCAGCGAGGCGGCAGTGACCTGACTGCGTCGCTCATCGGTGCAGTGACAGGTGCGGAGGAGATCGAGATCTGGACTGACATCGACGGCATGCATAACAGTGATCCACGATACGTAGCCAATACTCAGCCTGTGCATGAACTTCACTTCGAAGAGGCAGCCGAACTCGCTTATTTTGGAGCGAAGATTCTTCATCCTACATGTGTACTCCCGGCTAAAGTCAATAATATTCCTGTAAGACTGCTAAATACCATGCAGCCTGAAGCTGCAGGCACTCTTATCTCAAATTTCCCTCCCTCGCGCACAATCAAAGCCATTGCCGCAAAGGACAATATTACGGCTATAAAGATCAAATCGAGCCGCATGTTGCTGTCCTACGGGTTCATGAGTCAGGTATTTGAAGTATTCGAACGTTACCGCATACCGATCGACATGGTCGCAACGAGCGAAGTGGGTGTGTCGCTTACTATCGACAACCGTAGAGATTTCGACCGCATAATCAATGAGCTTAAGGTGTTTGCAACTGTCAGCACTGACGATGACATGGTGATTATCTGCGTTGTCGGAGATCTTGAATGGCATAACACCGGGTTTGAAGCCAAGGTGGTGGAAGCTTTAAGGGGTATTCCAGTAAGAATGATAAGCTACGGAGGCAGTAACTACAATATTTCCCTCCTTGTGAAAAAGGAGAATAAGATCGAAGCGCTCAACGCTCTTCATAAGAAACTTTTCATTGATAAATGAATAACATAAGCTCAATCAGGAATCTAACGGAGATGGAGACCCCATACTATTTCTATGATCTCGATCTTCTTGAATCTACAATTACCCAGCTTAAGAAGGCAGCGGGCAAATATCCGGCATTCAAAGTGCATTATGCCATGAAAGCCAACTGCAATCCGAGGTTGCTTCAAGTCATCAGAGAAGCTGGTCTGGGAGCTGACTGCGTAAGCGGTGGTGAGATCAAGGCCGCAGTAGCAGCAGGGTTTTCACCGGACAAAATTGTTTTTGCCGGCGTGGGGAAAACGGATAAAGAAATTGTGACCGCTCTCCAGGCTGACATAAGATGCTTTAATGTAGAGTCAGAGCCTGAGCTTGAGGTGATTTCTGAGCTTGCCTTAAAGCATGGGTTTAAGGCAAGAGTGGCACTTAGGGTCAATCCCGGAATTGACGCACACACTCACCGATACATCACTACGGGGACTGACGAGGATAAGTTTGGCATCCCGCAGGAACGGCTTGATCGGGCAATTGATCTGGCTCTTTCTCTTCCGGCAATAGAATTGGTGGGACTTCACTTCCACATAGGGTCGCAACTGACCGATATGGTGCCTTATAAATTACTCTGTGATCACATTAACTCAATACAAGATAAGGGGATGTTTTTCCCGATAATCAATGTGGGGGGGGGACTTGGGGTAAATTATGACAATCCTGATTCTGATCCGATCGCTGATTTCACTTCTTTTTTCGATCTGTTCGGAAAAGAACTTCATGTGAAAGAGGGGCAGGAGATACACTTTGAGCTCGGCCGCTCGATTGTCGCACAGTGTGGCAGTCTGATAACAAGTGTTGTCTATGTAAAAGAAGGGAAGGATCGAAAATTTGTGATCGTAGATGCCGGATTCAATAACCTTATCCGTCCGGCGCTCTATCAGGCTTATCACGAAATAGAAAATATTACCTCTGAGTCGTCGGAAACGGGAATTTACGATGTGGTGGGTCCGATATGCGAGTCAACGGATATTTTCGGCAGAAACCGCCGGCTACCTGTCACTAAGCGTGGTGATATTCTTGCGATAAGGACAGCGGGAGCATACGGAGAGATAATGGCTTCGCGCTATAACATGAGAGATTTTGCCCCTTCAGCATTTAATCGATAATTTAATTAAAACTACTATAAATGATAGCAGTCAACGATTTAGCGATACAATTTGGAAAGAGAATCCTGTTTCAGGATGTGAATCTGAAATTCACTCCCGGCAACTGTTACGGAATAATCGGAGCTAACGGTGCAGGAAAATCCACACTCATGCGCATCCTGAGTGATCAGCTTTCCCCCACACGCGGAAACGTCACTCAGGGACCGGGTGAAAGAATGAGTGTGCTTGAGCAGGATCACTTCAAGTTTGATGATTTCACTGTGCTTGATACAGTGCTTCAAGGACATACAGTGCTTTGGGATATCATGCAAGAGAAGAATGCCCTTTATTCCAAATCCGATTTTTCGGATGAGGATGGTATGAGGGCTTCAGAGCTTGAAGAGAAGTTTGCAGAGCTTGAAGGTTGGAACGCGGAGAGTGATGCCGCCGCATTGCTAAGCGGTCTTGGAATCAAAGAGGACAAGCATTACATGCTGATGAAGGACATGAGCGGAAACGAGAAGGTGAGAGTGCTTCTTGCGAAAGCTCTTTTCGGCAATCCGGACAATCTGCTCCTCGACGAGCCCACTAATGATCTGGATCTGGAGACAGTAGCTTGGCTTGAGGACTATCTGTCAAAGTTCGAGAATACGGTACTTATCGTGTCGCATGACCGTCACTTCCTTGACTCTGTGTGCACGCATACGCTTGATATAGACTATAACAAGGTCCAGCTTTTTGCCGGTAATTACAGCTTCTGGTATCAGTCGAGCCAACTTGCTCTCCGCCAGCAGCAACAGCAGAACAAGAAAGCTGAGGAAAAACGCAAGGAACTTCTGGAATTCATACAGCGATTCAGTGCGAATGTGGCGAAATCGAAGCAGACCACGTCGCGCAAGAAGATGCTTGAAAAACTCAATATCGAGGAGATTCAGCCTTCATCACGCCGTTATCCGGGAATTATCTTTACACCTGAGCGTGAGCCGGGTAACAAGATTCTTGAGGTGAAGGGTCTGACAGCCAGCGTGGATGGTGAACTCCTGTTCAAGGACGTAAATTTTCAGATAGAAAAAGGCGATAAGGTGACGTTCCTTAGTCACGACCCGAGAGCAATGACAGCACTTTTTGAGATAATCAACGGAAATCGTAAACCGGACGAGGGAACGTACGAGTGGGGGCAGACAATTACCACGGCTTATCTTCCACTCGACAATTCGGATTTCTTTAACTGTGATCTCAATCTTGTTGACTGGCTCTGCCAGTTCTCCGAGGATTCAAGCGAGATTTACCTGAAAGGTTTTCTTGGTAAGATGCTTTTTTCGGGAGAAGAAGTCCTTAAGAAAGCTTCAGTGCTGTCGGGAGGAGAAAAAATGCGTTGCATGATAGCAAGGATGATGATGCGCAATGCAAATACTCTTGTGCTCGACTCACCCACCAACCATCTTGACCTTGAATCAATTCAGGCATTCAACAACACGCTCCAGGCATTCAAGGGCAACATTCTTATGGCATCGCATGACCACGAATTCATTCAGACCGTCAGCAACAGAATAATTGAGCTAACTCCCGGAGGAATCATTGACAAGATGATGGACTACGACGACTACATCACTGATGAGCGAGTACAGGCAGCCCGTGAGCGACTTTATTCATCTACTAATATACAATAACTTTTCAAAAGATAAGAAATGGTAAAACACATTGTGATGTTCAAACTCAGCGGTGATGCAACGACACGCCGTGATGTGGCAGAGAAATTCAAGAACGCCATACTTGCTCTTCCTGAGCAGATTGACGTGCTGGAATCCATGGAGGTGGGTATCAACGAAAATCCTGCCGAGGAGTGGGACGTAGTGCTTACGGCAGTAGTGCCCACGATGGCTGACGTTGAAACGTACGCCAAACATCCCGCACACGTAGCCGCCGCAGGTCTGCTTGCCGGGCATAAGGAGGCGAGAGGGTGCGTGGACTACAACTTCTAACACATAATTACCGAACAGCCGGAAGCAAAGAGATGTGAAAAATGTTTTTGTATTATCCGGTTTATTATGTAACTTTGCGAGACAATAGAACATAGAAAATTAAACTCAAATAAAAAGAAAAGAAATGAGAAAGAAAATCGTTGCAGGCAACTGGAAAATGAATACTACCCTTGAAGAGGGCGTAGGACTGGCTAAAGACGTGAATCAAGCTCTCTCGAAGGCTACTCCGAAGTGTGACGTGATCATCGCAGTGCCTTTCACTCATCTTGCCTCGATCAATGCAGTGATCAATCCCACTAAGCTTGGACTCGGTGCCGAAAACTGTGCCGACCACAAGTCAGGCGCATATACCGGTGAGGTTTCTGCTTCAATGGTGGCATCGACCGGTGCAACTTATGTGATTCTCGGTCACTCAGAACGCCGTCAATACTACGGTGAGACCTCAGAAATTCTCAAGGAAAAGGTGAATCTCGCTCTCGCCAACAATCTAACCCCGATCTTCTGCATCGGTGAAGTGCTTGAGGAGCGTGAGAACGGAACCTATCTTGACGTAGTGAAAAAGCAGATCGAAGAAGCTCTTTTCGACCTCTCAGCAGAAGATTTCTCGAAGCTTATCCTGGCATACGAGCCTGTATGGGCTATCGGTACCGGCAAAACAGCAACAGATGACCAGGCTCAGGAAATGCATGCACATATCCGCTCTGTAATCGCCTCGAAGTATGGCAAAGAAGTGGCTGACAACACTTCGATCCTCTACGGCGGAAGCTGCAAGCCCTCCAACGCACCCCAACTCTTTGCAAAGCCTGACGTTGACGGCGGTCTGATCGGCGGTGCCTCGCTTGATGCTGAATCGTTCATGGGAATTGTGAACGCTTTCTGATTCAAGCTAAAGCATTTACCTCTATAGAAGCGAGAGGGTGAGTAGGCGTGGCACTCACAAGGTGACTGACGATTTCATCCTCCCGCTTTATTTTCTCTTCTTTCAATACGTAGCCGTCCTGCTGACATAATCCTTTTTCACTTAATAAGGCTAACGAAATCCATTCAGACGAAAAATGATGAAACTCTATAAATCAGCCAGTTTTTTTACCATTTTCGGAATCACATCATTTATAGCTAATGCCACATCACCTGACTCGACTATAGTCAATCATATCATGGCTGACGCTATAATTGTGGTGGAACAGCCAGATGCTCTCACAGCACGTCTGAAGACCGGAAAAGGAGCAGTGAAAAAAGAAGAAGCTGCCACAGCCGTGATCAAGAATGAGGTGATCAAGGTGAGCGTCAGCAACGAAGAGGAGAATGTGAATTCGGCTCAAGAATCTTCTGCCTCAATAAACGCTCCAAGCGGAGGATCCGCCATCTTGACCAAAACCGCAGGTTACAGAGTGTTGGTGTTCTCGGACGGAAATGCAAAGACTGCAAAGAACGAGGCAAGAAGCAAGGCGCAGAATATATCTTCCAGACTGCCTAAATATCGTACTTACGTGACTTACACTTCGCCCTACTGGCGTCTGAAAGTAGGCGATTTCCTCACACGTCAGGAAGCAGAAAATGCCGCGGATGAAATCAAGAAGATTTTCCCGGCTTATGCGCGTGAGGTGAGGGTGGTAACTGATAGAGTAAATGCTGCCCGTTGAGCATTTGACTTCCAGCCTTTAAAACAACGATTACATCCGGAATCGCCATAAGATGAGTAATCCTTCAACTGAGATTTTTTCCGACGAATTACCCGACAATGTTGCCGTGGAGACTCAAGAAGCTACTGATTCAGCTACAATAGACAAGATCGCCGAACACTATCGCGAGATCCTTAAGCTCATTGGTGAGGATCCCGAACGAGAAGGCTTGATCAAGACTCCCGTGCGTGCTGCCAAAGCTCTGTATTTTGCCACACAGGGATACCGTCAGGATGCTTCCGTAATAATGAAGCAGGCAATCTTTGAATATTCAGGGTCACGAATAGTGGTGGTGAAGAACATTGAATTCTATTCATTCTGCGAACATCATATTCTTCCATTCTTCGGGAAGGTGTCGGTGGGTTACATTCCGAGCGGTAATATGATCGGACTGAGTAAACTTGCAAGAGTAGTGAACGTCTTTGCCCGTAGGTTGCAGGTACAGGAGAGGCTTACCGCCCAGATATGTGAGGCTATTAATGCGACACTTCGTACTAACGGTGTGATTGTGGTGTGCGAAGCCGAACACCTTTGCATGAAGATGAGGGGTGTAGAAAAACAGGATTCTTCCACATCGACACTTGATTACTGCGGAGCTTTTGCCGAGGATCCTGCCTTACGGGAGGAATTTTTCAAAATGCTCTGATTTGTCAGATATTAAATAACAATAAGGCGCTGCGTCGAATTTTGACACAGCGCCTTATTGCTTAGGTGATATAATGCTTCTGTTGCTAAATGTCGGCGATAAGAGTTAAAAGATCATATATGAAAGATCAACGATTTTTGTACATATCGTCGTAGTAACGCTCGTAGTCACCGGATGTGATATTGTCCATCCAGTCCTGATTGTCAAGGTACCAACGCACAGTCTTCTCAATGCCTTCTTCAAATTGCAGGGAGGGCTCCCAACCCAGCTCGCGCTGAAGTTTGCGGGAGTCGATAGCATAACGCATGTCGTGACCGAGACGATCAGTAACGTAGGTGATGAGATGGTCGGAGTGACCTTCCGGATTTCCGAGGAGGCGATCGACGGTCTTTATAACTACGCGAATCAGATCGATGTTCTTCCACTCGTTGAAACCACCGATGTTGTAGGTCTCTGCTACTTTGCCGTCATGGAAAATCGTGTCGATGGCACGGGCATGGTCTTCAACAAAGAGCCAATCGCGGACGTTCTCGCCTTTTCCGTAGACGGGCAACGGTTTGCCGTGACGAATATTGTTGATGAAGAGAGGGATAAGCTTTTCAGGAAACTGATAGGGACCGTAGTTGTTGGAGCAATTGGTGACCAAGGTGGGCATACCGTATGTGTCGTGATAAGCGCGGACAAAATGGTCGGATGAAGCCTTAGATGCCGAATAGGGGGAGTGGGGGTTGTACTTCGTGGTTTCAAGGAAGAATTCGGATCCGTAGGCTTCATGCTCTCCAGCCGAAGCTTTGGTGGAGAATGGAGCGGGGACTCCTTCGGGATGCGTCAGTTCGAGCGCACCATATACCTCATCGGTAGAAATGTGATAGAAGAGTTTACCCTCAAATTTTTCAGGAAGGGATTCCCAATACTCTTTTGCTGCCTGGAGTAGCGCGAGGGTACCCATTACGTTGGTGCGAGCAAAAGTGAAGGGATCTTTAATCGAACGGTCAACGTGGCTCTCGGCAGCAAGATGGATAATTCCGTCAATCCGATTGTCAGATATTACCGAACGCATCATATCGAGATCAGCAATATCAGCCTTTATAAACGTGTAGTTGGTGCGATCTTCGATATCTTTAAGGTTGGCAAGATTGCCTGCATACGTGAGTTTGTCAAGATTAAAGATATGATAGTCGGGATATTTATTGACGAACAGGCGGACAACGTGGGAGCCAATAAATCCAGCGCCGCCAGTGATAAGAATATTACGCTTCATTTTCTTTGAGATTTTTGATACATGTTTTGAGAGAATCGATCCAATATGGAACTTTAAGACCAAAAGTATTCTTAAACAGTGTCTTGTCAAGGACAGAATAAGAAGGACGGGTTACTTTGGATGGAAATTCGGATGAGTGGCAGGGCTGAATGTCGCAAGAATCATTTCCGGCTATTTCGGCAATCATTTTCGTAAAGTCGAACCAGGAGCATACTCCTTCATTGGAATAATGATAGACACCTTCATTTCCGTCGAGCATCCTGTCATCTATGATCGTGAAGATCGCATCGGCAAGATCCCGGGCATAGGTGGGAGTGCCAACCTGATCAAAAACGACTTTAAGCTCGGGCTTAGTTGCAGTGAGGTTGAGCATCGTTTTTACAAAGTTTTTTCCGAACTCTGAGTAGAGCCAAGCCGTGCGGAATATGAGGGCTTTAGCACCCAAACCGACGATTTTTCTCTCTCCCTCCAATTTCGTAACTCCATAGATACCGGTGGGGTTTGTCGGTTCGTTCTCGGCGCGGGGAGTGTTGCCTTGATTTCCGCCGAAAACATAATCGGTGGAAACATGAACAAGATGTCCATCTCTGGCTTTAATAGCTTCTGCAAGGTTGGCTACCGCCGTGGCATTCAGGAGACGTGCGAAATCAATATCCTCCTCTGCGCGCTCTACGTTGGTGTATGCCGCACAGTTGACGATAACATCAATATCGTTATCGAGAACCATCTTTCTGACGGCATCGGCATCAGTGATGTCAAGTTCAGCCACATCTGTAAAGAAATACCGGTCATTATGCTTCGCATCACGGGAAGCAATTCTCATAGCGTTGCCAAGCTGTCCGTTGGCGCCAGTGATAAGTATATTCATCAGAGATTGGGCTGAGTGGTACGGTCAAGTTCGTCGACAACCTTAAGAAGGTAACGACCATATTGGTTTTTGAGCATGGGCTGAGCAAGTTCAATCATCTTATCGCGTGATATCCAGCCCTGGCGGTAGGCAATTCCTTCAAGGCAAGCAATCTTCAAGCCCTGGCGTTTCTCAAGGACCTCAACGTAAATCGAGGCTTCGGCGAGAGAATCGTGCGTACCGGTGTCAAGCCATGCGAAGCCGCGGGGGAGAGTCTTTACCTTGAGTTCGCCATCCTTAAGAAATTCCTGGTTAACGGTGGTGATCTCAAGTTCACCGCGTGCAGAAGGCTTAATCGTTGCAGCTACATCAACGACCTTGTTGGGATAGAAGTAGAGTCCGACCACGGCGTAATTGGATTTTGGATGTTCGGGCTTCTCTTCGATAGACAGACAATTGCCGTCAGAGTCAAATTCAGCAACGCCATAACGTTCGGGATCATCAACCCAATAACCGAAAACGGTCGCTTTCCCTTCATTTTCCGCAGTGTCAACGGCATTTCTGAGGACTTCGGAAAAACCGGCGCCATGGAAAATATTGTCGCCGAGAACAAGACAGGCAGAATCATTTCCGATAAAATCCTTGCCAATGATAAAAGCCTGTGCGAGACCATCGGGAGAAGGCTGTTCGGCATAGGAGAATCTAACTCCATAATCAGATCCATCGCCAAGCAGACGGCGAAAACCGGGTAGATCGTTGGGGGTGGAAATGATGAGAATGTCGCGTATTCCGGCGAGCATCAAGGTGGAGATGGGATAGAAGATCATCGGTTTGTCGTAGATAGGCAACATCTGCTTCGACACACCTTTGGTGATAGGGTAGAGGCGGGTACCTGAGCCCCCTGCTAATACGATTCCTTTCATTTAAGAGGTTTTTTTATGTGTTTGTGACAAAGATACAACTTTTCCATGTAAAAAAAGGGCTCTGACCAAATATATTTGAACAGAGCCTTATCAAAATTTTAAAAAGAAATAAAAATCGGAGTAAAATACTTATTTACCGATCTTTTTCAAAAGAGTGTTGACAGCTGCCGGAATATCGTCGGGGGACGCATCAAGGCATTTGATGAACAAAGAGCCTATGATTACTCCAGAGGAATTCTCGGTTGCCTGAGTGCGGGTGAGGGGATTGGAAATTCCAAATCCGATCAACCTACGATGTTTAAGATTCATAGCATTGATACGCCTGAAATATGAGAGCTGAGTTTCATCGAACTTTTCACGGGTACCTGTAGTAGAAGCAGCCGAAACCATGTAGATAAAGCCATCGCAATGTTCGTCGATCAGGCGAATACGCTCGTCGGACGTCTCGGGAGTGATGAGCATTATGACCGGGATCCGGTATTGGCGAGAGAGGGGCTGAATCTGTGACAGGTAGTCGTCAAACGGAAGGTCGGGAATTATCAAACCGTCAATACCGATTTCCTTGCATCTGGAGAAGAATTCTTCAAAGCCATACTGCATAATCGGATTCAGATATCCCATAATGACAATGGGGAAATCGTCAGGAATGGATTTGCGAGCTTCCTCAACCTGATCAAGAAGCAACCGCAGGGTCATGCCGTTGTGAATCGCGATGGAAGAACTTGCCTGAATAGTAGGGCCATCAGCCATCGGATCGGAGAAGGGGATGCCTACTTCAACCATGTCAACACCTTGCCTGGCAAGTTCGGCAATAATCTTGGCTGTGTCGGAGAGGTGAGGGTGGCCGGCAGTGAGAAAGACTGATAGGATATCGGAATTTTTACGCGAAAAGAGTGATTCGATGCGGTTCATATTCATTGAGACTACGAAGGTGAAGAATAAAACTTGAAAGAAGAAGGAGATTTTTATACCCGGGAGCGGACTCAAAACCGCTGTTTATGTCGATGCCCGCCATTCCCGGCCGCATAGCAGAAATTATAGCAGGGATGTCATCGGGACCAATACCTCCCGACAGGAGGTAAGGGGTGGAAAGATCGTAAGATTCGAGGAGAGTCCAGTCGAATTTCCTCCCGCTTCCTCCTCCCGCTTCCGATGCCGTGTCGAAAAGAAACATGTCAACACAGTTTTCATAAGTTCTGATAATATCGATGGGTAGTGAGTCCGAGATATGAATTGCCTTTATCACCCTCAGACCTGCCTGACGTAATTCGCGGCACAGTTCAGGAGGTTCCTGACCATGAAGCTGAACTATGCGGAAACCGTAGGTGCGAACGAGATCCATGATGCGCTCGACAGAAGCGTTAACTGTAACGGCAACCGGATTGACATAATCAGGCAGGGAGCTTATGACTTCAGGGCTAAGACCGGAGGCATCGCGTGGGGAGGGAGAGTGGAAAATGAATCCCATCATCATGGGGGTGAGATAACCGACTGATGTGATGTTGTCGGGCTGTTTCATGCCACAAATCTTAATCATCATGTCGGCGTGAAGCGGATTACGCTTAGAGTTGACTGCTGACTGCATTGAGAAAATCTTTTAGGGCGAGTTCAGGATCAGGCTGACGCATGAAGTGTTCGCCAATTAAAAAACCGTTAAAGCCGAGAGTGCGGAGACGGACAACCTGTGCGGGATCTGTCACCCCACTTTCCGCAATCTTGACAGAGGAGGGGGGGAGGGTGGAAATCATTCTGGCTGACTGACTGATGTCGGTGTGAAATGATGCGAGATTCCGATTATTGACTCCGATCATGTCGGTGCGGGGGGAGAGGCGGGAGAGTTCGGATTCATCATGCAGCTCCAAAAGAGTCTGCATTCCAAGATCGTGGGCCAGATCAATATAGCTTTCAATTTCCCTACGGGAGAGAATGGCTGCGATAAGCAAAATGGTGCTTGCTCCAAAAATACGCGCCTGATAGATCTGATAGGTGCTGATAATGAAATCTTTACGGAGCAAGGGGAGTGATGGAGCCGCCATGCGTGCAAGCGCAAGATCGGAAATTGAGCCGCCAAAGAAAGGAGTGTCAGTGAGGACGGATGAAGCTGCGGCTCCTCCCTTGCTGTAGGCGGGAACTATTACCGAGGGGTCAGCCATCGGTGAGATCTCTCCTTTAGAGGGTGAACGGCGCTTAAACTCTGCAATTATTCCAGCAACAGGATGACTGACGATTGCTTCCGACATCGAGGGTATAGGAGAATCAATATCAGCCGCCATCTTAGCCAAATTGGCTTCATCTATCAACCTGCTTTCTGCCTCAACCTGACAGCGCTTGTAATCGGCAATTGTCTGCAAAATATCTTTCGCCATAGTCAACTATTTATTTCACAGAATCTTTTGAATGCAGCGAGGGCATGACCAGAAGAGATGGAATCTTCAGCCTGACGGCGGGCTTCGGGAAGTGAAAGCGAGGGGTCAAGAGTGAGGATAGCAAATGCGGAATTTGCAACCACGCAATCCTTCTGGGCACGCGTTGCACTGTCGGAAAGTATATTATCGAAAATTGTTGAAGCTTCTTCAACAGTCTCACCTCCTGAAAGTTGATCCTGAGAGGCGCGTTTCCATGATAGTTGCTCCGGAGTGAACAATTGCTCTCCGTCAGCAGAAGCTACAACGAATGGGGATGTGAGGGAAATCTCGTCATAGCCATCGAGTGAATGAACGATAGTACAGTTGATACCCTCGTTCTGTGCGATATAGTTGTAGAGGCGGAGTAGCTTGAGATTATAGACACCGAGGAGCTGGTAACGCGGCATGACAGGATTGACGAGAGGTCCGAGCATGTTGAAGAAAGTGCGGACGGCGAGTGATTTTCTCACCGGAGCGACGCTTTTCAATGCCGGACTAAAGAATGGAGCGTGGAGATAAGCCACACCAGATTCTTCCAGAGATTTGGCGAGGAGGTCGGTGTCGCGAGAGAATTTGACACCATGTTGCTCAAGGACGTTGGATGCACCTGAAATCGAGCTTGCTCCGTAGTTGCCATGTTTCACAACTTTTCTTCCGGTTCCCGCCACGACAAAACAGGAAGCTGTGGAGATGTTGAATGTGTTTTTGCCGTCACCTCCTGTACCTACAATGTCGATTGCCTTCATATCACCGAAGTCGAGGGGGAGGCGTCGTTCGAGAATAGCATCGCGGAAGCCGGTGAGTTCGTCGGTGGTGATACTTCGCATAAGGAATACTGTCATGAATGCCGAAAGCTGAGAATCATTGTAACGTCCATCGGCAATGTTGAGCATCACATCGCGGGCTTCATCTCGCGAGAGATTCTGATACTCAAACATCTTATAAAGAATATTTTTCATATTTCCGGGAATGATAAAGGATCAGTGATTTAACCAATTACGGAAGATTTTGATTCCATCTGGCGTCAGTATGGATTCAGGATGGAACTGAATGCCACGCACGTCGAAAGACTTGTGGCGCAGAGCCATAATATTGCCGTCATCGTCCACAGCGGTTATTTCGAGATTCTCAGGCAGATTTTCGGGAGAAACAACCCATGAATGGTAACGTCCAACCGGGAAGCGAGCCGGCAGACCTTCGAAAATATAGTCGGGGACAGTGATCTGAACATCTTTCTGAAGTCCATGGTAGACTTCGGGGAGATTTACCAGGGTTGCTCCGAAACATTCGCCAATCGCCTGTTCGCCAAGACATACTCCAAGAATACTTTTGTCGGGAGAATAACGACGGAGTAAGTCGGGAAGGATGCCGGCTTCAGAGGGGATGCCGGGACCGGGGGAGATTATTATTTTGTCGTAATGGTCAATTTCGTCGATAGATATGACGTCATTACGGAAGACATCAGGCTCAAATCCAAGCTCACGAACAGCATGGACTATATTGTAAGTGAAAGAATCGTAGTTGTCAAATATCAGGAGTTTCATATATTAAAATCTTGTAGCGTAGGGAATGGCACTTGAAAGAGCACCGAGTTTGTTATTTGTCTCCTGCAATTCCTTTTCAGGAGAGGAGTGTGCGACGATACCCGCTCCAGCCTGGCTGTAAAGCCGATTGCCGACGCTAACAAACGAGCGAATGACAATTGCCTGATTCATATTGCCGTTGAAGCCAATATATCCGATGCAGCCACCATAAATCTTACGATTGTGGGGCTCAAGACTGTCAATTATCTGCATTGCGCGTACTTTTGGCGCACCGCTGAGAGTACCGGCAGGGAATGTGTCGGCAAAGAGCTGAAAACGGTTGGCTGAAGGGGGGAGGACAGCTTTAACGCGTGACACCATGTGAATGACGTGGGAATAGAACTGGATGGAGCGTAGGAAGTCAATTGACACTTTACCTCCGCTTCGACTCAGATCGTTGCGAGCAAGGTCGACGAGCATGATGTGTTCGGCATTCTCTTTCTCGTCGAGCAAAAGAGCCTTGGCGAGTTCATGATCCCGGTTATCGTCGCCGGTTCGGCGGAAAGTTCCGGCTATGGGGTCAATATATGCAGTGTCACCGTCAATGCGCAGATGGGTTTCGGGAGAGGAACCGAAAACCTTGAAGGAAGCGAAGTCGAAGTAGAAGAGGTAGGGTGAGGGATTGATGCACCTGAGAGCGCGATAGACGTTAAATTCGTCACCCTTAAAGCTTTGCGAAAAGCGGCGTGAGAGGACAATCTGGAATACATCACCGCGCTTAGCGTGCTTAATGCCTTCGGATACAATCCCTTTGTACTGTTCGTCGGTAATGGTTGATGAGATGTCGGGGAGGGCCTTGAATGAGTAGATCGCCACGTTATTGTTCTTCAAGATGCCGAGGAGGCGGGGTGTGCGGGATTCGTCGCCATCGGGAATATTCTCGATAATCGACATTTCATTCTTGTAGTGGTTGACCTGAATGATGAAACGATAGAGAATGTAGAACATATCGGGGATGGTGGAGAAAGCAGGATCGTGCTTTGATACGGGGACAGTCGGTTCGAAATATTGAACTGCATCGTAAGCCGTATAACCGAGTAGTCCATTGGTGAGTTTGCCAGGAGTGGATAGCCCAGCAAACAGACTGACATAACGGTATAGCTCGTCGATGACGCTGACTCCGGGGGAGACGGGCGATGAGGACAGAGAGCCGTCGGGCATCTGAATGTGGATCACTCCATCTTGGAGACGGAAAGTGGAGATGGGGGAGACGCCGATGAGCGATATGGAATTCTGAGACGTGTGATAGTCCGAGCTTTCCAGGAGGGCTGAGCAGGGGAAAAGATCACGGACTTTCAGATATATTCCGACGGGGGTCTCGAGATCGGCGGGAAGTGTAGTGGTAACTGTGCGCATTATGACGATAGAAAAAGATTATTGCATGTGGCTAATATAGGTCGCCATGTCCTTGTCACCGCGTCCGGACAAATTGATTACAACAACGTCGTCGGGGCGGAATGACATTTTGTCGAGGACGGCGAGAGCGTGGGAGGACTCAAGAGCCGGAATGATGCCTTCGAGCCGGGTGAGCCGATAGGCAGCCTGCAAAGCCTCGTCATCATCGACAGCAATGACTTTAGCTCTGCCAGTGTCGGCAAGATGGGCATGTAGCGGACCGACACCCGGATAGTCGAGACCTGCGGATATCGAGTATGGCTCCACAATCTGACCGTCAGGCGTCTGCATAACCATGGTACGTGAGCCATGGATTATACCTTCGTGTCCCCTCATAATGGACGCGGCAGTCTCTCCAGAATCGACGCCGTGGCCTCCAGCCTCAGCCGCGACAAGCCGGACGCGGGAATCGTTGATAAAATGGTAGAAAGCTCCGGCAGCATTACTACCACCACCGATGCAGGCGATGACATAATCGGGATAGTCACGACCAATCGCATCGGAAAGCTGACTCTTGATCTCCCGACTAATGACCGACTGAAAATAAGCCACCATCATGGGGTAGGGATGAGGACCTACGGTACTACCAATGACATAGAACGTGTCGCGTGGATTGCAACACCAATCGCGGATAGCTTCGTTGGTAGCGTCTTTAAGAGTCTTATTACCGGATTCAACGGGGACAACTTTCGCTCCCAGCATCTTCATACGTTGTACGTTGGGCTGCTGGCGGGCAACGTCGGTGGCGCCCATATAGACAACACATTCGAGACCTAAAAGAGCACAGACCGTTGCAGTGGCAACACCATGCTGTCCGGCACCGGTTTCGGCAATGATACGGGTCTTTCCCATGCGTCGTGCGAGAAGAACAGATGCGATGGCATTGTTAATCTTGTGGGCACCAGTGTGATTCAGATCTTCACGTTTGAGGTAGACGTTAGTGCCGTAGAGTTCGCTCAAACGTCGGGCGAGATAAAGAGGAGAGGGACGACCAACATAGTCGCGAAGCAACGCCTCGTACTCGGCGATAAATGAAGGATCATCCACACATTCGTTGAATGCCTTACGGAGGTTGTCGACGTTGGCGTAGAGAATTTCAGGGATGTAGGCTCCACCAAATTTACCATAAAAGCCTTTTTCGTCGACCGGGAGAATTTCAGCAGGATGTTGCATCAGAGTAAAAATTAAAAAAAGCCATCGAATAACGATGGCTTCAGATTATTTCGGGAATATGGAATCTTGAGAGGGGAAGAGGAAAGGGGTGCTCGTCTCAAACTTCATAAGGAATGCCATCGGATCAAATCATCCGACGCCACCAATAAAAGCTGTTGAGATTGCGAAATGTCATTGTAAATTTAAATTTTGTAATGATTACGGCACAAAAGTAGTGGATAAATTTAAGATATGCAAGGAAAGGCTAATTTTTTTTGATGCTTTTGTAGAAATTGTACAAAAAAACGCGAGTATAGAAATGAAGATTGTGTTTTTTTGACAGGTGGGATGAGCGGTAACGGCAGTAAATTTGTAGAATCTTTATTAATTGTATATCTTTGTTAGTAATATAAGAATTTAAGAAGTTATGTCTTATTGCAGTATTATCATTCATATTCGGAGTCTGCTATTCCGATTATTTACAGGAGTCGGTGTCTTAACAGCAATACTTGTTTTTTCGGGATTGCTGACGGGATGTGTTGAAGACAAAGAAGAGGGTGAGTTATCGCTTGATGCGGGCAGCCGTATGCCAGAATTCAGCGTCACACTAATGGACGGAGAGGTGTTTAGCACGGATAATCTTACTAATTCGGGTATCTCGAATTTACTAATATTGTTTTTTAATACAGAATGTCAGGACTGTCAGCAAAAATTGCCAGAAATTCAAACTTTGTATGACCGGATTCTTAAAGATGAGAAACTTGCCAAGCAGACGCGCATAATCTGTATAGCGCGAGAGGAAGGAGCTGAAGAGGTAAGATCATTCTGGGAAACTCATAATCTGACATTGCCAGTCTCTCCTCAGTCTGACCGAAAGATATATAATCTTTTTGCGAATATCGGAATCCCCCGTTTATACCTGATAAATACGTCAACATCAACTGTGAGAGCAGCCTGGTCGCCAACGAATATTTCTATTGAAGAGGTATTCAGCCAATTACAGAAGTAAAAAAACGCTGACTCTTTACAATGAAAGGTGCCGTGTCGCGGGATTTGACACAGCACCGGTGAAAGGCGCAATAGCGCACTAATATTGAAAATGGGGAATTAACGAATCGTCCGAGAGTTGGCGGCAGAGGTCTTCTTGAGGATGAAGCCAAGGTTGAGTCCGTCGTAGGAGTTGAGCATCTTTGAAACAGTCTTGAGAGAAGAAACGCCGCTAATTGATGCGATGCGATCGACAAGAGTGATGAGCTTCGAAGCATCAAAAGTGAGAGAGATATTACCTGTTGCAGTCTTGGAGATGATAGCCGTCATTTTACCAACTTTCACCTTGCCGAGAGCCTTGAAATTGAAAATGAAATTGCCATCAGCAGCCTTGGAAATGTCGCCTTTAAGAGTTGCCATACCGCTTTTCATTACAAAAGTGCTGTCAGCGTTAATGGTAAGTTCCATCTTATTGAGACCAACGCGCTCGTAGTAGGGCTTAATCTTGTTGACAATGGTAGTAGCTGCCGCTGCGCCTCCTGCCTTTTTTAGCAGATTGTCAGATTTGAAAGCAACTGCCGGTTCAACATAAGTCCAAGTACCCTGAAGGTCGGCAACGGTGACATCACTTTTACCGAGGACGTTGTTGAGAACGGTGCCGAGACCGCCCTTGCCGAGACCACTGAGGACATCCTGAAGATTCTGCGCCTGAAGTCCTGCCATAGAAGTAGTGATGATGAAGAGAGCCGCTACGAAAATTTTCTTTAAATTTTTCATAAATAAGTAGTTGTAGGGTTATTGTGGGAAGTGAGATGGAGAGGGCTTTATAACTTTAACAAACAGAAGTGCGATTTCGTTTAAATTTTTTTAATTTCTCAACAAATTCAAAGTTTTTGATTCCCCATCGAGGTGCGATAAGGAGATCGGCAGGAGCAGACGCAGTGAAACGCTCGATAGCGATATGATCAGGAACAATATCGATGATCCTACTGCATAGTGCGATATAATCATCAAGAGAAAATAGGGTTATATCAACAGAATCAGGAGACTCCTCCAATTTCCTTGCAAGTAGCGTGCCACGTACGACCTGAAGCTGATGGAACTTTATTGTGGATACCGGAAGATTGCAGACACGCCGGACTGTGAGAAGCATATCATCGGTAGTCTCGCCCGGAAGTCCCATTATCAGATGGACTCCAATGTCAATATCTGCTTCAGCGACTTGATTGACGGCACTTACCGTATCTGCCCAGGAATGACAACGATTGATAGCGGAGAGAGTGGAATCATGTGACGTCTCAACACCAAACTCGACAGTAACAGGAATACGTCGACGGTTTAGGTCGGCAAGGAGCGAGACGAGAGCGGGGGAAACGCAGTCGGGACGTGTGCCAATAACAATTCCCACAATGTCGGAAACCGAAGCAGCCTCCTCGTAAAGAGCAAGGAGCTCTTCGGGCGTTCTCCCGTAGGTACTTGTGTAAGCTTGAAAATATGCGAGATACCGCATGGTGGGGTACTTTCGGGCAAAGAATACTTTCCCTGCCTCAAGCTGAGCACGGACGTCGACAGGGGCGGGCGCGACAGCGGGAGAAAAGGCGCGGTTATTGCAATAGATACAACCTCCTACCGATTTGGAGCCATCACGATTTGGACAGGTAAACCCAGCGTCGACAGTGAGTTTCTGCACTTTACCCTCGAAACGAGAAGCGAGATATTCGGAATATTCACGATAAAACTCCCCCATCACGCATCAAATCCGGGATGTGCGATTGAGAAGGAGAGCGTCGAGAGCTACCATGGCAGCCATCGCCTCTACAACAGGTACCGCTCTGGGAAGGACGCATGGATCGTGACGCCCACGTGCACGGAGAGTGACAGGGTGCCCATCACGATCAATCGTCGCCACATCACGAAGGAGAGTGGCGACAGGCTTAAATCCTACACGAAAGATCACGGGCATGCCATTTGTGATACCACCCTGGATACCTCCAGAGTGATTGGTGGATGTGGTAATCCTACCATCCTCAGGATTCACTACAAAGCGATCGATCATCTCAGAGCCTCGATGACAACAGCCCTCCATTCCCATTCCGATCTCAAATGCCTTGGCGGCGTTAATACCCATCATGGCAGTGGCGAGGGAGGCGCTAAACTTATCGAAGACAGGCTGACCGAGTCCGGCGGGGAGTCCGGAGATCACTCCGGTGATGATGCCTCCGACGGTATCACCTTCGGACTTGACCCGGGAAATAAGCGCATGCATACGGTCAGCCACCTCAGGGTCGGGACATCGAACGTCATTAGTGTCGATAAGCGCAGGATCGACTGAAAGGGGGTCGGCTTCGAAAGATATGTCGGCTACACGCGATGTAAATGCGTAGACAGAAATACCGTGAACGGATAGAGCCTGTCGGGCAAATGCACCGGCTACAACACGGGAAATCGTCTCGCGGGCTGATGAACGCCCGCCACCACGGTGATCACGGATGCCATATTTGGCAGTGTAGGTGAAGTCGGCGTGTGAGGGACGGAAGAGATCACGCATATTGTCGTAGTCGGACGAATGCTGATTGTAGTTCTCAACCATGAATCCTATTGATGTGCCGGTGGTGACACCATCCATCAGACCTGACAGAATGGTGACCCTGTCCTTTTCGTCGCGAGAGGTGACAATTGAGGACTGTCCCGGGCGACGACGGTTGAGCTGACGCTGAATCTCGTCAATATTTACAGATACACCGGCAGGCATACCGTCAACGACACCACCTATTGCTGGACCGTGGGATTCACCAAATGACGTGAGGCGAAAGATTTGACCGAAGCTATTCATAAAAAAAATCAGTTATTATCGCCATCAGAAGTGCCGGCAGATGAATCGGAAACTATATCGGCAACGGAAGCACCTACGTAATCGATGAGATCACGAGGAGATATGCGGAACTGCAAACCTCGCTGTCCGGCGCTAACGAAAATGAAGGGAAAATCAACAGCAGTGGAATGGAAGAATGTGGGGAACGGCTTTTTCATTCCAACCGGGGAGCATCCGCCACGAATGTAACCAGTGAGCGGAAGAAGCTCCTTCATGTGGATGAGTTCGGCTTTCTTGGCTCCAGCTACTTTTGCCGCCTTCTTGAGGTCGATCTCGCAGTTGCCCGGGAGGACACAGACGAAGTGTCCGACCTTATCACCATGGAGAACAATGGTCTTGAAAACGGAATTGATGTCCTCGCCCAGCTCTGCCGCCACATGATCAGCGGCGAGATTATTCTCGTCGACAGTGTAGGGAATGAGCTCATAGGAAATATGAGCATTGTCGAGCAGACGCGCGGCGTTGGTCTTAGGCGAGGAGTTCTTAGCCATATCAATCGTTCATTGTGCGGAGAAGCTCGTCGTTATCGGCGGTGCGCTCCATGCGGTCCTTGATAAATTCCATTGCCTCAATGGAATTACGGTCGGAAAGGAAACGACGGAGAATCCACATACGGTTGAGAGTCTCCTGACGGAGGAGCAGATCGTCGCGGCGTGTACTTGAAGCCATGATGTCGACAGCGGGGAAGATACGCTTGTTGGAGAGGCGACGGTCGAGCTGAAGCTCCATATTGCCAGTACCCTTAAATTCTTCGAAGATGACTTCGTCCATCTTGGAGCTCGTCTCAGTGAGAGCCGTGGCAATGATGGTGAGGGATCCACCACCTTCAATGTTGCGTGCGGCACCGAAGAATCGCTTGGGTTTCTGAAGAGCATTGGCATCGACGCCACCTGAAAGAATCTTTCCGGAAGCGGGCTGCGCAGTGTTGTAGGCTCGGGCAAGACGGGTGATGGAGTCGAGGAGGATTACGACATCGTGCCCACACTCAACCATACGTTTTGCTTTCTCAAGGACGATGCTGGCGATCTTGACATGTCGGTCGGCAGGCTCGTCGAATGTAGAGGCAATCACCTCGGCGTTAACGCTTCGGCTCATGTCAGTGACTTCCTCAGGGCGTTCGTCGATGAGGAGAATCATTATGTACGTCTCGGGGTGATTCTCAGCTATTGCATTAGCAATGTCCTTCAACAGAATCGTCTTACCTGTCTTGGGAGGAGCGACGATGAGACCACGCTGACCCTTACCTATCGGGGAGAACATGTCGACAACACGTGTGGAGAGATTGCACGTGCGTCCACCGGTGAGATTGAACTTTTCTTCAGGAAAGAGGGGGGTGAGATGTTCGAATGGAACGCGGTCACGGATAAATTCGGGTGTGCGACCGTTGATCATGAGAGCCCGTGTCATCGGGAAATATTTCTCGCCTTCGTGGGGAGGACGGATCGTGCAATCAACGACGTCGCCAGGCTTAAGGGCATAAGTCTTGATCTGGGATTGCGTAACATAGATGTCGTCGGGCGAAGCGAGATAATTATAATCGGAAGAGCGAAGGAATCCGTAGCCTTCGGGCATAATCTCAAGAACGCCGGAGGCTTCAATCAGATCGTCGAAATTGTAGGCAGGTTCTTTCTGCTGCTTAACAACCGGCTGTGGCTGAATGTTATTGTTGCGATTTTTCTTGTTTTTCTTACCCTGTGGCTGCTGAGGCTGCTGCGGGAACTGTTTCTCAGCACCGGGCTCCTGAATAGTGATTGGAGCTGTGGCAGCGGCAAGAGCAGCGGCAGCGGCAGCTTCCTCACGCTCACGCTGTGAACGTGGCACGAACTTTTTGCCTTCGGTACGGGGGAAGAACGAGCCAAAAGCTGTGTCGCGGGGACGGAAATCCTTGCGAGGTTCGGGAGCCGGGCGGGAAGTTTCAGTGACTTCAGCGGAATCGGATTCTCTCTGAGATTCACTTTCGGCAGGCGATGCAGTGGCATCAATAGCGGCATCAGGAGCGGGAAGTTCGGGGAGCTCAGGGACTGCAGGTAGCGCGAGCAAAGACGTCACGACAGAATCGTGCTGGACCGCATCGGGCTGCTGATTCTTCGGTTTACGTCCTCGACGCCGGGGCTGATTGTCAGCTTCATTGTTGATCGGGGCGTCGGCAACAGGATTCCGCTCAGTGCCATCAGTGGAGGGGACAGGGAGTTCGGGGAGTGAGGGATTCTCCATCTCCGCAGTTATTTCCTTCGCAATAGAATCAGGCTGGGAGGCATCCGACTGATTTTTGGGTTTACGACCACGGCGCTTCGGAGAAACAGCATCAGCTGAAGCCCTGGAATCATCAGGCTCTACCTTGGTCTTTTCGTTCGTTGCCTTGTCATCAGGCTGCTTTGGCTTGGCGGATGGAGAGTCGGCGGCCTGATTTTTCGGTTTGCGACCACGACGCTTTTTCTCAACGGTAGCATTGGCCGAGAGGTCGATCGCCTGCTGATCAAGTATTTTGAAAATGAGTTCTTCTTTTTGTTCGGGATCGACTTTTTTGAGTCCCATAGAATTGGCAATATCCATTAGGGCATCGCCCTGCATTGCCTGTAGATCGTCGAAATTATACATTATTATATCAAATGATGTAAAGTATGTTCACAAAAGAATAAGATGGATCGGGGAGGAACCGCAATGTCACAAATATTCAGTGATGTCAAAGAGACTACTGACGGAACATTAAATAAAAGATGATATGGATGAAATGAAGCCTTTCGGCCGTGAGAGAGAAACCGTGGATAATGGATGATGGAAAGAGAAACGAAAGTATAATAACCTTGGTGTTTCGTTTCACCATCGCAAAGATACACGAAATTTAAATTTCAACAAAGAAAAAAAGATAAAAGTTGAGCAATGACAAAAAATATTTCAAGTGCAGAAATAAAATCAGCGTACAAGTTCATCGAAAAGACGCAGAAACTCTGCATCGAGGTCGGTTGTGAGTCCGGGATGCGGGCGTGACGTCTGTAGGGATGAGCTCTTGACGGCAGTGAGCCACCGGAAGCGTTCCTCAGGCTCAAGGGCTGCGATGGGACCTGCGGAACGTTCGCCCCTGCCTACGCTGGTGAAGATGGTGAGCTGGCGAGCCAATTCGCCGGAAGAAACAGGAGAGTCAAAAGCCGCAAGGCGAGCTTCCGGCAGAAGAATTTCGACACGAAGCCAACGGTGACGCTTACACATCATTATAAGCCCCACGTTGAGAAATTCCTCGCGTTCGACCTTCGGTACATAGCGAATTACCGCATATTCATATAAGTGCTTGTCGGTGGGCATTGATGGCTTCGTTGGTGAAAACTTGAGACTGATTAAGTCGTTCACACAGATAATTGTAATATACATCTCTGATCTCAGCCGGAGTCGGTGCTCCCTCACCCCAGCCGAGCCATTCATCAGGAATCATGTCGACGAGTCGTCGGAAAAATGCAGGGGAGAGGCGAGAGGAAAGCTTGTCAGCCACCTCTGGTAACAGAGATGCCTTGCGGATTAAAGCGTGATCCTTAATGTAGGGGAAAGGGGAAGCGGCAGCCTTACGCCAATCACCCCATGAGTGGTGAAAGAAAAATGAGGCACCCTGATCAATAAGCCAAACTTCACCGTGCCAGACGAGCATATTGGTGTTGCGGACGGTGCGGTCGACATTGGTAAGGAATGCGTCGAGCCAAACGATTCCGGATGCAAGCTTCTCGTCGACGGGGTTGACATAAGGATCGAGTGTGAGAGCACCTGAAAGGAAGTGCATGCCGATGTTGAGACCGCGACTCGCCTTAAGGAGATCCTGGATTTCCTCATCGCCTTCGGTGCGACCAAAGTCCTCGTCAACGTCAAGGAAAACAAGCTCAGGCACGCGGAATCCAAGCTGACGAGCTATCTCTCCACCAAGAAACTCGGCAATCAGGGCTTTATATCCATGACCAGCCCCTTTGAATTTCAGGACATACTTGAAGCCATCATCGGCATCAGCCAGCGCCGGGAGAGAGCCTCCCTCGCGGAGAGGAAGGACGTAGCGGGTGACCTGCTGACGGCGTAATTGTTCCATAATATCGGGAGTAGATGCAGTTGTCATGACAAAATTATTGAATACAATTCAATAATACAACATTCAACATGCGGAAAATGGTTTTTTTGTTGAATCAGAATTTGTAGGAGGCACCGACAAACACGGTGTGAGTGGTGTAGTCTGTCTTGGCAGGCAGCCCGTTGTGGTTGATCGGTTCCCCTGAATAGAGGCTGAAATCGGAAATGCCGTAACCGATGGAAAAGATCATGGCGTCGATCTGAAGGTTGATGCCCGTCTTTATGTCAAGGCAAGCACAACGGGCGTGTCGGCTACCGCGGGCTCCAGGCGAGAGTACGAATCCCGGTTCAGCAAAGAGATAGAAGCGAGCATTCTGACTTTTCCAATCAAAAATACAGGGTGATCGCAGGACCACTGCGGGAGTGAACTTAAAACGTACGGCATAGTAATGTCCCGTCTCCCACTGATCCTCACCCCAATCGGCAATTTCCTCCATTTCGCCTGCAAAACCAAGTCCAACTTTTATTCCTACATATTGAATAGGGAAGTAGATACCTCGGAAGCAAAATTCATAGCCGTCGTTGTTGAGGCCGGCATTTATCCCACCTTCCCAATGAGAAATTCCATCTTCGCCAACGCGCAAAGATTGTGCTTGACATAATAAGGAGAAGGGGGAGAGGAAAAGGATAAGGATGAACAGTCGATTAGACATAAGGCAGATACCGGTTATGGAACAATAAAACGATTTGCGTGACAAAAATAAGAAAAGCGTTATAAATTACAAAAAGGAGAAGAAAAAAATAGAATGGGGAGGTGTTGCGGGAATGGAAAAAGATATATATCTTTGCAACGGATTTGGTGTCATACCGAAAGATGTGACTAAAGGGAATCGGGTGAAAATCCCGAACAGACCCGCTGCTGTAAAACCTCATACCAAACCTTGCGGTCAACTTGAGCCACTGATGTCAATAGTAAAGTCGGGAAGGCGACCGTAAGGGAGGAAAGTCAGAAAACCTGCCAAAGCCATAGACATAAGTTTTGAACGTTTTCGGGAAACAAAGCGACAAAACATCTGCACAGCTCAGGCAGTCGGAGCTCCATCAAAGGTCGACACGGCTCGTATATCGAGAAGAGACAGATAGTCAGGCGTGAGAAAGATTGGGGGACTGCCGAGTAAAAAAGAAAATTGGATGCGGAGTGTATGAAGTTGCCGAGTGACCCTCAGGCATTTTTTTTTACGTCGCACCGATGAAAAAGCAACTGATTCCATCACTCCTTCTTGTCGCGATGCCGTGGTTAACGACATCGGGTCAGACCGTCGTGCCCGACAGCACGGCTACGGGAAGCGAGCAGAAGCTGGGTGTGGTGGAGGTGAGGGCGCAACGGTTGCCTGTCAGAGTGACCGCCGACGTGCCAATCCAGACGATAAGCGGAGTGAAAATGCAAGAACTCGGAATCGTGAATATGGCTGATGCTGTGAGACGCTTCGCGGGTACGACCATAAGAGATTACGGTGGCATAGGGGGATTGAAAACTGTATCGGTAAGAAATATGGGAGCTGCACATACGGCGGTCAGCTACGACGGAGCACCAGTGAGCAACTGCCAGGGCGGCCAGATAGACATAGGGAAGTTCTCGCTCGACAACGTATCGACTCTCTCGCTTGCAGTGGGGCAACCGGATGACATGATGCAACCGGCACGTCTCTATGCATCAGCTGCCGTGCTGAGCATCACAACCCTTTCTCCTGACAATAATCTTGAGGGAAGGAATTACTCGCTCGAAGCGCAGGTGAGAGGTGGTGCATGGGGATATGTGAACCCGATGGCGAGATGGCAGCAAAGATTGACGCAAAAGGTGACCTTCTCCTTAGACGGTGACTATATGAGAGCGGATGGAAACTATCCGTTCACACTCGTAAACGGTAACGAAGTGACGAAGGAGAAAAGAAATAATTCCGAGATAGATTCGTGGCACGGGGAGGGGAATGTATATGTGAATTTCAACGATGATCAAAGGCTTCAGGTGAAGGGATATTATTATCAGTCGAAAAGAGGTCTGCCCGGCGCCGTAACACTCTATAACCCACTGTCAACAGAAACACTACGTGATAAAGACGTGTTCGCTCAGGCAAGATGGCAGGGGCAATTCGGAGAGAAATGGAAGATACAGGCAATCGGGAAATACACCTACGGATGGACGAGAGATAAGGAATTGTCGTCGAAATATGAGGGAGGAGTGTACGAGGACACTCACCGTCAGAAGGAATACTACGGGACCGTGACTGCACTTTACAATCCCCTGACCCCGCTCCAGATCGCACTGGCTCAGGATGTGGCAGTGAATAAGCTGTGGAGCACGACGAGCAACTGTCCGTTTCCGACCAGATACAGTTCAATTACAGCCCTTTCGGGACGTTGGCAGCAGAGATCGCTTACGGTCAACGCTACGTTGACGGCATCGAATATATTCGAGCAAGTGAAGTCAGGGAAAAAGCCTAAAGATGTGTCGAGAGTGAATCCGACTGTCGCAGTCAGCGTCAAACCGCTCAAAAGCGAGATGCTCTATGTCAGAGCAATGTTCAAAAACACATTCAGGATGCCGACTTTCAACGACCTTTACTATGACAGGGTGGGTACCCGGACGCTAAAGCCCGAGAGCGCATTAGAATATAATGTCGGGATAACGTGGAGCAGACGAGGGATCGGCAAGCTTGACTATCTGGCTGTGACAGCGGACGGATATTTCAACGATGTCACGAACAAGATAGTGGCGTTACCTTCAACCTATACCTGGAGGATGATAAACTTCGGGAAGGCGCAGGTGAAGGGATTAGACGTGACATTCGCCACAGGTGTGACACTGCCGGCTGAAATGAATCTGGCGCTTACCGCCGCTTATACGTTTCAGAAAGCAATAAATCTAAGTGATCCCTCATCAAAGAACTATAAGGAACAGTTGCCGTACACGCCGGTACATACCGGCAATGTGGCTGTGACACTTAACACCCGATGGGTGAATCTCGGATACTCAGCGGTGGGGGTAGGGAAACGCTACTATCTGGCACAAAACATCCCGGCAAACGAGATAAAAGGATATGTGGAGCAGACGATCTCGGCAAGCAGAGAACTGAAACTCAAAGCTTGCACGCTTACACTGAGGGGCGAGATAATCAACTTAGGAAACGTGCAATATGAGGTAATAAAGTTTTATCCGATGCCAGGAAGATCATGGCGATTGACTTTAGGAATAAAGATTTGAAAATATCAATAAACAGAAACAGGAAAAAATTATGGATTTTAAAAAGTTAAACAAATGGGCTCTGGTAGCAATTCTTTCAGTGAGCGCTACCGCATGCAGCAATGACGACAATGACGGACCGATCGATGACGGTACAAAGGTAGAACTTCCTCGTCACCGCATGTTCATACTCAATGAGGGTAACTGGAACATGAATAATGCCGGAATCGCTTTCTATGCTCCTTCGAATCCTGAAACGGAAATGATCGACGACATCTTCTACAAGCAAAACGGACGCAGGCTGGGTGATAACGGTCAGGCAATGATTGAAGAGGACGGCAAAATATACGTGGCTGTAACCGGTTCGAATTACCTTGCAAAACTTAACTCAGCATGTGTGGAAGAGGCAAGAATCTCGTTTGTCAACGACACACAACTTCAGGGTGGCGTGCGCGGCATCACAGAAAAAGACGGATTCATCTATGCCACATTCTATGGCGGATATCTGGCGAAAATCAACACAAAAACCTTTGAGATCGTAGAGAAGGTGAAGACACCCGGCAACAATCTGGAAGGGGTGACTACGGAAGGCAACAATCTGTACGTGGCAAATGCCTACAAGATCACGACGGATGAAAACGGACAAAACATCTATAACTACACTACGGACGTGTTTGTGATGGATCTCAGGACTCTTGAGGTGAAATCCACCTTGACGGTATCTCCCAATCCCAATCTGCTGATGGAGGAGAGCGATAAGGTGTTCCTGATTTCGTGGACCAACTATTATGACAAGGGTTACTGCTTCCAGATGATAGATCCGGCTAAAAATAATGCTGTGACAGAACTTGCCACTGCAACACACATGGCAGCGGGTGACGATGTGGTATATCTCGCCAACTCAGAAACGGACTGGTCGACATACGAAACAACAAATACTTATTTCAGCTATGACATCAAAGCCGGAAGAATCAATAACACTTCCTTCCTGAAAAACGCCCCCGCTGAAGTGACCTCCGGACATCTCTACATGATGACCGTGGATGACAAGAACGGTGACATCTATATCGGCATGACGCACTATGCAGATGCAAATGGTGACATTTACCGCTTCAAACGTGACGGATCGTATGTAGGAAAGATCGACAGCGGCGGTCAGAATCCCCGTGCTGCTGTGTTTATCGACTGATCAGCCATCGGTTATTACGGGAATTTTTTCCAACTTCCAGATGAAAACTAACACTCTTTTCATATTTTTTCTGCCGACAGTGTTGTCGCTTCTTGCCGCTTCGTGCGGGGGAGGCGGCAACCTTTCAGGCGGGAAAGACGGGATGGAACCGAGGCGTACGGGAAGTGAAATCAAATTTGACTATGCACGCAACATTACAGTAGAGGATCATGATTCATTCAAAGTGGCACGACTGAGGAACCCATGGGATACCACAAAAATGCTGCATACCTACATCCTTGTGGCAGATTCAATGGAAGTACCGTCCGACATACCGTCGGGTACAGTGATAAGGACTCCGATCACGCGTGCCATCGTGTATTCGGCGGTGCATACCAACCTGCTGATGGAATTGGGCGCGGGGGAGACGGTGAAGGGAGTGTGTGACGCACAGTTTTTCCACGACGATGAGATGACAAGCAGGCTTTCTGACGGAAGAGTGATTGATTGCGGAAACAGTCAGTCGCCGAATATCGAAAAAATCCTGAGTGTCAGACCGGACGTCATTATGCTGTCGCCATACGAAAATTCAGGATCCAATGCCAAGGCTGCCGAGTCGGGAGTACCGATCATCGAATGTGCCGACTACATGGAGCCGGAGCCGCTGGGAAGAGCCGAGTGGATGAAATTCTACGGAATGCTGCTGGGCCGTGAAGAGACTACTGACAGCATCTGGGCAATGACCGAGCGGGATTATAATGCAGTAAAGGCAAGAGTGTCAGAGACCGGAAGGAAACCGAAGGTACTGATGGACGGACTTTACGGTTCGGCATGGTATATCCCTTCGGCATCATCCTATACAGCCTGTCTGATCCGGGATGCCGGTGGCGTGAATCCTTTTGATCAGGATTACAAAAGCGGAGTGAACGGACTTTCCATCGAACAAGTGCTTATGACAGCTTCGGATGCTGACGTCTGGTTATACCGCTACAACCAATCCGGAGAGAAAACTCTAAAGGAATTAAATGACGATAACAAACTTTACGGCAGATTCAAAGCGATGAAAGATAATAACGTGTGGGGATGCAACACCCAGACGACATATTATTACGAGGATATTCCATTCCATCCGCATAAACTTCTGAAAGAAATGGCTCAAATATTTCATCCGGAGGCCGGAAATGAATCGGAGCTAAATTATTTCAAGAAAATGAACTGATACATCAAAAATTCACAAAGAGTCAACGTAAATGAGAATAACGCTTCTTGTAATAGCCGTCGTAGTGCTTGCGGTACTGAATGTCTTTATTGGCGCGGTGGATATTCCCGTCAGGCAGATATTGGACGTGCTGACAGGTAATGACAAGGAGAGTGTAGAGGCGTATATCGTGATGCAGAGCCGCCTTCCGATGACAATTACGGCTATCCTTGCCGGAAGCGGACTTGCTGTGGCCGGTCTGCTGTTGCAGACGACATTCAGAAATCCACTTGCCGGACCTTCAATACTTGGAATAAATTCAGGTGCGAGTCTTGGCGTGGCAATCGTGATGCTTGCGATGGGGGGAAGCATGACGCTGGGCTCGATGTCGGTGGGTGGATACAGTGCCGTGCTGCTTGGCGCATTTGCAGGCAGTATTGCCGTGATGGGAATACTGTTACTGTTATCGACAATGTTGCGAAACAGCCTTATGCTTCTTATCACGGGAATAATGGTAGGCTATCTGGCTTCGTCGGTGATCATGATTCTTAATTATGTGTCGGGAGCAGACAGCGTGAGGGGTTATGTTATGTGGGGAATGAGCAGTTTTAACGGGGTCACGATGTCGCATATCCCACTTTTCGCAACAAGTGTGTGCGTTGGACTTATTGCCGCCATCGCCCTTATGAAGCCACTGAACCTGCTGACGCTCGGTGATGAATATGCAAGAAATCTCGGACTTAACACGGGTGCTGTCAGAAATATGCTTCTCGGGACGACAGGTCTTCTTTCGGCTGTTATCACGGCATATTGCGGACCTGTATCGTTTATCGGTCTTTCGGTGCCACATATAGCAAGAATCGTATTCCCGACCGACAACCACCGCAAGTTACTACCGGCGGTGATGCTGACAGGAGCCGGTATAGGGTTATTGTGTAATCTGTTGTGCCTTGTGCCGGGGAGTTCGGTGCTTCCACTCAATGCAGTCACGCCGTTAATCGGAGCGCCTGTGGTGGTGTGGATCATAATCAAAAATTCGCTGAAAAGAGGATAAAAGATGGGACAGATAGAAAAAATGAGGGTAGAGAAGCTCACCACCGGCTACCGTTCACATGGAGAGACGATAGTAGTGACCAAGGATATAAATGCCGTGTTGAACGGAGGAGAACTGACTTGTCTGCTCGGACCCAATGGCTCGGGCAAATCGACGCTCATGCGTACAATGGCAGGATTCCTTAAGTCAATCGGAGGGAAGGTGATGATTGAGGGTAAAGAGTTGGGAGAGATGGAGAACGGTGAGATGGCGAAAAAAGTGAGTGTGGTGCTAACCAGTAGAGTCGAGGCGCCTAATATCACGGTGAGAGAGGTAGTGGAACTCGGTAGGAGTCCGTACACCGGATTCTTCGGAAAGATAAATAAGGAGGATGCGGAAGCGGCTGCAAATGCCATGGAGATGGTCGGGATAGCAGACCTTGCCGGACGACGAGTGTCGACACTGAGTGACGGTGAGCGGCAGAAAGTAATGATAGCTAAAGCACTGGCACAGGAAACACCGATAATTCTACTCGACGAACCAACGGCATTTCTGGATTATCCGAGCAAAGTGGGAATCATGATGCTATTGAAAAGACTCGCTCATGAAAGCGGGAAAGCGGTGTTTCTATCCACGCATGATCTGGAAATCGCACTCCAGATTGCTGATTCCCTATGGTTAATGGACAAGCATAAGGTGATGCTGACAGGGAGATGTGCGGAACTATCGGCTGACGGAAGTGTGGGACGATATTTCGACAATAATGATGTGATATACGACAAAGACTCACGGTCGTTCAGGGTCAGGAACCCAGAATAAGAGCCTGCTTAAGCAATGCTGAGCGCACTTTTTTGTGCAATTTTTTGGGTGATTAATGAAAAATGGTGCTTTTATGGCAGGTGTCTTTCCAAATAAATAGCTAATTTTGTGATTTGAAATCAGAACGACACTACAACGTCATAAAAAAGGATCATACGTGACATTTAATTATCTCAGAAATCTACTGCAATTAATAATATTCCCGGCAAGTGGTTGGGACGATATAGAGCGTGATAACAAACTTCACGGGGACGCCCTGACGGACTATATGCGTCGTATTTTCCTCTGCGGTCTGTTACCATTGATTGGTCTGGCATCGGTCACAGCCCTATTAGGAGCAGCCTATCACCACTCTGTGACGATAGCGATAGCCACTACAACGGCAATCGTGACGTTCGTTAAGTATTTCGTAGCTTACTATATCGGAACATTTACACTCCAGATGCTCTTGCCAAGGTGGACTGAGAATTCCGCACGCCAGCATAAGGCAACAGATGCAGCAGCCATGCTGATCGTCTACTCAATGGGCTACCTTGTGCTTGTGACACTTCTCAGAAATCTATTGCCGGTGGATCTGGCACTATTGATGTTCCTTCCCATATATGTGATCCTGATTCTATGGAAGGCAAAGAGTGTGTTGGAAATCATTCCGGATAAGAGCGGACTTTATCTGGTGGCTGCTTCGCTTCTGACACTTGCCGTGCCGTACGTGATCGAACGACTGCTTAATTCGTTCTAATATCACAACAATACCCAAAATATTCACAAGATGAAACTGAAATTAAAAGAAGTCAACATAAAGAACCGCAGAGCCACATTTGACTATGCAATAACGGAGACATTCACGGCAGGGCTTGTGCTTACCGGCACGGAAATCAAGTCAATCAGACTGGGGAAGGCGAGCCTTGTGGATACTTTCTGCTATGTAGTGAACGGGGAAGTGTGGGTCAAGAACATGTATATCGCAGAGTACTTCTACGGGACATATAATAATCATCAGGAGCGGAGAGACCGCAAACTGCTCCTCAATAAGAAGGAAATCAATAAGATCAACAAAATGGGGCAGGAGGCAGGTTATACGATCGTGCCTCTGCGTCTGTTTATCAACGACCGCGGACTTGCAAAGCTTGTTATAGGAATCGGAAAGGGCAAAAAGGAATATGACAAGCGTCAATCAATCAAGGAGCGTGATGACAAGCGTTCGATGGCTCGTCTGTTTCAGAAGTAGGCGCTGATTGTTTTCTTGATATCATTTTCCTTATCCATACTAAGGCGATCAATATGGTTTACCACGAAAGTCGGCGTTTAGTATGGTATTTATAGTTACCATTTTCGTCCAAGTATATATCCAGGCGCCAGAAATCAATGTCTTTTTTACGGAAAATGTCATTATAGTGTAGAGTGAATATTGCAATCTCGTCATTTTCATTCCAAAGCCAAGAATGTGGCATAATATATGAAACCTTCCGGTCTGTGACAGATAGTTTTAGAATATTTCCGTCTATTTCGCATATTTTGCCTAAAAAACCGGAATCTAATTCAGTGTGAATTGTAATTGTTGGGCGAGAGAATTGGAAAAAAAATAACACCAATAACAAAGCAAACAAGGATTGGTAATAGAGATTTGAATAATCTGATTCCGGATATTGAACTTTTCATAGAATTATTACAATAGGTCAGATGGAATTCGTGTTGTTCAGGGGCAAAGATAACCCTTAACAATACTCTTTTTGTGTCATATATAGTTAAAGTGTGTTAAATGGGGGGGGGTAGATTTTTTCATTTATATTTGCACAAACAACCTAAAAATGAATACAATCAGCTCATAAAACGAGAAAAAATACCTATCAATTAATTCCTACACAAATACGAATCCCTATGATAATAATTCTTTTGAGTGTAGTAGTCATCCTGCTTATAATTCTGTTATGGGCAGTATTCGCTTCCAACAATCTTATTGCTCAACGTAATCGCGTGAAGCAGTGCAGAAGCGGCATCTGTGTGGCTCTAAAACAAAGGAATGACATGATTCCAAATCTTGTGGCGACAGCGAAAGCTTACATGGGATATGAAAATGAAATTCTCAGCCGCATAGTGGAGTTGCGCACCAAAGCGGCTACAGGTTCTGAATCAGATCAGATAAAGGGTGGAACTGAGATTTCATCGTTGCTCGGCCAACTACATGTTGCAGTCGAGGATTATCCAGAACTGAAAGCTAACGAACAATTTGTGAATCTTCAGAGGCAGATTGTGGAAATGGAGAATGAGATACAGGCGATAAGACGCACCTACAATGCCGCTATCACTGATTATAACAATGGAATAGAGATGTTCCCGTCGTCAGTAATAGCGTCAATGCGTAGTCACCAACAGCTGGAGCTGCTCGATTTTCCGGAATGCGAGATAAAAGAGATCAAAGTCAGAGACCTTTTCTGATTATTTCTTATGGAACAGACGGCTGCTGATTTTAAGTCCCTTTCAAGTAGAATGCAGAAAGAGTTGACCCGTATCGAGTTATTGAGAAAGCTGGTGCGAGTTCTAATCTGCATCATCTATCCTCTGACCCTGTTATGGTTCGTATTCTGTATTTTCGGCGGGTTTATTATAAATCGAGCGGACTATGACACATCAATTGTCACGGGACAATATGTGATGATAGGTTTTGCAGTGTTTGTCGTTGCGCATTATGCTTTCATGTTTGGGTTTAAAGCACTCAACATGCATGAGGACAAGACAATGCGAGATATTATCTCTCAGTTGTTCCCAAGCGCGAAATATTCGCCAACAGGCTCAGTGGATCCGCATCATCTGGTACACAGCAGGTTGTTCGGCAAGCCAGAGATAACTGAAAGCCAAATCAATTCAAAGGGATACGGCAGTCTGGCAATTCCAGTAGGAAACCGCCTGATGACACTTGCGGATGTTGGCGTCACGTCGGCAAATCGTAATCCTTCGTCCATAAATTCACCAAGGATGTTATACCAGTATTTGGTACGCCCGATTTTCGGCGCACGGGTGGAGAGTACCATGTACAGTTTTCGAGGTATGTTCGGTTATTGCCGACTCAAACGCTCATTCCGGGGCTTCGTGATGTTGCTGCCTGACCATCTGGAAAACAGAATCGGATATCTGTCACAAATAGTCCAAGGTATTAAACAAAAACATGGCGCGAAATTCGTACATCTGGAGGATCCTGAATTTGAGAAACTATTTGTCGTCTATGCCGATGATGAAGTGGAAGCCCGAATGGTTCTTACTCCTGCCATGATGAGAAAGCTAACGGAACTACGAAAGTCATTCAATAGAGATCTGATGCTTTCCTTCAATGGAGATATGTTCTACTACGCATCGGACACTCCCGATGGCTTTTTGCGTCCTGGAAGAAAATCATTGAAAAACGAACACCTGTTAGAGCAGCTATACCGGGAAATTGATTTTTGTCAGTCCGTAAGTGACGAAATGGAGTGTGACTGAAAAAATACAAATCATTAGCACATAGAACCAATTAAATAACATTAAATTATTCAAAATGAAAAAAATCTTTTTTACATCTGTTTTGTGCAGCATCGTTGCAATGATGACATCGTGTAGCTTAGTTTCTTCAATAATGGGCGAAGCAGCAAATCCAGCCGATAAAGGGGAATCATACGCAAAGGCTATTGAGCTTGTAAATAAAAACTTAGACGGAAACAAGTACAAAATATACTCAGTGCGATTCAGCGAGGGAAAAACACTTTCGAATGATCTTGGAGACATAACACTCTACCTTGTAGATAGTGACAATCAGAAATTCAAACAGAAGATCTATATTGACGGAACAGTGGACGAACTGATCCCCCATGATACTCTTCAGAAAGTAGAATATGAAAAGCTCAAAGGAATAGACTTGTCTGAAATCAATACTTCAGCACTGGAGGGATATTTCGAAGAAGCAAAGACCATGCTCCCGGAAGGACATTCTTTCAGGTCAATAGGCGAATACGTTGTAGAGGAGATTATATCGGGATCTAAAGCTTATACAGGGGAGAATAAGAACCGATTCACGGTCTGCTTTACCGAAGATGGAAATTCAGTCGAACAAAAAGGTCGAGTGATTACGACAAATTACTACGAAGCCTCTGTGTATATACAGCCTGACGGCACGCTTGAGGTTGAAGATTGATAAAAACAATCAACTCATAATTCAGAGACATGTCTGATAAGTAATCCATTATCAACATTGTCTTTATACGCAAATTAACTCAAAATAAAATGAAAACATTCACATATTACCCCAAGTCAGTACTAAAGGATAATCTCACCACTATCGTTCTGTCGTTATTAATGATAGTCGTTCCAATTGTATATCCTTTCGGAATCAGAATTGGAACCGCCCGCATTCTCGGGCCGCTTCCGACGGCAATTATCATCATTGCTATCGGACTTTATTTGCTCTACAATGTGACAATGAGAATACGTAATGCGCGTGTATTGGCTTCCGGAAACTGCACCATAACTGTGAATGATGATGTGGTGACATATCCCGTCATAAAGAATGGGAGGTCAGAACAGAATTTGCTAAAAATCCCGGAAATCACGAACACTCGCTATGATGAAGATGACGGCATACTGACTGTCACGATGACAAATGGGAATAAAATCGAATTTGATGTCGATTATTTCGATAGTCCAGATAAACTCAAGGAATTCGAGGCTCTACTGCAGAAATAAAAATATCTTAAGAAAATGAGTGACGGAATTTCACACGGAATTATGCCGTCACTCATTTGTTTCTTGAATTGATAAAAATGACAAAATAATTGGATAAGAAGACTCTTACCAATTATGGTTGAAAGGTAAATTCATTAAATTTGCAATTTAATAGGAAACCAATTCAAATATGAGCGGAATTACTGAAATATATGACACGATCAATCAAAAGGCAGAAGATCTTTTTGAATGGTCGCAAACGAATCCTAAATAGGGATTGCTGATACCAATAGCACTTCTCTTGCTGTTGCTCGTCGGAATGATACTGAAGTGGAAGTGGGCACTTCACTGGAATTTTTACAGCAGATTATGGTGGTTTGACGATTGCAGCCCTGAGACTCGCCGTCGTGTTCAAATCCTAATCACCACCATAGCACTTATGGCTTGCTGCATCATGTTTTTCTATTTTTGATACGGACTTAAAGAGGGGAGAGGATGATCATGATGCGGGAAGAGTCGGGGAGGGTGGTAGCCATCAGTCGCAGATTGCCTCCGTCGCGGACTCGAAGCTTGCGGCGGAGTGCATCGGTAGGTACATCAAAATTTCGGGTTGCCACGTTAATGACCGGGTAACGACGTGCGAGACGCTTAATCTCTCCGGATGCGTAGGGAAGAACTTCAAGGATGCGAAATGCCGAACCCGGAAATCCTTCCCGGATTTCAGAGCTAAAATAGAGATGGGAGTTGCCTCCAATTTTTGCGACCTTCCAACGTTGGGACAGCAAACGGAATGGTCCGGCTTTCATGACGACAGGATGCGGTTCATATAGAATTTCACCTACTTTCGGTCGTCCGATGACCGGGACTGCCGCGGCTTCCTGTTGGGGGGTGAATGTGAATCTCAGTAGCCCAGGGACAATAGCATGGATGCCATACGTGGGTGACGTCGATGCAATTTCAACTGAATCAGAATATCTTGCAAGTGAAACGTCAGCAATAAGTTCCTTACACTCCGTAGAGGTGCCGGTAACATAAATATCCGTAACTCCGGGCAGCTCCGAAGCAAGGCTTGAGATGTCGAGCATAGGGGACGCCTTGACAATGAGGCGGGGTGAGATTTGAGCAAGTCGGGGGAGAAGGGGAACAATGTCCGGACTACAATCGGATAATCCGTAGACTCTGCCTCCGGATGAATCACGCCGGGCGGGATCGACAAAGATTACATCGGGGCGAAGTGAGGCAGAGGCAATGTAGTCAATGCAATCGGAATTGATAATGGAGACACGGTCGGATAGTCCGAGAACTGCGGCGTTGTGTTCGGCTACCCTGGCATAGGACGGTTCGCGCTCGACTGATGTGAGCGATGTTGCCCGACGTGCGATGTGGAATGTATCAATGCCGAGTCCGCAAGTCAGGTCGAGGACTCCGGATCCTTCCTGAATGAGGGATGCATGGAAATCGGCGAGGGAGTCGGAGGTAGCCTGTTCGGATGAGAGGAGTGATGGAAATAAAAAACGTGGGGCGGCAACTTCCTCAGGAATCTTCTTAGCTGCCCGTGCGCGACATTCAATCTGCATGATGGCTGCCGGGAGCCAGGGAGACGATGAGAATGAAGATGCATATTTCAGTCGAAGTGCCGAAGGATCCTCAGCCGAATTGCGCTGAATCCACTCAACACCTTCGGGCGACGAAAGATAATTAATGATTGATGTATCCATGACGACAAAGATAGCTAAATTCGTAAAAAAAATTAAAATAAAAACCGTTAAATTGGTTAATCGAAATATAAAGATTAATTTTGCATGTTATTCGGGGCAATCCAAAAGAATAAAACCGTCCTTGAAAAACGTTATATTTATAACAAACGAGAATAAAAAAAATTCAACAAACAACTCATAAGCAAAAAGACTCATGAACGTTTCATTAGAAAAACTGAATGACACTACCGCAAAACTCACTGTCAATGTGAGTGAGAGCGACTACGCCGATAAGGTAAAAAAAGACCTTAAGGAAATCGGCAAAACCCACACTATCCCCGGATTCCGCAAGGGTCACATCTCCACCGACCAACTCCAGCGCCGCTTCGGAAAGCAGGTGAAGAGCGATGTCATCAACCGCGAGGTCTATGACGCTGTGATCGGTTACATACGCGACAATAATCTGGCGATTCTCGGCGAACCGATGCCCGTGGAAGTGAAAGAAATCAATCTTGATGACAAAGATTATACATTCGAATACGAGATCGGTCTAACCCCAGAAGTGAAGGTAGAGCTGAATAAGGACGTGAAACTTCCGTTCTACACGATCGAGGTGTCGGACGATATGGTGAAGCAGCAGGACACGCAGCTGCGTGAACGCTTCGGTGCTCAGGTCCCCGGTGAGGAAGTTGATGCCAAGGCTCTCGTGAAAGGTGCAATCATGGAACTCAATCCTGACGGCACGGTGAAGGAGAGCGAGGATGCCATTCAGGTAGTTGACGGCATTGTGGCTCCGATGTATTTCAAGTCGAAGGAAGAGGCTGATAAATTCCTGGGTAAGAAAGTCGGCGATAAGGTCGTGTTCAACCCCTGGAACACTTGCGAGGGCAATCCTGCCGAAATGTCGTCGATGCTCCATATCGAGGACAAGGAGAAAGCAGCTCAGGTCAAGGCTGATTTTGAACTTGCCATTTCTGAAATCATCGTTCTGAAACTTGCTGAGGATGGTGAGGAATTCTACAAGAATGTGTTCGGTGCCGACAAAGTGAAGACTCGCGAGGAATATGACGAGGCTCTTAAGTCCATGATCGCCCAGCAACTTCAGCCCAACAGCGAACTGATGTTTAACAATGATGCCCAGAAGTACTTTGTCGAGAAGTATGGTGACATGGAGCTTCCGAAAGAATTCCTTAAGAAGTGGCTTGTAAAGCGCGAGCAGGGCGACTTCAAGGAAGAGACAATCGATGAGCAGTTTGAAGCTATGCTTCCGGACCTGAAGTGGCAGCTTATCAAGGAGAATATTGCAAAGCAGCTCGAGGTGAAAATTGAGGAGGCTGATCTCCTGAACTACGCCAAGAGTGTGGCAGCACATCAGTTTGCGCAATATGGCATGACCAATATGGGTGATGACGTGATCGCTGACTATGCGAAGCGTATCCTCGCCGATAAGAACACTCGTTCACGTATTGTAGAGAATGTCGGTAACGAGCTTCTTTTCCGCGGTATCAAGAATGCCATCACGCTTGAGAACAAGACAGTGACGCTTGACGAGTTCAAGGAACTTGCCGCCAAGCAGCAGTAAGCCAGGTAGAATCCTTAGAAACAGATTCCACCGGATAAAAAATTCGATGGTCAGCAACTCTTTTTCAGGAGTTGTTGACCATCGTGTTTTATTCTTTTGTATCTTTGCATAAAGAAACTAATCTAACCGAAACCTAATCATCACACAAAAATATGGCATCATTGGATATTCAAGAGATCTATCGCGCCCAAAAGGTGCTGAGAGAGGTGGCACGCAACACCCGCATCATTGGTCCCACAAAACTCAGTAATGATTCAGAAGTCTATCTTAAGCCGGAGAATCTCCAGGCTACAGGTTCGTTCAAACTGAGAGGTGCATATTATAAGATTTCACAGCTCACTGACGAGGAAAAGGCTCGCGGAGTGATAGCCTGCTCAGCGGGAAATCACGCTCAGGGAGTGGCGCTGGGCGCTACCCGCAACGGAATAAAATCCCTTATCTGCCTCCCTGCCGGCGCTCCGCTCAGTAAAGTTGAAGCTACGAAGAACTATGGTGCGGAAGTATGCCTCGTGCCGGGTGTCTATGATGACGCGTATGCCAAAGCAATCGAACTTAAAGAAAAATATGGCTACACATTCGTTCATCCCTTTGATGATCCGCTGGTGATCGCCGGTCAAGGAACAATCGGACTGGAGATCATAGAAGAAATGCCTGACGTGGAGGCTGTGGTGGTGCCGATCGGCGGCGGAGGTCTGATATCAGGAGTTGCCTTTGCTATCAAGACCCTGCGTCCCGATGTCAAGGTGTACGGTGTCCAGGCTGCCGGTGCACCGAGCATGGCTGAGTCGGTGAAGCGACATGAAAAGATACATCTCGACAGCGTTTCGACGATTGCTGACGGTATAGCAGTGAAGGAGCCGGGTGTCAATACTTTTGAGATGTGTGAGAAATACGTGGATGAAATCGTGACAGTAACCGACGATGAAATCGCAGCTGCAATTCTTGCCCTTATTGAGAAACAGAAGATTGTGGCAGAAGGAGCAGGTGCTGTCTCGGTGGCTGCCGTGATGTTTGATAAATTGCCCGTGAGGGGAAAGAAAGTTGTGTGCCTTGTGTCAGGAGGTAACATTGACGTGACAATTCTCAATCGTGTGATCACCCGAGGACTGACAAAGAACGGACGTATGAGTACGATTTCACTTGACTTGTACGATAAGCCGGGACAGCTTTCAGGTGTCTGCGCCGTGATAGCAGAGCTTGGTGGCAACGTATTGTCAGTGGCTCATGAACGCTCCCACACCTCTACCCAGATCAATGGCTGTGTGCTACGTGTGGAGCTGGAGACACGCAACGCCGATCATATTGAGATAATCCGCCAAGGACTGGCAGATGCCGGTTATCACTTGCTTGACTGAGAATAAAAAATGATCAATATTGTGACCGGAGTCAGTGACGTGATTCCGGTCTTTTTTTATTTAAGCGGAAAGAAATGAATCAGGTAATAAAAAAAGGTTCCGGGGTATTCTCACGAATTGCCGAAACCATAACCTATGATTCACTTATTGTTGCTTTTTTTCTCTTTAAAGATGTTGGGATCTATTTGGAATATGGATTATCAAAATTGAATGTTATACCCTCATACGAAGGATTATGGCATCAATCAGCAATGGGGATGTAACGGACGAAGGCTTCCATTGCTTCATAGCTTGCCAGACCAAGGTTCTCGTAAAGCTGAGCCGTAGCGCGGTTACGTTCTTCGGCGCGTTGCCAGAACAGACGGTCATCATCGCCAAGGAAAGGTGCATTCTCCATCTGGGACTGGTGCTTTAGAATTGAATTGCGTTTGAAGCGAAGTTCCTCGGGGCTGATAGGCACTGCCATCTCGATGTGGTCAATTTCCCATTCTGCCCATGCTCCGCGATACATCCAGATGCGGCAGTCCTTCATCCATTCCTCGCCTTTGAGATCGTCCACAGCAGCAAGGACAGCGTCGGTGCAGACTCGATGGGTGCCATGAGGATCCGCAAGGTCACCTGCCACGAAAATCTGATGAGGCTTCACCTCTTCAATCAGCGCTTTCACTTTGTCAATGTCGGCTTCTGTAAGATCTCCTTTCTTGATTTTGCCGGTCTCATAGAACGGGAGGCGGAGGAAATGAATATGATCGTCAGGAATCCCAATGTAGTGACAAGCGATGGTAGCTTCCGCCTGGCGGATCATCGTCTTTATCTCGCGAATTTCGGTGGAGTCACTTTCTCCGGCGGATTTGTGTGCAACAAAGTCGCGTACGTCGTGACTGAGTTTCCTGAATCCTTCCGTGTCGAAATGGAACTGGGGCGCGATCTTGTCCATCATGAGGAAATAGCGCATCATGTCCTCGTCGCCGACGGCAATATTGCCGGATGTCTCGTAGGCAACATGAACGTCGTGGTGCTGATCGACCAGGCGTTTTAATGTGCCGCCCATCGAGATTACATCATCGTCGGGGTGCGGGCTGAATACAATTACTCTTTTTGGGAAGGGGAGGGCACGCTCCGGGCGATAAGTGTCATCAGCATTAGGCTTACCACCGGGCCATCCGGTGATGGTGTGCTGGAGTTCGTTGAACACTTTAATGTTCACATTGTAGGCTGAACCGAAAAGCGCTACAAGTTCTCCCAGACCCCAATCATTGTAATCACGGTCGGTGAGCTTGAGAATGGGCTTGCCGGTCTTTTCGCACAGCCAAACGATCGCACGTCGGATAAGTTTGTCAGTCCATTCGCATGAAGTTACTTTCCATGGATGGCTTATTCTGGTAAGACGTTCGGCTGCCGAAAGATCCATGGCAATGCGCACATGGTTGTGGAGCTGGAGGAAGGATGCCGGAACCTCTTCAGTCACAGGTCCTTCAATAACTTCCCTCAGCACCTGTGCTCGATTCTCACCCCAAGCCATGCACATTATGCGGGTGGAACGCATGATATTGCCGATGCCGAGAGTAATGGCAGTGCTGGGAGCATCGTCGGTCTTATAATCACGGGCGATATTGCGGCGTGTGTCACCCGCCAGGAGCACCAGGCGGCAGACGCTGGTGGAAAGAGAACCCGGCTGATTGTAACCGAGCATTCCTCCAGGACCTATCTCGCAGACAGTGAGATCGAGTCCCCCACAATTATCAATTTCCTGCTCATATTCCTTACAGTACTGGAACATGTTTTCTTTTGTGACCGCAGGATTAATTGAATGAATATTCTCCGGCTTTACGTCTACTTTATCAAGGAATAATTCTTTAAGACGGCGAAGTGTGCTGGGACCTTCGGGACGGAGGGGGAAAAATTCGTCGATATTGAAAATGATGGTATCGAGGAATGATACTTCGCCACGTCGGTAAAGCTCGATGAGAGAGGAATAGACGGGGGTGGTGTTGATTCCTGCTCCAAGAGCAAGGACGCAACGTCCTTTCTTTGCTACATTTTTTTGAATAACTTCAGCTATATGTCGGGCGAGATAGAAACTTCCATCAGGGATAGTCTCAAAGATGCGGGAATAAACTTTTTCTTCACGTGTCAGCGCCGCTTGCTCAAGTTCGCTCTGAGGTGCGTAATATCGCCGAGGCACGCTTTCCAATTTAATTTGAGAACTAAGGTTCGTTTTCATAATAATGGAAAATGTGGTCTATTTTGTTTTGCAAAATTATAAACAATTTTTTTTATAAAAAACAAAAAGCATGAAAAATTTTTGACATTTTGCACAGTTTCGATAAATCTGAGCAATTTGCTTCATGCTATTGTTCAGATATATTGTGTAATGGGTTGATTAATAGTATATTATGAATAATATATTGTAATCCAAATCCTTAGGCAGTATGCATCTTCACCGCTCATTTACTTATATAATTATAACATACACCGATATTATAATATCTTAATTGTGTTAAAATGATTCTTTTAACAATCGTCACGTCAGTTGAATATTCCGAGCATGTAATTCTGTGTCATAGAGAAATCACTGACACAAATAATCGCTTTAATCTATGGTAATATCCTCAGCTAATATTTCGGCTGATGCTCCATCAATCTGACACAGAAGGTAAGTATCTTCGACCGTAAGCCGAATGCCAGAAATTAAGTCGTTGACGGTTTGAAGATCCCATAGGATGTGATGCACTCCCTTAAAGTGAAGCGTGACGGCGTCGATTTCCGGATCAGCCGATCGAGACAGTGTCACATCAATATTGGAAGTTGAGGTACGGCTAAATACAAGTGAGGTAATCCTGCCACCTTTAAGTTCTTCAATTATTGATGTCAGGATTTCCCCACGTGTCACTTTTTCGATAGCTCTGGATTCAATTCCGTTGTCGTAACGGATCATGTCGGCGTCATACGTCATTGCTTCGTCAAAAGCCCTGAACACGTAATCGCATTCATTATCATGAAGCAATTTGGGGTAAGGTGAGGGCTTGAATTCGGTATGATAATATAGGCTGCCACGTTGCAGGGGTTTGAATGGCACCGGAGCCGATTGAAGCACACGAAGTCTCAGCCATGGAATCCGTGAGTGATGCCTGGGCCATTTTCGTAAGTCATTACGTGGATTTGCTTCTGAAAATGGCAGATCAGTACGTTCGATTTCCAGTTTACCGATAAGCTGACATATTGGGTTGGATGCGTAAAAGAATACGAGATCTCCTACTTCAAATTTGAAAAGTCCGAACGACGGCCAGTCAAGGGTTTCACCGGGGATCAGAGCTTCCGACATCCGGAAATGAGTGGGTTTGGTAGTGAATATCCAGTTACGCATACCTGTAGGAATAATTTGTTATTTAACGTGAGTTCGATATAAGAAATTCAACTCCAATAATAAAACAATCAGCC
>CAMWPM010000008.1 GCA_947176235.1 uncultured Bacteroidales bacterium | reverse complement strand
TCCTCTTCCTTTTGGGTGCTGGCTGTCTTCTGTGTTTTCGCTTCCTGGGCTTCCTTCTTGGTGTTTTTTTCTTTTTTTTCACTGGGGCGGTGTTGGGTGGGAGGGGGATTTATGATGTCAGAGGGTGACTTTGCGGGTGACGGTGGCGGAGGGGGTGGCGACGCGGAGGAGGTAGATGCCGCGGGGGGAGGCTGTGGCGTCGAGGGTGGCTTCGGGGGCGTCGGTTCTGACGGTCGCTACGGGTACTCCGGCGAGGGTGTAGAGGGTGGCATCAAGGGATGTGGCGCCAGCGAAGAGGATTTCGAAGATGCCGCGGGAGGGGGATGTGACTACGAGGGCGCGATCGTCGGATGCGGCGTCGGGGTCGGCTTCGACGGTGCCGATGCCTGAGCCGGCAATCACCATCTTGATGCCTTCGAGGACGTTGATTTCGCCGGCACCCCAGCGGATGGGATCGGTCTTGTCGTATCCGTCGCCTTTGACGGCAGTGGCTTTAGCTATCTGCTTTACGCGGTCGATTGTGAGCGTGGGATCGGCTTCGAGCCATGCCACGAATGTTCCGGCAGCGAATGGTGATGCCATGGATGTGCCCTGCATCTGCTGCCAGTAGTAGGTCTTGTTGCCGTCCTCTACCTGTCCGCAGACGTTTCGGTCGATGTTGCCAACTTTGTTGACGTAGTAGGAGCTTACGGAAGAGATGAGTGTCGAGCCGGGAGCGCAGAGGTCGGGGAGGTTGCGTCCGTCCCAGAGGGTGCCGTAGCTTGAGAAAGGTGCGATGTTGCCTTTGATATATTCGCCTCCGTACCAGCGGCTTGAACCATCGAGGTTAGTCCAGTTCTTGCGGGTTACGAAGGCACCGATGCAGATTACGTTTTCGCCGCAAGCCATGTCGTTGATGGATCCGTTGGGGGTGCCTGACTGCCACGAACTTATATCAAAGTTGGTGAATTCGGCGTAATATGAAGGTTGATCACCAGGGTCGGCATAACCCGTGAGGCTTTTTCCCGGTTGTGCCTTGATCTGGATTCCTATAGCATAGTCCTTCTGTTTTGTTTTAGAAATGTAGTTGAGGTCTTCGTCGATGTAGATGTAGAATCGGTTGTTGTTTGGGTCGATCCCTGAGTAGACTTTCACATAGCTGTTTTCGTCCCATGCGTCGTCGAAGATTGCGGTCTTTGTGGCTCCTGCCTGTTTGGATTTTTCCCCTGTGAGAATCAGCGATTTGCCACGGAGATCGGGGATGTCCATCTTATATTCTTCCCTGCCGTATAATCGGCTGTAAATGATAATTTTGGCCTCGGGGACTGTGCCGTCGTTCATCCAGAACTCACAGCTCCCCTTGAATTGCTGTTCGGGGTTTGTGGCGTAGAGGCCTGTCCTGAATGTCTTGTTTTTGTCGGTGAAGTCGTAAGAGATTCCGATGTTCTCGTCGCCTTCGTTGCCGGCTGAGATTGAGATGATGGCGCTTTTGCCGTACTCGGCAAGCATCTGTGAGAAGTCGTCGGAGCCGTCGTGCGGACCGTAGTTGGAACCGAGCGAAAGGTTGACTACCACTGGTTTGCCGTCCTCCTCGGCTTTGCCGACTATACGGTCAACGCCGGCGAGGATGTCGGCTTGCCAAAGCTCTCCGCAGCCGATGAGGATGTCGGCGTCGGGGGCAACTCCCCAGTATTCGCAAGGACGATTGGCGGGGGAGTAGCTGCCGCCGAAGTAGCCTTCGCCTTTGTAGGAGCCGGAGATGATGCCAAGTACGTGGGTGCCGTGGGTGTCGTTGGATGTCTCGGTGGTGAATTTGGTGATTTCCTGCTCGGTAATGTATTCCTTGACTTCGGGATCTGTGGAGCCGAATACCGTCCAGATGCCTTTGACGCGGGTCTTGCCGTCCTCGCCGAGAAAGTTGATGTGGTTGGGCTCCAGACCGGTGTCGAATAGTGCTGCATATACGCCTTTGCCGGTGTAGGGCTGGGGCAGTCCGGTACCTGCCTGCACGGGGTCGTCGGACGCGTACTTACGTGCATCGTTGAGGTGTGACTTGGCTTTGACGCCGAGGGAGAGGGAGCGGACTGCAGGTGCGTCGGCAAACTGCTCGACTCGGGCGAGGGGCATGTTGACGATGGCGAAGTTGCCGCGCGAAGCGACAAGGGTGAAATCGGGGTCGGCGGTGAGGGCGTCGATGTCGGCTCCGGGCTCAAGACGGACGATTACGTTCATGCGGGCAGGGAGATCGGCGGTGGTGGTGCGGGAGGCACCGCGTCCCTCGGCTTTGGCTGCCTGAATTTCGTTGTATTCCTGGATCAGGGAGAGTCCCTGGGGGTTGATTTTGGATTGGGCTGCGGCGGAGATGATGGTGCCGGCGGCAAGTATTGAAAGGAGGAAATGTCTCATGATCGGTGATCGCTAATAATTAATGTGCAAATCTACCAAATATTTTTGAGATTTGAAAGGGAAATTGTTGATAGAATTAGTAATTGGGAGAAGATGGTAAAGGAAATTAAGTTATTAAGCTTGCTCAACTTGTAATAAATGAAAGCAGGACAATAAATACAGATGGATTTATCGTAGAAGGACAGTATATACTATACAAAAAAATAGGCACCTCCATCACGGGGATGCCTATTCTTTACTTAACCGAATGCTTCTATGGCACGGTAAGTTGAAAAAGTGTTTGTTATTTTAAATGTTGCTTTTATTTTTCTGAGTCGGGAAGCACTACTTTAAAAGCATCGTTTGAGTTGCCATAGTAGAGGGATGTTCCCATCGCAACTAACAGAGTCTGAGTGGGGAAAGTGATGACTCCGTCGACAAGAGTGCCGCAGTAACCGGCATTCTTAATGGCAGCAAGAGAATTTCCTGCCTCAAGATAACGAGAAGCCGCACTCCAGCAAGATATTGGACCATATCCCCAATCAAGACCAATCTCGCAAAGGGGAATGTAAACACCTTTAGGATCATTGGCGTTGATTTCGAGGAAATAAGCCTGACTGGGATCGTACTCCGAAGGATCATAGAGAGGGCTGTTTTCACCGTAAGGATCAACGAGACGGTAAAGAGCTTTCTCTCCGACTTTTTTCTGGATCTGGACTTCCCATGTGTCCGGCGGTAATCCAAATAAAGATGAAAGGTAGCCATCGGTGTAAACGGCGGGTTCATCGAGGGTGAGCCAACGGAGGTCGTCGAGGATGCCGAGAGTGAAGCTGAGCTGAGGTGTGCCGTAAAGATATGCCTGTGACTGGGGAATAGTAACCTGAACGGTGTAATCAACCAGATCAAGGGCATCAACATTAAAGCGGATAGGGAATGTGGTCTCAGTCTGTCCAGCGGCAAATGTAACCTCAGAGGGAACTGAGAAGAGACCGGCAGGGTCGTTGACCTCAAGATTTACGGTCATAGATCCTTCGGCAGATGAACGTGCGATTGTGAATGTACGTTCGGTGTCACCGGGAACAATGTCGATTGCCTTGGTCTCAATGCCAGTGGGGAAGTAAGCACCGACAGAGGGCTCGCCAACTACATAATCGTCGTCATCGCTGCAGGCAGTGAATGCAAGAGCGAACCCTGCCAGACAGAACATACTGATGATATTTTTATTCATAATTTGAAAATTCAATTGTTAAAGGGGATTCTTGATTACCACACAAACACAGGCGAGTCTGCAGATGGCATGAGGGGCGTGGGATTGTTGACAAGCGCGAGGTTATACTGAGCTTCGGTGTTAACAAAGCAGAGTGTCATCCACTGGGGAGGAGTAGTAGTGTTCCAGCGATAGTCAGCAATGTGGTTGGTACCTTCGTAGCTGCGGATTATGCCTTTATTGAGACGCTTGATGTCAAATGTAGCCTGACCTTCGCCCCAGAGTTCAACACGGCGCTGCCACCAAACCTCATTCTGGAAAGCAGAAGTCGAAGTGTTGCCATAAGCCTCGTTGTGCATTCCGTAGACATATTCGGGGTCACGTGCGGTAGCGAACTGAGTGAGGAGCTGGATGCCGCGTGATTCCTGCTGCATGCCTGCTGCCTCAGCCTCAATGAGCATCATTTCCTCGACACGCATGTAAGGCACATCCATCAGGAATCCGATGTACTGGTTGTTGTGACCTTCCTCGCCACCGGCTACACGGAACTTCAGCGATGCGCCACCGATGCCATAACCTGTCTCGTTGGAACCAATGTTGGTGAGGGCGAGAGTGGTGGGGTAGTCGGAATAGTCGGCAGCAAATGCTACAGTAGAGTTTGTAGGTTCACCCTTTTCCGTGTAAGTCTCGGCAATTGAAAAATCAACGAAGCACTTGCGACGGATATCGGAAGCAGGGATGGTCTGGTAGAGATGGTAGTCGATAGCCAGAGGATAGCCATAGTTGGAGGCGTAACCGCAAGCTGACTGATCCGTGATTTCGAGAGCAACGAGTGATCCCCATGAGGAGTCGGCGTCGTTGAGCTGAATGCAAGGATCCTCAGCCTTGAATTTTCCGGCGAACATCCAAGAGTTGTTGTTGGCAGTGTTGAAGCCGGTGTTGCGGTCGGTGTACTGCTCCGAGGTCAGCATTGTGTAGCCTTCCTGGGCAAGCTTGGCGTAACGCTCGGCATCACTCCATAGACCCATAGTGAGATAGGCGCGCGCCTTAAGACCATAAACTACAGAAAGATCGATAGTGGTCTTGTCGGTGCGTTTGTAGTCGGAGAGATATCCTTCCGCCTTATCAAGGTCATCGAGAATGAATGCCCACATTTTTTCGTTGGTGGCGCGGGGATTGTTAGTCGCTTCAGCCGGAGTGGTCTTTTCGGTGATGATAGGAGCAGTGGGAGCCTGCGGATCCAACGTGTAAGTGGTCTCTGCATACATGCGGGCAACATCCTCATAGAAGAGTGCGCGCATGGCATAAGCCTGTCCGACGCCATGACGCTGGCTCTCCGGCAGATTTTCCTCGTCGACAAGATTGAGAAGGTTGTTACAGTTCTTAATCCAGCCGTAATAGTAGGTGATAGGTACCTGAGCGACTGCATAGCGGGGACCAAGACCTGTACCGCAATAAGCCCAAGTCTGAAGGTGAGAGCCGGAATTGGTGATTACGATATCCTGGCCCATTACATCGCGCTCGAGGAACGTGGCAGGATAACCGAAATCATAGGGGAAACTGTTGATGTTGCTGGCACCGCCATAGTAGGGCTGACCGATAGTGGGAGTGACCAGAGAGTTAACGAAATTCTCAAAGCTACCGGGAGCCTGTGCTGCCTGATCAGAGGTGACAATGTTGGTAAGAGGAACAGTTTCCTCAATACAGCCGGTCATCGAGACTGAGGCAGCAGCTAAAAGAGTGAGATATGATAATTTTTTCATCTTGATAGTTGCTGATTAGAAGTTAACCTGTACGCCGCCAGAGATATTGCGGAGAGGAGAATAGGTGGGGATGGAACCGTTGCCGGAGAATGCGTAGCGGGGGTCGAAGCCCTGACGCTTGGACCAGAAGCAAAGGTTTTCACCGATTACGTAGACGCGCACTTTGGAAATTTCCTTGCAGAACTTCGGCAGGGTGTAGCCTACAGTGAAGGACTGGAAGTTGAGATAGCTTGCGTCGGTGAGGAAGCGGTTGGAGCGGGCAGTGGGGTACTGATCGCCGTACTGCCAGCGAGGAATCATACTTTCGGTATTTTCGGGAGTCCAAGCCTTAGCGTAATCCTTGTGGAAGTTGCTGCCGCCGGCACCGCTTGGGGTGGGAGTCATGAGAGAAGCATAGCGCTGGTCGTAGAGCTTACCGCCGATCTGATAGTCGAATGTAGCAGAGGCATCGAAACGTCCGAGTCGAACGCTTGTGCTGAAACCACCGAACAGAGTGGGAAGTGAAGAACCAAGTTCGTAGTAGGTGGCTTCATTGGGGTTAGTGGTTACTTCATCGCGAAGCTTACCGGGACGATCGACATACTGCTTGCCGGTGTCGGGATCAATATTGGAAGAGTCGACATAATATGTTGCCTCACCCTGCTCGTTAGGACCGGCATATACGGGAAGCATGACATTGTAGAGCGGACCGCCGACTTTATACCACATGCCGATGTTGTTCTTTGATTCGGTGAAACCGCCACGATCGAGAACCTTTGACGGGGGAAGTGACAGAATCTTGGTGGCGTTATGAGAGAAGTTGAGGCTGATGTCCCAGCTGTAGTCGCGAGTGCGGATGATCGAACCTGTGAGAGCGACTTCAATACCGGTATTGCGGATGTCGCCGAGGTTGCCGTAGTAACCGCGATAACCGATTGTCTCAGGCGTCGAGAGCCAGAACAGTAGGTCGGTAGTCTTTTTCGTGTAGACGTCGATGTTACCTGACAGGCGGTTGTTGAGGACAGCAAATTCGATACCGAAGTTGAAGTTGGTTGTGGTCTCCCATGTGATATCGGGATTGCCGGGCTGATAGAAGTTGGGTGACATGCTGATCTTGTCGGCGATTGAGAGTGAGTAGAGGTCGATGTAAGCCCAGTTGCCGATGTTGTCGTTACCCTGCTGACCGATAGATGCTTTCAGCTTAAGGTTGTTGAGCCACTTGGCATCGGTCAGGAAGTCTTTGTTGACGAGCCATGCTGCACCGACTGACCAGAAGTTACCCCAGCGTTTGTTGGTTGCGAAACGAGAAGAAGCGTCACGGCGATAGGAAGCAGAGGCGAAGTATTTGCCGTCATACTCGTACTGAGCGCGACCGAAATAACCTTCAACGTTGTAGACCGTCTTGTAGGAGTTGGAAGTATAGCGGTCGGCGAAAGCGTTGAGCTCAAGAATGTCGGGAGAGAAACCGCCGCGACCTGCAGCACCGAGATACTCGGATTTTGTGCGGTAGTACTCGTGACCAACCATGACGTTGACATTGTGAGGACCGAAATCCTTGAAGTAGGTAAGGGTCTGGGTGTTGTTGGTGCGGAAACCGGTTGTTACCGATTTTGTGAGTGCGCCATTTGTACCCATTGAAGGACCATAGTAGCAGTTCTGATAATCAGTTGCCTGAGTCTGCCCCCAGTTCACGTTGCTCGAAATGTTAGCCTTAAGCCAGGAAGTGAGGGTGAAATCGGCGGTAAACGTGGCGTTAAGCTGATTGCCACCGCTGGTGTTGGTGTTGTAGATATTATTGCCGATAGGGTTGGAGTTCTGCATGAATGGACGGTTGATGCCACCGTAGCCGATGGGCTGATTTGCAACACCCCAGTCATAAGCCTTGTGACCGTACTGGTCCTCGCGGATAACAGGCTGACCGTTCTCGTCAATGACACGCACGTAAAGAGGATAAATAGGAGCCAGCATTGATGTGAAGTACATCATGTTGGTGGAGTTGGCAGCAGTGCCGGAGTTGGGGTTGAGGGTGCTGGTGGAGTTGACATAACCAACGTTCACACCGAGCTTAAGCCAGCGCTTAGCCTGATAGTCGCCCTTGAAGCGTGCGGTGAGACGCTTGAAGTTGGACTTGTCAATGATGCCTTCCTCGTTGAGGTAGGATGCGCTTGCATAGTAAGAAGCACGATCGTTACCGCCGTTGACCGTTGCGGTGTACTCCTGACGAAGACCATTCTTATAAGCGATGTCAGTCCAGTCGTCGTTGGTCAGATAATATTTCTGACCCATGTATTCGTAGGTACGCCCTTTGGTAGCATAGGGGTTGAGCTTACCGTTGAGACCGATGAGCTGCTGACCTTCGGGAATATTATAGATATTGTAGGCAAGATAAGAAAGCATATCGGAGTTTGCCTTAGCGTTAGCTTGCGCAGCCGACATGTTGAGACCGTAGAGGTTGCGGTTGTAGAGCTGAGTGTAGTATGCCTCATAGTACTGACCGGGATCGGTGATGACGTCGTACTCCTGGAGAGCGCGTGAGTTGGAACCCCAGCGCATGTCAACACTGACTTTAGCCTGTTCGGTGTTGCCACGCTTGGTCGTGATGATGATTACACCGGCAGCACCACGGGCACCATATAGAGCCGCAGATGCGGCATCCTTCAGGACAGATACGGATTCGATGTCCTCCTGTGGAAGATTAGAGAGTGAAGCGGTGTAGGGCGAACCGTCGACAATCACGAGGGGATCTGTGCTTGCATACATGGAAGCGATACCACGGATGTTGATGCTACCCTGACCGCCACCGGGCTGACCGGAGCTGCCACGCATCTGAAGACCTGCTACAGAGCCGACAAGAGCGTCGGCAACGTTGGTGGTAACGTGCTTCTCGAGATCCTCTGCCTTAACAACGGTAGCGGCACCTGTAAAGGCTGATTTTTTCTCAGTACCGAATGCGACGGCAATGACCTCGTCGAGCGTATTGGCATTGTCGAGCTCGACAGTCATGTTGTCGGAAGTGATGTTAACTTCCTTAGTAGCCATGCCGACATAGGACACTTTGATTTTCTTTACTGACTGGGGCACCGTGAGGACAAACTTACCGTCCATATCCGTAGCCACGCCCTGGCCACCGCCAATGGGCATTACTGTGGCACCGACGAGGGGCTCCTGGTCAACTGCACTGATAACAGTACCACGCACCGTGCGATTTTGTGCAATGGCACAAACGGCGGAAAGCATGATTACTGTAAGAAGTAAGAACAGCTTTTTCATACAATAATGTTGATTAATAATGAAATGACTAATAGGTAACTTTTTTACCTGAGAAATTTGGATAACAGCACTTATGATTGTAGTATCTCTTGTTAAGAGATTTGGATTTGGTTAATTTTGCTTAATTTGAGATTTTCGTCAGCTCCTGTCCATTTAGTTAATGTGTGAGGGATCGGGATATTGACCTTACTTCGCGTTTTGGAAAGAAAAGGGGGGGAAGTCGGATTGGCGATTTTGACATTTTGTGCACTATTTGGCGCATTTGCTTTCAAAATGTGCAGTTAATTTGCGTTTTCCCCGCAACGTGAAATCAAAAAAAATTCACGTTGCAAGTATTTTTGTTAATTATGGTTATATTGTTGATTATTAGATGATAAAGGCGCAAATGTTTTACAACATAATTTTTCGGTGATGTTTTAAACGTGTTAAAATCGGAAAAAATCACTTGAAAAGTGTAAATATATCATATAAAAGGCTTATCTTTGCGAAATAATTGTAAATCTCTTAACAAGAGATGCTGCAATTGCAAAGTGCTGTTTCCAATCAGGATGTAGAAAAATAAGAGTAATTCATCTTTATTATTAAATCAACATTATTGTATGAAAAAGCTGTTTTCAGTAATGCTTTCGGTGATGCTTGCGACCACGCTTGCGCTTGCGCAGGTGAATGTGCGCGGTATCGTCGTATCGGCATCGGACGGTGAGCCTCTTGCAGGTGCCACGGTGATGCCCGTAGGAGGCGGTCAGGGCGTAGCAACGGACCTTGACGGCCGCTTTAAGCTCACAGTGCCCTCGACGGTGAAGAAAATCACAGTGTCGTATGTGGGCATGACGAGCAAGACTGTCGCCATCACATCGGGCGACATGAAGATCGAACTTGAGGATGGCGCCACTAACCTCGACGAGGTGATGGTGGTTGCTTACGGTACTGCCAAGAAGTCGGCCTACACCGGCTCGGCATCGGTGGTGAAAGCCGACAAGATCGAGAATGCGCTTGTGACTGACGCCGTGAACGCGCTGAAGGGCGTGGTGTCGGGCGTACAGATCCTGAGCAACAACGGACAGCCGGGTACGTCGCCGACGGTGCGCATCCGCGGTGTCGGATCAATCAACGCAGGCACCAGCCCTCTCTATGTGGTGGACGGTGTGCCTTACGACGGTGACATCGCTTCGCTCAACACGATGGATATCGCTTCGATGACTGTGCTTAAGGATGCCGCATCGGCAGCCCTGTACGGTGCGCGCGGTGCCAACGGTGTGATCCTCATCACCACGAAGCAGGGTCAGCAAGGCAATGCCAAGATCACTCTTGATGCCCGCTGGGGCGGCAACTCCCGCGAGATCAAGAACTACAATGTGATCAAGGATCCCGCACAATACTATGAACTGGCTTACGCCGCCCTCAATAACGGACTTCTGGGCACGGGCTACAGCGCAAATGCCGCCAATATGCTCGCCAATCAGCAGATGATCGAATATATGGGCTATCAGGTGTTCACGGCTCCTGCGGGACAGTCGCTCGTGGGCCTGAACGGCAAGCTGAACCCCAACGCCACTCTCGGCTACAGCAACGGCAAGAACTATTTCACTCCCGACAACTGGGAAGATCTGACGTTCACCAACGGTCTGCGTCAGGAGTACAACCTCTCGATCTCGGGAGGCACCGACCGCCTGAACTACTACCTGAGCGCCGCTTACCTGGGCGACGAGGGTGTGATCCAGGGCTCGAACTACAAGCGTCTCGCCACGCGCGCAGCCGTGGACTATCAGGCTAAGAGCTGGCTGAAACTCGGCACGAATCTGGCTTATTCGTACGTGAACATGGGTTATCCTTCGGGTCAGACGTCGACGGGATTGTCGACCAACGCTTTCTCGGTGGTCAACCGCATGGCTCCGGTCTATCCTTTCTTCGTACGCAATGCCGACGGCAGCTACATGACCGACTCGGCTACGGGCGATCCGATCTACGACTTCGGTGACGGCCGCTACACGGGCGGCGTGGCACGCTCCGGCTACATGCCCGGCTCCAACCCCGCCGCTATCCTGAAATATGACACGAGCGAGACGCTGATGGACGTGTTCAACGGCAAGTGGTTCGCTCAGCTCACTCCCGTGAAGGGCCTGTCGATCACCGGCACTGTCGGCTACACTCTCGACAACACCCGCAATCACTATCTGTACAACAAGCAGTACGGCACGTACGCTTCATCGGGCGGTGCCGCTTATCAGTACCAGACCCGCACTTCGGGCCTGAACCTGCAGGCTATCGCCAACTACCGCCACAGCTTCGGCGCCAACAGCTTCGACTACATGGTGGGCTACGAGAGCTACGAGCTCTACGTGGAGCAGGTGTATGCCACGGGCCGCAACCTCTACAACCCCAACAGCTGGGCAATCAACAACACGCTTGAGGACACCAACCGCAAGGGCTACGGAAGCCGCTCGCAGTACGCAACACGCGGTATCTTCGGACGTGTGAACTACGACTACGACACGCGCTACTTCGCAAGCGTGAGCTACCGCCGCGACGCATCGTCGCGCTTCGCTCCTGACAAGCGCTGGGGTAACTTCTGGTCGCTCTCGGCTGCCTGGGACATCGCCAAGGAGAACTTCATGGCTGACTCGCGCGAGTGGCTCGACATGTTGAAGTTCAAGGCATCGTTCGGCCAGCAGGGTAATGACAACATCGGCAACAACTACGCTTATCTCGACCAGTATGAGCTGCTCGGTACGGAATCATGGCAGGACGGCAACCTCGTCTACAAGGGCAACCCTGACCTGACATGGGAGACCTCGAACGCCTTCAACACGGGCTTTGACTTCAGCTTCTTCCAGGGCAGAATCGACGGTACGATCGAATATTTCCAGCGTCAGACTTCCGACATGCTCTACAACCGTCCCGTAGCGCCGTCGAACGGCTATTCGACGATCCCGATGAACGTGGGTTCGATGCGCAACAACGGTATTGAAATCGAGCTTCGCCTGCGCCCCGTGGTGATGAAGAACTTCACATGGGACGTGAACTTCAACGGCACCTGGATCAAGAACAAGGTGCTTAAGCTCCACCCGGATCTGGGCGGCGAGATGATCAGCGGTCTGCGCATCTACAAGGAGGGTGACTCGATGTACCAGTACTATATGGTAGAGTATGCCGGCGTCAACCCCGAGAACGGTAACCCGATGTTCTGGGCAAAGGACGATGACGGCAACGAGTACAAGACCGAAAACTTCGACACCGCACGCTCCAACAACCGCAAGCTGACCGGTAACTTCCTCCCGACCTTCTACGGCGGCTTCGGCACTTCGATCCAGGCTTACGGCTTCGACTTCTCGATCCAGTTCGGCTACCAGCTCGGCGGTCGCGTGTATGACACCGGTTACATGGAAATGCTCCACCGCGGTAAGTCGGGCAGCCTTGGCTCCAACTGGCACGCTGACATCCTGAAGGCATGGACTCCCGAGAACCCCAACTCCAATATCCCGGGCCTGAACTCGCTGGGCACCTACAGCCTTGCAGACAACAGCAACACATTCGGTCTGATCAGCTCGAATTATCTGTCGCTCAACAATATCTCCGTAGGCTACACGATTCCCGTGAAGCTGACCCGCAAGATCGGACTTGAGAAGGTGCACGTGTACGGCGCAGCCGACAACGTGGCACTCTGGAGCAAGCGCAAGGGTCTGGACCCCCGCACGAGCTACACTTCGGTGACCACCGGAACTTACTCGGCACTCCGCTGCATCTCAGGCGGCATCAGAGTTGAATTCTAAAGATTTCTCTCCACACACCAACAGACATTATTCAACATGAAAGCAATAAACAAGATTCTGGCTCTGGCAGCCGTCAGCTCGCTGTCGCTTGTATCGTGTAACGATCTCGATACGGAGCCCATGGGAGGCACCGTGACCTCCGACCAGAAGGAACAGGTGTACGAAGGCGATCCCGCGATGATCGAGGCTGCGGTGAACGCAGTGCCGGGTATGACCTACGTGATGATGGGCAACTATGACTCGTTCGGCCGCGTGGACACCGACTTCGGTTTCCCGTCGCTCAACATCATGTATGACTCGCGCTCGAACGACATGCCGTCGAAACTCGGCGACTACCAGTGGTACACCGCTGCCCTGACGCTCGAGGACTTCTCGGATAACTATTTCAACAACCTTATCTCGTGGAACACGATGTACAATCTGATCTACACGAGTAACGATCTTGCCAAGGTTATCCCGATGGACACCGAGCAGCCCTACAATCAGATGGCACTCGCCCAGGCACTTGCATTCCGTGCCTACGGCTACTTCTATCTGGCTCAGCTCTATCAGTTCACCTACGTGGGTCACGAAGATGAGCCGACCGTTCCGCTGATCACGCATCTCAACGCCGAGCAGGTGGCACTGGAGGGTACGCCCCGCGCCTCCAACCGCGAGATCTATGCCCAGATCGTCGAGGACTACACCAACGCCATCGAGCTTCTGGAGAAGAGCGAGGCAGCCGGTCAGCCCCGAATCAACAAGACGTTCATCAACTCGACGGTAGCTCTCGTGCTCCGCGCCCGCGCTTACCTTAACATGGGCATGTACGACGAGTGTATCGCTGACGTCAACAAGGCTCTTCAGAAGGCACAGGCAGAGGGTCTGGCTCCCTATTCGATCCAGAAGGCTTCGGCTCCGGCGTTCAACGCTCTCGCCGACAACAACGTGCTGTGGGGTCTGAACATCGATCCGTCGTTTATCGGCTCAGCCGCCGTGCGTTCGTTCGCAGGCATGATGGGCTGCTGGCTCAACGGCATGGGTTACTTCCGCTACGGTTTCTTCCGCTGCATCAACAAGGCTCTCTATGAGTCGATCCCCTCGACCGACGTGCGCAAGGCATGGTGGCTCGACGGCGATGCAAAGCCCGCAGCTACCATCCCCGCCGCCTATAAGGATTACATCACCAATCACGAAAGCTTCGGCTGCGCAGAGTTTGAACCTTACGTGCAGATGAAGTTCGGTGCTTACCAGAACAACGTGGGCACAACGATTCCCGCCAGCGAGATCCCGACGATGCGCATGGAGGAGCTTTACCTGATCCTCGCCGAGGCACAGGGTCGTAAGTCAGTGGGCGAAGGCGTGAACACTCTGGTGAACTTCGTGAAGACCTACCGCGATCCTTCCTACGCTCTGTCGGCAGGATCGACCGAGGAATTCATCAACGCTCTGTGGTGGCAGCGCCGCGTAGAGCTGTGGGGTGAAGGATTCGCCTACTTCGATATCATGCGCCTTAAGCGTTCGATCGACCGTCGCGGCGGTGGCTTTGACCCGACACTCGTCTTTGTGGTAGCACCTGAGGATCCCTGCCTGATCTACGTGATCCCGCAGACCGAGCAGCAGGCAAATCCGCAGATCGGCACCATCACGTCGACGGCATCGGCACCCGTGCCTGTCCCCGACAATAACTAATCCGGTGACTGTCAAACGAAATGACTGAATCGAAAAAGTAACAATCAACAACAATCATTCACACAATGAAATTCAACAAACTAAATATCACCGGACTGGGTCTGGCTCTTCTTGCCATCGGCATGACTTCATGCGGCGATGACTTCAAAGCCACCTACGAGCCCACCGAACCTCTGGAGAATCAGCCGTCCGTCTATTTCGCGCTCGGCGAAAGCAGCCAGACAGTTGAAGCAGGCGAGGATGACACGAAGTTCGAGCTGAATGTTTACCGTGCCAACACGACCGGCGCAGCCACCTACAACGTGAGCTGCGAGAGCAACGCCGGCAACCTGTTCACAGTCCCGTCGTCAGTATCATTTGCCGACGGCGAGGGGAGCGCAACGCTCACCGTCAATTTCGTGGCAACCGAGCTTCAGCAGAACTTCGACTATCTGTTCAGCTTCAAGCTTGACGGCAACGATACTCCCTATTACACCACCAGCGCCAGCGTGAAGCTGAGCTACATCCCCTGGAAGTCGCTCGGTATGGCAACGTACTGGGAAACATTCGTGGCCACATGGTTTGGCGTGGATGATCCCACCATCTATCAGGTCGAGATTCAGGAGCACCCGACAATGAAGGGACTCTACCGTCTGGTCAACCCCTACGGTGCCGCTTATCCCTACAATGACCCGGGTGACTGGGATGACAGCAAGAACTACTTCTTCTACTTCAACTGCACGAATCCGGAGAAGGTGTTCGTATCCGACAAGAACGGCAAAGCGATCCAGATATTCTTCACAGGTATGTCATGGAGCTACGGCGAATTCGCATTCGGTAGCCTTGCTTCGCTCCGTATCGCTCAGGGTAAACCGGAAGCTGCAGAGGGTCTCTACGGTCAGCTTAAGAACGGCAACATCACCTTCCCGGTCAAGAACTCACTTCTTGCAGGTATGACCGGCTACAATGATCTCGCTCTCTACTATGCTAATAACGAAAACTTCCGCATCATCCTACCGGGCTATGAACTCGACGTGGAGGAACCCGCATGGGAGCAGCTCGGCACGGGTCTGTTCACCGACGGCTTCGTTGATGCCGTCTATGGCGAAGAGCCCGCCACCTACGAGGTGGAAGTGGAGGAGAATGCCGAGGTACCGGGTCTCTACCGTATCGTCAATGTTTACCAGAATCAGGCTAACCCGATCAACGAGCCCTCTGACGAGGACATCTACATCGAAATCGACGCAACTAATCCCAATTTCGTGACAATCGAGCCTCAGGCTACCGGTCTGGTCGATCCCGAGGATGGTCCGCTCTACATCATGAACCGTGCTACTCTCTATGTGAAGCAGGGTAACTCGGAGAGCGCTATCATCGGTGCCGGCTACAATGACACGCTTGAGGACGGAGTGATCAACTTCGCCGCCGGTCACGGACTCATCTACTTCCCCGACACAGAGGCAGAGAACAATGTCTATGCTTCCCCCGCCGCCGGTCAGCTTGTCCTTCCGGAAGCCTACAATGCAGGCGCACGCTCGAAGGCTAAGGCAAAATCGATCTTCGCGCCCAAGAAACTTGGCAAGAAGAACGTTGACAGCCTGATGAAGGGAATGCGCTTCGATGAGGATTTCCTCTCAGCCAACGGCATTAAGCTTGAAAAGTAAGAATATGCCGATGCCGATCGGTGAAGCAGGCTGATAGCTTGCTGACCGACAGCCCGGCAACATTGCCAATCCATTGAAAAGTGGAGATGTGAATGACAACGGCTAATTACCTTGACGTCAGATAGCATCTCCACTTTTTTATTACAATTGGCATGACGTAACCAATTAATGAAAAAGTCTATGAACAGAAATCTACTACCATTCTACGTAGCGGGACTTATGTGCCTCGGCACAGTGCCGGCAATGACGGGGCAGTGCAAGATCAACATGGCAGGCATGACGATGCTTGAAGAGTGGCGCAGAAGCGAATTCCGCGTGAATCAGGCGAGAAGCGAGAGCAGCGAGGTCCCCACGGTGAGTGTGATGATAACGCTTGCCGACGGTGCTGACGCAAGCCAGATTGAAGCCGAAGGCCTCACTATTCAGGCAGCAAGAGGTAATCGCGTCATCGTGTCGATGCCGCTTGACCGTGTGGAAGCTCTTGCTGCAAAGGAGATGGTGAAGCGCCTGTCGTTCGGCGACAAGGCTCGTCCGATGCTTGATAAGGCTCGCGAGGCGACCTCGACCGATCAGGTGCAGACGGGTGCAGACGGACTTCCCAGCGGATATGACGGCACTGGAGTGATCACAAGCCTCTATGACACCGGTCTGCAACCCGGACACGTGAATTTCAAGGATGCAACGGGTAAGACGCGTGTGAAGGGTATCTGGGAAGTAACGGGTGCCGATGGTACACTGAAAGAATATCTCACGGATCAGGAAATCGCCGGATTCACTACCGAGAACCGCAACGAATCGCACGGCACGCACGTGCTCGGTATCATGTCGGGCAGCTACAACGGCGAGGGCGAATATGCCGGTACGGTGAAGACGACTACCGGAAAGGTGCCATATTACGGCGTGGCAACGGGCAGCGACATTCTCGTGGGCTGCGGTGATCTCTATGACAACGATATTCTGATCGGCGTCGACAAGATGCTGAAATATGCGGAGTCGGAAGGCAAACCGCTCGTGGTGAACCTGTCGCTCGGATCAAATCTCGGTCCGCATGACGGATCGGACGATTTCAACCAGATGCTTGCCGAATACGGTAAGGACGCTATCATTTGTGTGGCAGCCGGTAACGAAGGCGATAGCCCGATAGCAGTGTCGCGCTCGTTTTCAGCCATGAGCACCACACTCAAAACCTTTTTCCAGCCATCGGCTCAGACAAACCAGTTTAGCGGCGTGGAGCAGTTCTACTACAGCACCGATGCGCCATTTGAGTTTTCGCTCGTGCTCTACAGCAAGCTGAAAGGTGAGATTGTCTATCAGCTCGACATCAATGAGTCGACCAACGGAAAGTCGGTGTATCTCGCATCGTCCAATCTCACAAACGACGGCTATAATCATTGTGAGGAATTTGACGCAACCTGGGGCAACAGCAGCTATATTGCAGTAGCTACGATGGTGGATCCCTCCAACAACCGTTATATGGCTCAGATCCAGCACCAGCTTTCCACAAAAGATGAAAACGCACTGATTATCCCCGGTGTCGTAATCAAGGGCAAGAAGGGCGAATCAGTGTACGGCTATGCCAACTCTAATTCCAACAACTATGCCGCCATCTTCACCAATGAGGGCATTCAGGGCTGGACGAACGGAACAAACAACGGGTCGATCAGCGACATGGCTTGTGGCAACAATATCATCGTGATAGGATCGTTCACTACACGTGATTCGTGGTACGTAATCGGAAGTGACGGTCGCTGGAGCTACAACGGCAGTTCAAAAGCCGGTGAAATCAGTCCTTTTTCCTCATACGGTCAGCTTTGGGACGGACGTAAACTCCCCACGCTGTGCGCTCCCGGATCAGCCATTATTTCATCCGTCAGCACTTACTGGCTCAACGCCGCAGGTGCAACGGATAATGCCGTAGCCAAAGTGACGAACGACGGCACCGATTATTACTGGGCTGTGATGCAGGGCACATCGATGGCTACGCCATTTGCCGCCGGAGTGTTCGCCACATGGCTTCAGGCAGACAACAGTCTGACAATCGACGATATCGTGAAGTATGCCAAGGCTTCTGCGAAGGTTGACGGAGGTGTGACCGGCAGCGGTAATTCCACTCAGTGGGGGGCCGGGAAGCTGGATGCGCTGAAGGGGATGAAGATGGTGCTTGCATCATCGGGCATCGGAAGCGTGGAGGCTGATCCTGACGGTGATGCCGATGACCGCGCTCTGGTAGTGACTTCTCCCTCACGCGGTGTGCTCGACATTCTCGTGGCAGGCTCGACATCGACCGATGCAACGCTCTACGATCTCTCGGGCGTCGCTGTCGCATCCGCCCGTACGGAGGGCATGAATGTGTCGCTCGACGCTTCGTCGGCGTCAGCGGGCATCTATGTGCTTCGTGTGGTGACTCCGAAGGCTACCCTGACTCGTAAGGTGAAACTTTAAAAGACAAATACCGGGGGCTGAGCCCCTCTATCGCAGTTCAATTAGTGTATGAAAACGAAACAGGCTGCTCCGGATGATGGAGCGGCCTGTTTCATTATAGTGTGGAAGGATCAGCGTCGACGGTTGCGCACGGAGCGTGTGACACCAGCCGAACCTGATGAGCCGGAGGATGATTTGCCTCCGCCGTCCGACACCTTTGCCTTGCGGGTGCTGCGGGTGGAACGGGTGGCTTTTTTGGCTGAGCGTGCTGGGACGCGGGTCTTGACGGAGTCGGCGGATGCGGCCTCACGGGCTTCACGCGCGGCTATCACTTCCTCACGTGATGGCACCCAGAGTGATTTGTGCCACTCGGATAGGGAGCGGTGGATGCTGTCGGATGCGGCATGGCGGGCGGTGGAATCGGGGTAGAGTTCCATCATGGACTTGTTGCGGACGTTGCGGGTCTTGTAGATGTCGCCCTGATACATGTTGAGGGTGAAGAAGTCGTCGATGGTGTAGCGCTGGAGGTTGTTGGAGTCGTCGACGAAGATCGCCGATGAAGCGAGGGCGGGCTGAAGGTCGGACATACGGACCCAGAACATGGGGTAGCGTACAGCCTCACCGCCGAAATCGCCGGTGCGGAACAGGACAGGGCATATCGCCTCGACGCGGGCGCGGGTGGAGTTGGAGCGATTGTCGAATTCCCATCGCTCGATAATGTAGTAGCCAAGCACTTCGGATGCGGGAATGTCGGCATCTTCAACTGCATAGCGCGGGTTGCGTTCCGTCGATCCTTTGGCGCGGGTGGAGGGGATTCTGAAACGGTCGAGAAGATCGGGCACCGCTACCTGAAACTCCGGGGTGAAAACTTCCCTTCCATCGAGATAGTCGAACGCCGGGATGCGTCCGTCGATCACCTCCGACATTATGATGCGGAAGAGGTTGCGGTCTCCGTCGATTACGTCCTCGGGATAGTAAAGAGTGGCGTTTTTGGCGTCGTCGAGGTCGAGGAAACGATAGACGATGCGCATCCACTGCAGTGAGGAATCGTCGGCAGGGCGCCTGCGTGCGGGTGCATCGAGAGCCCGGCGGGAGGAGCCGGATGACGAAGATGCCTCCTTGACCGCGGTGCGGCTGATGCCTGTGGAGACGGAGCGGCGGTTGTCGTCGGCGCCTTCGGTCTGTGCCGAGAGGGGTGCGGCTGCGACTGCGAGAAGGAGAGTGGCGAATATGGCGGATATGTACTTCATGATTCTGAATATGAGAGATCAGTTGACGATGACTTCGAGGGGGGATAGGGTGCGGGTGGAGCCGTCGGGACCCGTTGCCTGGACGCGGGAGATGTAGAAGCGCTTTCCACGGGAGAGGCGCTTGATGGCGTCGCGCTGGCGTCGGGAGAAATTTGGTCCGTCGGACACTTCGGTCATGGCGTTGCCCATGGAGTCGAAGAATACGGTTTCGAAGGAGTTGACGGTGAAGGGGATGTTGAGCACACCATCGTCGATTGCTGCGGATATGCCGGGAGCGGCAAGGAGGGTGGCGCGTGCAAGGGGGCGTCCGCCGCGATACTGCATGGCTTCTCCCTGTGCGTCAGCCACGGTGATGAAGGGGGTTGGATCGGGAAGACGGCGCACACGGAATTTCATGTCGGCAACCTGGATGCGTCGGCCGTTGACTTCGGCGGTGACGGTGATGGTGGCGTCGGATCCCGGTCTGGAGGGACGTGCCACCCATCCGGAGCCTGAGCGCGTGAGGGTTCCACCGGTCATTGATGCCGAGATGGATCCTGAGGGGACACCTGGCACGGAGATGGAGAGGGGATTGTCGATGCCGGCGTAGAGTACATTCATCATCGTTGCTGAAACGGTAGCCATCGGCTCGATGACGGTGTAGGAGGAGGAGAAGGGGTGGCGGGAGGAGGTGCCGTCGTGGTGCGGCACTTCAAGGTAGCCGGAATATTCGTGAACACCGGGCGCACCGGCGCTGACTGAATAGGTGGAGGAGCCGGCGGGGAGGGGACGTCCGTCGACCACGATTGCGGGGCGCGACGTGGTGTCGACCGCTGCAAGGAGGATGTCGGCGGTGTACTCCGATCCGCGCATCACGAGGCGTGAGGACGGGAGGACGAATGCGTCGATGGCGTTGACGCGGAGGTCGCCGGCGTCGACACCGTCGAGGATGTCGGAAAGCGTGACACCCTCAGCCTGCAGGATGTCGCCCTGAAGCTGGGAGAGGATGGTGACGGCGGCTATCACAGGCTGATTGTCGAACCGCTCGCCTTCCCATGACCTTCCGGAGGAGGGGCTGGTGGAGAGCGATGCCGACACAAGGGCGCGTCGGGCGGAATCGGCGATTAGGGGGGAGACGAGTGAACGGTAGGAATCGATAGCCCGGCGCAAAGCGGGACCTCCGCCGTTGATGGGAGAGAGCATCACCACTGACGCTGCTTCGAGATCCTCGCGTGCCTCGATGGAATCGACGCGCCCATGCGGACCGTCAGCCTCGCGCACGATGAGGAGCTTGAGGGAGTCGATGACGGAGAAAAGGGAGTCGGTGGCGCGGGCTACGGAGAGAGCGTGGGCGTAGGCGAGTCCGGCTTTCTCGGGATTGTGCGCGGCGGCGTCGGAGAGGGAAGCGAGGATGGCGGCGTTGCGGGAGGAGGCGTTGGCGTTGGACGCCGAGACACCGCGATGGACGTCGGTGAATCCGTTGAGGACGTCGGACGACACATTGAGTGCCAGCATCGCCGTCAGGACGATGTACATCAGATTGATCATCTTCTGCCTCGGGGAAAGTCGGGTGGAATTAGCCATCGCTGCGTGGGGGAGAGAAATTAGGAATTGGCGGGAGCCTGACGTGACATTGCCGCGATCATGCGGGCGTAGATATCGTTGAGCTGGCGCATGTTTTCAGCCATCAGGGCAGTCTGCTCGCAGTAGACGCGCGACTGCTCGGCGCTCTGCTCGATAAGCCGGCGCATACGCTCAAGGTCGCGACCCGTGCCTTCGGTGACACCGAGCTGAGATGAGAGGTTCTTAAGCTGCATCTCATAGAGGGTGTTGAGTGCCTGAGTGGAGCGGCGCATTTCTGCCATTTCGTCGACTACGGCACGGAGCTGGTCGACATAACCCTGTCCGGCTTCGGAGATGGCTGAGGAGTCAAATTCGGGCAACCGGGGTGCAGTTGCACCCACGGCACCAACCACGACGGTGCCTCCTGCCGGCGACGTTACTGCCGTGCCGGGCTGGGAGACTGCGGCTCCATCACCGTAGCTACCGCCATTGACGTCACTTTCGCCATTGCCGGCAATGACAACGCCTGACACGCCTCCGGATGCACCGGGTGCGGGACGGTCGGCGGGATCGTGTGATTCCAGAACGGGGAAGACTTCTTCCCAGGCGTAGGCGCGAGGGGGACGGTCGAACGCCGTGAGGATGAACATGAGGACCTCTGTGCCCATACCGATGGAAAGCAGGAGATTGCCTCCGGGGAGGTGGAGGATCTTGAAAAGGGCACCGAGGATGACGATGGCGGCGCCGATGGAGTAGGCGAAATTGAAGAAACGCTGGCCCGAATCGCCTGAGAGGAAAATCTCGATGCGGTTCTTGTAACGCTTAAGGTTGGTCATAGCCGGAGTTGTGATTATGTCAGTGGTGTGATTGGTGTCAAAGATTGGCGGGAGACGGAAATTACTTCCGGGATTTCTGCTTCTGGCCGCGTGCAAATCCGATCTGTGAGCGCACGCAGCGGAAGCCTATGAACGAACGCTGCTCGTTCTGATACTCCCACATTCGGATGTCGGAGCGGACGTTGTGGGCTACATCTTTCCATGATCCCCCGCGCACGATCTTCCGCTTGAGGCGGTAGGGGTCGTCGGGAGCGGCGTTGTAGCGGTACTCAGGGTTCACGTCGTCGGTGATGCGGTCGATGGACTCGGAGAAGGCTGTTGATGTCCATTCCGAGACGTTGCCAGCCATGTCGAACAGCCCGAAGTCGTTGGGGGCATAGGTGCCGACCTTCGACGTGATGAGGTGTCCGTCCTTGACGTAGTTGCCGTCGTTAGGCTTAAAGTTGGCGTAGAAGCATCCCTTGTCGTCGGATAGCGGCAGATCGCCGTCCCAGGGATATTTGTTCTCGATGATACCTGCACGGGCTGCATATTCCCACTCGGCTTCGGTGGGGAGTCGATAGGGCTCGATGTAGACGCCCTGCCGTCCAAGCGAGCGGCGGAGGAAGTCGGTGCGCCAGTTGCAGTAAGCGTTGGCTTGCTCCCACGAGACGCCCACGACGGGATAGTCGTTGTAGCCGGCGTTGGAGAAATACAGGCGAACGTAGGGGTCGTTGAGCGAGTTCTCGAAGTCGTTGACCCAGACGGTGGTGTCAGGGTAGACCTTGACAATGTAGGTGTTGAGGAAATCGTAGTCGCCGGTGAGACCGCGCTCGATCGTCTGACGCACGATCTCTCCGTCATCGTCGATCCATGCAGTGTCCTTGGATATGACAGGGACTTCGGTGGGGACGGGAAGGTCGGTGTTGTACTCGCGCTCGCGGGGATCGAGACGGTTGCGGCGCTTAGCGGCAGCTGCGTGGTCGTAGACTTCGTAACGGTAGACAAGCTGCGACGGATCAAGCTCTTTCACACCGGTGATGGGATTGATGCGGTAGAGGCTTTCGATAGCGCGGGCCTCATCTTCATTGGCATTGCGCCAGGGGATGGGCTTGCGCCAGTTGAGGTAGGGCTTCACGGGGTTGCCGTCGCGGTCCTCCTCGATCTTGTACTCCTCGTTGCCACCGTAGGCAGGGTCGGCGAGACGCTCGCGGATGATGGAATCGCGCACCCAGTAGACGAACTGCTTGTACTTGGCGTTGGTAACCTCGGTCTCGTCCATCCAGAATGCGTCGACAGAGATGCCGCGTGGATTGCCTCCGACGTTCCATACTGAGTCGTGCTCGGTGGGACCCATCGTGATGTGTCCGCGGTCGACGAGAACCATTCCGTAGGGAGTGGGTTCGGTGAAATATGTGCCGCTCACGCCTGTGACTTCACCACCGGTGGAGGAGTGGGAACCGGAAGCGCACGACGTGATCACAGCAGCGAGGGCTGCCGGGATGATGAGATGATGGAGTGACAGAGATTTCATTGACAATAGAGGTAGATTCAAATGAGAGACAGAGAGAGAAAAATCACAGGATGCGGATGCTCTTGTGACGATAGGGATTAGGCTCGGACAGGTCAAGCTTCAGGCGATAGCCGGCTACGATCTCGTGGCTTCCGCCGGACGAACGCATGGCGCCGGAAATCGGACAATCGTAGGCGTAGCCGAGGATTACGCCCTTGATTTCCGCCATCAGCATCAATGCCACGGCATCGCGCCAGCGATAACCGATACCTGCTGAGAACGTGCGGTTGTAGCGCAGGCGGGCGGTGAAATCGGCTGATGTGAACGATGCGGCGTTGCGGACGATGACCGAGGGTATCACTTCTAATAACGTGTTTCGGACGCGGATATTGCCCCCCGCCATGAAATAAAGTGCGCGGGGGATGCGGAACTCGAAATTTTGCTGCTGAGTGCCCGCACCGCTCTCAGCATCAAGCGATATGACAGGGGAATTGAGGTGGGTGAGGGAAAATCCCCCCCACCACGCCCCCCGTCGGTAGTAAAGACCGACACCGAGGTCGAAGGAGTTGCCGCGGATGTCGCGAGTGGGAATTCCGTCGTCGTTGGAATCATGGAATCCGTCGCCGTCGGGGAGCACTACTTCCGAACCCTTGAACGACTGGTCGACAAATCCCGGCTGGAGACCTACGGTGAGGATGCCGCGGAACAGGCGGATATTGTAGGCAATCTGTGCGGAGACGGAGAGTGTGTTGTAGAGTCCGATGGATTCCTGATTGAAAAGCACACCGACGCCGAGGCGGTGACGGCGGGAGAGCTTCAAGGGCATGTCGGCGGCGGCGATGAAGGTGCGGGGGGCACCGTCGATTCCAACCCATTGCAGGCGTCCGGCTCCGCGGATGTTGATGGAGTCGGTGAGCCCGATGGCGGCGGCATTATAGTAGGACGGGAGGAACCAGTACTGCGACAGCGCGGCATCCGTCTGCGCCCGCAGAGCCGACACAGAAAGGACAAAAACTGAGACGATGAGAAGCTGATAGCGTCGCATTTATTCGAAATAGAAGGTGAGGATGACCATCGATGACGTGGCACGCCTTAGTGACTGTGTGATCTTGAACTTGTCGGGATCATCGGTCAGGTCGGGGCGATCGTGGTCAATTACGTCGGTCATGCCGAAGCAGAATTTCAGTTCGGGAATGAGTTTGAAGAACGGAAGATAGAAATCGCAACCGATGGCAACGGTCAGATAGCAGTCGGCGGGGCGAAGCCGAAGGAAATCGTTGCGGCGGCGTGTGACGTCGATAGCCGGCATGACGCCGAGTGAGAGGTAGGGGCGTGAGTTGCGGTAGCGCAGCGAGGACAGCTTGACGTCGAAAGGAAGTACAATAAATGTAGACTTCAAGTTCTGGCTTAGAGACGTGGCGGTGGCGGCATCGGATCCGGGCACACCATGATTGACCATCTCGATCTGACGGTTGCCGAAGAGCAAGCCGGGGGCGAAACGGAGGTTGACGTGGCGATGTAGACGAAGGTCGACAAGTCCGTTGACGCCGAATCCCGGCGAAAAAGAGGGTTGCTCCATGTACCATTGCTCACCCCCGGGGGTGATAAACCCGGAATGGGAAAACGAAAGGTCCTGAAACAGCGTGCTGACACCGAATCCGAGGTGCCAGCGGCGAAGATCGGCGTAGGGGCGGTTCTCTATCCGGTCGTTGAGCCTTGCCGCCTTGCCAGAGAGCGAGGCGATTGCAAATGCGATAATGATGAAGCAACGGACAAACTTACACATAAATCGGACATCATCTGCCGGATGTCACGGCGATTTTGCGGGTTACGGTGTTGGATTCGGCACCTCCGATTTCCGAGATATAGGCGCGGTAGAGGTAAATGCCGCGTGCCACGCGACGTCCCGACGAGTCGTTGAGGTCCCAGGTGACAGGGAATGAGGAGAACATGTCGGCTCGACCTTCGACAGTCTGCCCCCACACGGGACGTCCAAGCAAGTCGTAGACGGCAACGGTGACGCGCAGATCGGCGTCAGGACGGTCGTGGACGAGATAGAAGTTGGCACGGTCGGTGGCGGGATTGGCGTCGGAGTAGAGATCGTAGACCACCGGACGGGCACCTGCGCTGACATTGAACGATATGGTGCGGTAGGCGGAATTTCCAGCCGAGTCCCAGATGCGGAGCGTGAGGGTGTGGGGACCATCGGCAAGATCGGAGAGGGGATAGGTGATGCGACCGGAAGAAGCCGAGGAGGGCTCGTAGAATGAAGTGACGTCGGAAAGCACCGTGGAGCCGGATCCGTCGGGGCGGGTGTCGAGCGTGACCGTCATGGAGTGTCCCACGCCAGCAGTCGACATGTTGATAGCCACATCGTCGGCGATGTCGGCGATAAGCAGGGGGGAGGAGTTGACGGTCTCACCGTCGGCAAACGACGGATGATTGAGGTAGAGCGAGATGATCTCAGGCGCGATGGAGTCGACAGGTGCTTCGTCATCGGTGCCGTAGACGTAGAGGGAGCGGGAGATTCCGGCAGCCTGCTCCGAGCGTCCGATAGCTGTGAGGGCGAGAGTGGCAGGACGGAAATTGTCAGCCACCTCCGCCGGCATTACAGCGCGGGCGGAGAAATGACCGTCGATCACGGTGTCGGTGACAAGCATCAGCCTTCTGCCGTGCTGCTCGAAGGTGTAGGCTGTGCCGTGCTGTCCGTGGGCGAGGGTGGTGACGCTCTCCTCTGCATCGTAGAGCGTGGCGGTGAGACGTCCGGAGAAATCGGTGACCGTGCGCCCCGCAGCGTCGCGGACAGTGCCTGAGAGGGTGACGTGGGAGCGTGCGCCGAGCACCGGGGGCTCTTCGGCATTGACCGGCTTGCCATTGACGGCATCGAGAGTGATGGAGTAGCGAGGGAGAGCAAGCCTCATGGCGGGATCGGCAAGGAGTCCGTAGCGGAGCTTGTTGGAATTTGGCGCGCTCACTCCGTTGATTCTCATTTCATTTTTCGCGCGGCGGAAAATTTCGCCAACCGGCAGCGGGCGTCCATCGGAGTCGCGTGAAAAAGCTACGTTTGCCATGGAATTGGAGAGGTAACCGTTGTCGGTGATGAGGGCGGTGCGGGAGGCGGAAATTGCTCCTATCACACCTCCTTTCTCCGTAAACAGCAGTAGCTCAGCGCCTGAAGGGGCTGCAGCATCCCATCGCATGAAGTTGCAGGTGGCGGCATAGATAAAGGGGATGTGCTTGAGATACAGCCGATTAATGTCAGTATAGGTAAGGATGCCTTCGCCTGAAAGCGAAGATGCGTTGGCATGTCCGATATAGGAAAGCCACAGGGTGCCGTCGTCGAGATGCTGATGCAGCCTGGAGCGTCCTTCCGGCACGATGCCGTTGACGAGGGGGAAGGCGTCGATGTAGACCTTATCCACGAGCACTGACGATGCTGCGCCAGCCCGCTCCATCGAATTGAGGAAGTCCTCAGCCTGAATCATGTGGCGTGCGTAGTCCTCATCGTCGGCTATCATGACCGAGCGCTGTTGCCATTGACCCCGCTCCGCCGACGTCTCGTAGGCAATAATCTTGTCGACTATTATGCGTGCCTGTTCGGTCGACGTCACGGTGAGGCGTCCGACGGCAATTGAAAGCTTATCGGAGGAGAGGTCGTTGCCAGAGCCATCGTCAAGCATACCGAGGATGTCGTCGGTGGTGAATGAATTGGAGTCGGAGGACCCGAGTTCGCTCTGCCATGACGGGGCGAGGGGATGGGTCATTGCTGCGACGGGTGGGGTGAGGCGACGGTTGTCGTGGCTTGAACGTGCCATGATGAGAGCATAGCGCAACTGCGGACCTGACGGATTTGCCTTTCCGCGGTCGTAGAACATCTTGAGGAGGCGGCGCATGGCTCCAACATCGGGACTTCCTGAACCAAACTCATTCCAGACGTCGGGGAGAGAAATGACGTGGACGATAAGGGAATCCGAGGAATTACGGCGATGCTCGGCAAGCCGCTCAGCCTCGGCACGCCATTCCACAGGCGTGAAAATGACCATGTGGGGAACGGGGAGGGAATGAAGCGGTGCGGATTCGACTCTGCCGACGAACGCCGGAGCGGGGAGTCGGTCGGAGGCATCGGGATCCCATGCGACGTAACGGTGGCGGACTCCAGCGGCAGCGTTGGCGGTGAAGCTGACCCTGCTTTCAGTGTCAGGCTCGGAAAGACGCATGGAGAGGATGCGAAGTGGATCGGTGACGTCCCAGACAACAGTGGATGAAGTGGCGTTGCCCACCGAAACACATGGAGATGTGACATTAAAGTCAACAAGTCCGGAATTGAGGCGGAGATTACGCTGATAATTGAGCGTGAGAAAGTCGAGAGCAGCTTTCCTCACGGATGAAGGTGACGCCTCAAGGGTGAGGGAAACAAGAACGGCATTCTTCGACGGATCGAGGGAGAGTGGGATGGTGAAGGTGTTGTTGACACCATAGATCGAGACATCGGAAGACGCCTGACTAAGATTGACGGAAGACGCCTTGGCACCGTCGACCGATACGGAGAGGGAGGATGGGGAGGAGAGACTTGAGAAAAAGCGTCCGGCGAGGGATGCTTCAGGAGAAGCGACGTCGACAAGCGGGAGGGAGAAACGGCGTGCGGGGGATTGGCGGAAATCTTCGCCAACAAGCTGATGTCCACTCTCTCCAGGGGATGTGAGGTCGGCTTCATGGTGCACGTAGTCGGTGAAAGTGGTGACGGGGGAGGATGAAGCTCCAGCCGAGCCAGCGGGGATCGGACGAAGCGACTCGAAAGCCGGGTCGTCGGTAAGGAAATAATATCCGGCGGTGGTGAAAGGATTGTTGGCAACCGATACCGCCCCTTTGGATGAGAAAGAAAGAGCATCGGGGCCTTCTGCCCAGAACCAGACGCCTTTGGAGGAGGCATGAACCGGAACCTGCGGAACGTCGTCGACAAAATTGGCGGCAGAGAGGAGGTCGGGGATACGGCGAGCACCGTAGCCGAATATGCGCACAGCCTCAGGATCGGAGAAACCCATGCGTCGGAGATCTGCGGCGGAAAGGAAGTGGAGTCCGGTGGAGCTTACGCTGACCTTCACCCACGAACCGGAATCGAGAACCGACCGCGAAGCATAACGCGACGCGTCGAATGCCACGACGTGAACCGGGGCGAAGATGAGCAGCAGAAGCACTGCGAGCTGACGGAGAAATATGGTGATCAATTTTTGAATCATTGAAGAGGATGAGAGTGATAATAGCGGAGAAAGCCGAACATGGTTTCCCCGTAATATACAACGGAGAAACCATGCCGATTATTGTGTGATGCCGGAGAGTGTGAAACTCTCTCCCTGTCAGAGTCCGAAGGTGAGAGTGGTGAAGAAATTCAGGACTCCACCGGGGGAGTAGGTGGGCTGATACTCGAGAGTGATGTAATCGCCACCGCCCGACATCCATGTGGCTGAAAGCCCGGAGGGAAGATTGCGCATGTAGGGATTGCCGTAAGCCCGGCACATGTCGCGGTAGATGGCGTTGAAGCGGGCGCGATCGTTGTAGGGCGAAGCGTAGCAATACTGCTGGGTGGCGAGCATTCCATTGTTGTAGAAAAGCGACGTCTCGGGCCAGATGTAGTTGCACATGCTGACGTTGTTGAGGTAGATTACGTCGTTGCCGAATCCACCGACGCTGTAGCCGTTGTCAAAGAAAAAGTCGAGAGCGGCATTGAATGCGGAGCCGAGGGTGAAGGCAAGGACAGCCTGACCGAGCGACATGCGGCGTGGGCCGATGTAGGGACGATAGTGGCCCGGGGGAACGGGGCGGGGTGGACGCATGGTGTAGCGATAGGGGTGAACGGGAGCTACGGGGCGATAGTGTCCATGATGCTTTGGCGGACGTGCGATGCCGGCAGAGCCGGGTCCGAAGTGATTGCCATGTCCGCCGGGGTTGAAGTGCCCGTTGTTATGTCCACCGTTGCCTGGACGGTAGTTGCCGTTGAGGTTACCGTTGTTATGATTACCATTGGGACGGTTGGAATTGTGGTTGCCGTGGTTGCCGACGACGGGACGATGTCCGGCAGCTCCTCCGCGGTTACCCTGAAGGATTCCGTTGCCGTGTCCGGAGTTTCCGGCACCATTGTCGTGCCCATGATTGCCTTGACCGACATTGTGCTTGTCGCGGTTGACATTCTGTCGGTTACCTCCGGTATTGCCGAAGGTGCCGCGGTTGGGACGGTTATTGTTGCTGTTGCGAGTACCGGCATTGCGGTTGGAGCTACGGTTGGTATCGGACGACTTTCGTTCGGAAGAACGGGAACGGGATTCGGAACGGGTGCGCTCAGTGCGGTGAGTGCCACGGCTGCCGCCGCGATTGTCGTTACCGCGGTCAGTCAGGGAACGCGCCTCAAGGGGCAACATTGCCAACATCAGAGCCATTGCAAGGACTGTGACGTAACGAAGAACTGAATTTTTCATGTCGGCGTCGTTTTTAAGGGTTTGTGGTGAATAAAAAAAGCGTTCAGTCAGCAAAAAGACTGAATAATAGGAAGTCAAAGATAATGACTTTAATCATTAGAACAAAAAAAAACGGGAAAGTTTATTTGGCTTGGGGAAAAATTGCTTAAATTTGCGAAATAAGGAATAAAAGAAGCAATGAACGCGATGCAGACATTGATGGCGGTGCCGGGGCGGGTGTTCCGGTTCTACGCAGAGGGATTCCGGTCGATGACGGTCGGGAAAAAACTCTGGGCGCTCATAATCATCAAGCTGATACTGTTTTTCCTGGTGTTCAAGCTCTTTCTGTTTCCCGACATCCTTCACCGTGACTACGATGATGACTCGGAGCGAGCACAAGCCGTGAGAGGCACGCTGATAGAACGATCAAGGTGAATGATTGCCATTCCGCGAATTCAATTATTTATAAACCAATAAAAACGAGAAAATACCATGCATGATCTGATGAACACAGTAGACTGGTCGCGCGGGCTATTTGCATTGACAGCCATGTACCACTGGCTGTTTGTGCCACTGACGCTCGGACTCGGGGTGATAGTCGGCATCTTCGAGACAATCTACTACCGCACACGGTCGCCGAAATGGCTTGCGACAACAAAATTCTGGATGACCCTTTTCGGCATCAATTTCGCCATGGGCGTAGCCACGGGCATCATTCTGGAATTTGAGTTTGGAACGAACTGGAGCAACTATTCGTGGTTTGTGGGAGACATATTCGGAGCCCCGCTTGCAATCGAGGGCCTGCTCGCGTTCTTCATGGAAGCGACATTCGTAGCCGTGATGTTCTTCGGCTGGAAGAAAGTCAGCCCGGGCTTCCACCTTGCCTCTACCTGGCTCACCACGATCGGCGCCACGATTTCGGCTCTCTGGATCCTCGTGGCTAACGCATGGATGCAATATCCGGTGGGCATGGAATTTGACCCGGCGCAGATGCGCAACGTGATGGATGACTTCATGGCCGTGGCATTCTCACCTGTGGCAGTGCATAAATTTTTCCACGCCGTGTTTGACGGCTGGGTGCTCGGTGCCGTGTTCGTGATGGGCGTGAGCGGCTACCTGCTGATGCGCGGCAAGCAGAAGGAAATGGCTCTGGACTCGATCAAGACATCGGTGTGGGTCGGGCTTGTCGGCATGCTACTTACTCTCTGGACAGGCGACAGCTCGGCAGTGGACGTGGCACGCGTGCAGCCCATGAAACTGGCAGCGATGGAGGGACTTTATGATGGCGAACAGGGCGCAGAGCTCGTGGGCGTAGGTATTCTCAACCCGGATAAAAAGCCCGGCGATGACAAGGATCCGTTCATCTTCAAGATCGGCATACCCAAGGGTCTTTCAATCCTTGCCAATCATGACCTCAATTCTTTTGTGCCCGGAATCAATGACCTTATCGATGGCACGGGTATGACAGCGGAAGGTGACACTGTCAATACCATCAGCTATGCCAACCGCATCGAAATGGGTCGTGAAGCACACGACGCGCTTCGCCGCTTTGACAGCGCGATGGCAGCCGGCGACACCGCAGCCATGAATACCGCCCGCACTGACATAAAGGAAAACTACAAGTATTTCGGCTACGGCTATCTTGACAGCCCTGAAGAGGCTGTGCCGCCGGTAGCCATCACGTTCTATGCGTTCCACATCATGGTTCTCACCGGTGGATTCCTGTTCCTCTACATTCTGGTGGGCCTCTGGGCGATCTATAAGAAACCCGCTTTGTGGGAGAACAAATGGTGGCAATGGCTTTCGCTCCTTTCAATCGCCATCGTATGGATCTGTTCGGAGGCGGGCTGGACGACAGCCGAAGTGGGCCGTCAGCCCTGGATTATCCAGGATCTAATGCCCGCCCGCGCCGCCATCTCGGCTATACCTGCGGGTCAGGTGATGCTGACGTTCTGGATGTTTGCGGTAGTGTTCACCGGACTTCTTACCGCAGAAGTAGTAATTATGGTAAAACAGATAAAGAAATAAATCATGACACTGACGACATTACAGGAATATTGGTGGCTGCTCATCTCCGTGCTGGGCGCTATCTTGGTGTTTATGCTCTTCGTGCAGGGGGGTCAGACTCTTCTTCTGGGCATCAATCAGGGAAGCGATGCCAAAGGAAAGGTGATAGCCTCGATGGGTCATAAGTGGGAACTGACATTCACGACGCTTGTGGTGTTTGGCGGCGCATTCTTTGCCTCCTTCCCCCTGTTCTACTCCACGAGTTTCGGTGGCGCTTACTGGCTGTGGATGCTGATCCTGATAAGCTTCGTGCTTCAGGCGGTGAGCTACGAATTTCGCTCGAAACCGGGAAATGTGTGGGGCACAAAGACTTATGATATATTTCTTTTCATCAACGGTACGGTGGGATGCGTGCTACTGGGCGTAGCAGTGGGAATGATGTTTTTCGGCGCAGAATTCGAGGTGTCGAAAGGCAGCATTCTTGACTCCGGTTCGCCCGTAATCTCCCGGTGGGCTCCGAGCCACGGCTTCGAAGCCATTTTCAACTGGAAGAATCTGCTGCTTGGTTTTGCAGTGCTTTTCCTCGCGCGCACCCAGGCAGCGCTCTATCTGCTCAACAATCACAAGGAGGCAGGTGATTTCTTTGAATCTAACCGAAAGAGAGTGCTTCTCAACGGAGGCATCTTCGTGGTCCTGTTCCTGGCTTTCTTAGGCGTATTGCTTACTTCGACTTCGCTTGAAACAACGGTGAACGGTGGCATGAACGGCGGAACATCGGTGTTCCAGCCGGTTGATTTCAAATATTTCCACAATTATCTGGCACTTCCGGCTGCCCTCGTAGCTCTTCTTGCCGGAACCGTGATGGTGCTCTATGGATTGATCCGCTCGGTGTTTGCGAAGCACTTCACGGGAGGAATATGGTGGAGCGGCATCGGCACGGTGCTTGTGGTGCTGAGTCTGTTCTGGGTCGCAGGCTACAACTCTACCCCTTATTATCCGTCGCTGCTTGACGCAGGATCGTCACTGACGATCTACAACAGTTCGTCGTCGCTCTTCACGCTGAAGACGATGACCTATGTGTCGTTTATCATTCCTTTTGTGCTTGCATATATCGTTTACGCATGGCGCAGCATGGACAAGAAGCATTAAGTCGCTAACTTCATAAAGCTGAGGGGGCGTGTCGGATTCCGACACGCCCCCTCTATTTAGGTCAAAGAAATCAGCGGGGAAGGTTGCGGGGGTGGTGGGAGAGGATTTCGTGGTGGAGGCGGGTGCGGTCGATGTGGAGGTAGATTTCGGTTGTGGCAATGCTTTCGTGTCCGAGCATCTGCTGGATGGCACGTAGAGATGCTCCACCCTCGAGAAGGTGGGTGGCAAATGAATGTCGGAGAGTGTGGGGGGAAACGGTCTTACGTATGCCAGCCAGCGCAGCGAGATCGCGGATAATGTAGAAAACCATCACGCGCGTGAGACGTGCACCACGACGATTGAGGAACAGAACGTTTTCGTCGCCACGGCGGGGGATGAGGTGAGAGCGGCTGTCGGCGAGGTAGGTGGTGATTTCGTCGGCGGCTACGGGTGAAAGGGGGACGAGACGCTCCTTGCTGCCTTTACCGGTGACGACAACGTAGCCTTCGTCGAGAAAGATGCGTGAGATTTCGAGATCGACAAGCTCTGAGACCCGCAATCCGCAACCATAGAGTGTTTCGATGATGGCGCGATTGCGCTGCCCGAGGGGGGAGGACATATCGATCGAGGCGATCATGGCGTCGATGTCAGTAATTGTGAGGACGTCGGGGAGGTGGGATCCGAGGCGGGGTCCTTCGAGCAGAATGGTGGGATCATCGTCAATGAATCCTTCCATCTTCAGGAAACGGAAAAATGAACGGATGCCGGCAATGAAACGGGCTTGAGAGCGCGGGGAGATGCCGAGATCGTGGAGAGAGGCTATAAGCTCGTGGAGATGGTCGAGGGTGATTTCGGAAGGGGCGAGGGGAATGGACTGTGCGTAGTCGAGGAGACGCGCGGCGTCATTGAGGTAGGCTTCGCGGGTGTTGGGTGACAGTCCGCGCTCCATGGTGAGGTAGGCGGCGAAGGACCTAAGCAGGCTATCAGGGGAGGGGAGGGGGCGCATTTGTGACGTAAGCGGTTTAGAACCAGAGAGAAAATGACTGTCGAGGTAGACGCGAAAGTGCTACAAACACGCCGATTTTCCCATTGGAGAATGACATGCCGTGGGATGTGGCGGATGAATTGATGTCGAGCCAGAGATCGCGGAGGGCTGGGGTGGAGATGTTGCGCATGATGATGTAGCCTTCGGCGTCTATAGCCGAGTGGATGAGCGAACGGAGTGACTTGGCTTCTTCCGTATCAGAGGGCATGGCGTTGATAACCAGGAAGGGGCTTGAGGAGGGCGGGAGGAGCGAGGAGTAGAGAGAGCGGGCTTCGCGGATGGTGGCTACCTCAGAGATGCGGGAGGAGTAGGGGGACGTGACGTTACGATAGACGTCATCTGCCGTTACTGGGGCAACTGCATCACGTAGGGTGGCGACGACGATGGGGGTGCGGGAGTCGGCGGCGGCAAGCGCCACGGTGGTGACCCCGTAGGATGTGCCGATCTGTAGGATTGCCTGCGGGCGGGCGTGAACGGCGATGCGGAACACCATCTTGGCGTTCTTGAGGGAGATGACACGGCGGTGGCGGAAACGTCCGACAGCCGCAAGGCGAATGGACTCGGTACGGGCGGCTGCAATATCGGCGTAGGCGTAGAAGGGGCAACGCTCCATCAGCACTTTCATCACGAATGAGAAGGCGAAGGGGGAGTGTATGCCGAACCCATGACTGCGCTTGATGCGCGGGAGAGCGGTGCGGATGCGTCGTGCGATAGGGGGCGTCATGGGGCGGGAGGGGGAATTTTATTCGTCGGAAAGGTCGTTGAACTTCTTGACGGGGCAGCGGAGCGTGAAGTAGGCTGCGAGCGCCATGAGGACAAGGACGTAGATGAGGATGACGGCGATGCGGGCGATGGTGGAGGTGGTATGGATGGACTGCGGGTCGAAAGTCATCACTACGGTGTGGGCGCCGGCAGGGATGCTTACGGCGCGGAGAAGATAGTTGACACGGGCGAGGGGTGCGGGCTGACCGTCGATGGTCACATTCCATCCCCAGGGGAAGTAGACTTCACTGAATACGGCGAGACCTCCGTCACGGGTGTCGACGTGGTAGGTGAGACGGTCGGGCGCATAGGATGTGAGGAAGATCGTATCGCCGGGGGCGGAGGGTGAGGAGGGTGTGGGGAGGACGGATGAGAGGCGGCGGTCGGCGACGGCGGTGACCGCCGGGTCAATTACGGAGAGGGCGTCCATCTCTTCGTCGGGGGTGTCAACCCAAAGAACGGAATCGACGAGCCAAGCGTTGCCGAGTGCATCGGGGTTGATGGCGAGAGTGCCGTTGCCGTCAATGATATAGCGGGCATTGAGCATGTCGAGGACACGTAGATCGGCACGGAGCATGTCGAGCATCTCGCGGTCGCCGCCGGTGAGGGCGAGCCCGAGGGAGTCGAAACGGAGTTCGGGGTTGTAGCCAACCTGTGAGAAATGGGAGAGATGGCGCTCGATGAGATCCTGATAGCGGGTGAGTTTGGCGGCATGGTATCCTCCGATAGTGCGATGATGGTAGGACGGGGCGGCTTCCCAGAAGCGCTTAATGTCCATGACGCGATAGTGGGATGTGGTGTCGGACAGGATGGCGCGGTCGACGTCGGAGAGCGGGAACGGATCGGCGGCGGAGAGTGCGGGGGGGCAGAAGCTTTCGTGGTCGATGTAACGCTTATTGACGGAGTAGAGATCGGCAAGGATGAGGCATCCGATGATGGCGATAGCCCAGCCTCGACGGAATGTGCCGCGGGAGAAGAGCAGAATGACGAAGAGCGCGGCAGTGATGAGGCTGAAGGAGCGGAGTGAGTCGGCCTCGACCATAGAGTAGCGTAGAGTCTCGATAGTGGAGGTGAGAGAACCGATGAATGGTGCTGACTGTGAGGTGGAGATTCCTGCCTGCGCCATCTGTTGCTCAAGGGCTGAAAGGAGCTGGTCGGTGTTGGCGTCGATGGCTGATCCGAAGAATCCCGGGAAGATGATGCCGATGATGCAGAGGAGAGCGGGGATGCCGAATGAGATGACGAGCGGCCGACGATAGGTGACGAAAGGCCGTGGATCGGAGAATAGGCGCACGAGGGCGAGGACGGCAAGGAGGGGCATGGTGAATTCGGCAATCACGAGGATACTCTCGGGGGTGCGGAATTTGTTGTACATCGGCACGAAGTCGATGAAGAAGTCGGTCAGGCCCATGAAGTTGCGACCCCATGCAAGAAGGATGGAGAGGATGGTGGCGATAAGCAACGACCACTTGAGGGGACCTCGAACGATGATGCATCCGAGGATGAAGAGCGCGAAGATGATTGCTCCGACGTAGACGGGACCGTTGGTGGACTCCGGCTCGCCGAAGTACTGCGACAGGTAGTGGAGATAGTAGGCTGTCTCGTTGCTGATCTTACCGTCGGCGATCATTTCCTGCACTTCGGGGAGCTCGGCGAGTGAAAGCATTGTGAACTCACCTTTGGAGGGCTTGGCGGAGGCACCTCCCTTGACGTTGGGGATGAGGAGGGTGAACGTCTCGGAGCGACCGTAGCTGTAGGCGGTGATATAGTCGCGCGACAGTCCCTGACCGGACGATTTGTCGGCAGCGGATGATGTCAGTTCGGAGTGCCCGCCACGGATCGTTTCCTTAGTGTATTCGTAAGTGTTGTAGAGCGAGGGGAGATTTGCCGCTACAGCGAGGATTGCTGCTCCGGCGAGTGATGCAGTGGCGATAGCCCAGCGACGGACGGAGCGGGTGCGGAGGGCGACAATGAGGAATGCAACCACAAGGATGAAGATGAGGAAAGCGAAGTAGTAGGTCATCTGAATGTGGTTGGAGAAAATCTGGAGAGTGGCGAAGAGGGCTGCAAGAGCGGCTCCCCACAGATAACGCCCGCGATAGACAAGCAGGACACCGGCGATGGTGGGGGGGATGTAGGCGAGAGTGGCGAATTTCCAGATGTGTCCGGCACCGATGATGATGACGAAGTAGGACGACAAGCCCCATGCGACAGCGCCAATCAGACCATAATACCAGCGGATGCCCATCGACATCATGAGGATGAGGAATCCGAGCATCATCATGGCGAGGAGGGATGAGGGGGAGGGGAGTCCGAGTCCCATCAGGGTGTTTAGCCACGAAAAGAGGGAGTTGGAGGGGTAGGAGGGGGAGATCTGGAATGTGGGCATTCCGGAGAACAGTGAGTTGGTCCAGCGTGAGTGGATGCCTGTAGAGTCGGCATAGGCTTTTGTCTCCTGTCCGACGGCGAGTCCCTGCAGGGTGTCGGCCTGGCGGAGCTGGTTGCCCTCGATGGCGTCGGGGTAGAAGAAAGCGAGGGAGATGATGGCGATGACTACGATTGAAATTGCGTAGCCGATAACGTTGCGGTTGCGAAGGAATGCGATAAACTTCTGTTTCATGACTAAAACGCTGAATATTCCGCAAAAATACTCAAAAAAAACGGAAAGGAGGGAATGGAGAGAGAAAAAAGGTAAGAAGACATAATTCCAGGGTCTTGAGAGGTCTTATCATCCTGCGGGCAGCGGACGTGATATGTCACGCCCCTACAGCCTTGATAGATAGGATATTCACATTCTTAAAATGTGATAAAAAGGCGGTGTGTCGAAAGAACGACACGCCACCTTTGGGGCAATATCCTTATACGATACTGGGATTATTTGCGGGTGAGGGGATCGAGGGGCTTGACGGGGGCGAGGACGTCGTGGACTTTCCTTTCACGGGCGGATGCCGTCACGGAGGCTTTCCGACGGATGTCGCGCGATGATGCTCCGATGAGGAATGTGTAGTCGCCGGGAGTTACAATCCAGCTTGATGATTCGGGAGAGAAGCTTGCAAGATCGTCGGCGGGGACAACGAGCGTCACTATTTCAGTCTCGCCCGGAGCGAGGAAACGAGTCTTGGCAAAGGCTTTCAGCTCTTTGGCGGGTTTGTCGGACCGTAGGGCGTCGGGAGCCTCAACGTAGAGCTGAACCGCTTCCTTGCCGCTTACGTCGCCGGCATTACGAACGGGAATCCGGACTACGAATGTGTCACCGACAGTCTCGACGACAGGATCGCCATAGTCAAAGACAGTGTAGGAAAGACCGTAACCGAAGGGATAGGAAACGTCCTTGTCAAATGTGTCGAAATAGCGGTAACCGACATAGACGTCCTCGGCGTAGTCGGTGAAATCAACGTTGCGCACGGATGAGCCGTCGGGCTGTCCGGCAGGAGCGAAGGCGCCGGGGAAATTGTAGGATGAAGCATGGTCACGCAGGTCGACAGGGAACGTCATGGTGAGTTTGCCGGCAGGATTAGCCTTACCGGTGAGGATGTCGGCTACGCTGTTGCCGCCTTCCTGTCCGCCCTGCCATGCACAGAGGATAGCGTCGGGGAGGTGCTTCCAGGAGGCGGTCTCGATCACACCGCCTACGTTGAGGATAACCACCACTTTTTTACCGCGGGCATGGAAAGCTTCAGTCACGTCGAGGACGATGCGGCGCGCACGGTCGGAAAGGTTGAAGTCGGCGGGAGTGCGGTCGGCAAATTCGCCTGACAGCCTGCCGATTGTGATAAATGCCATATCAAAGTCCTCCGCCTGGCGCTGAATGTCGGACATGTCAACCACCATCTCGTCGGGGAGGGCGGCGGGGGAAAGGGGATCCATGGGATTGCCCTGCTGACTGAGCGAATCGTAGTAGGCGTCGATGTAGGAGCGGTAGGCTTTTTCGAGGGCGGGATCAGTGGAGAGCCCGGCGTTGCGGAGTCCGTCGAGGAGCGATACGGTGTAGGCGCGGTTGACGTTGCCGGAGCCTGAACCGCCGGCGATGAAATTGTAGGAGGTGTTGCCGTAGAGGGCTACATTCTTCACATCGGGTGAAAGAGGGAGGACATTGCTGTCGTTCTTCAGGAGCACCATTCCGTCGGTGGCGGCGTCGCGGGTGAGAAGGGCGTGAGCCTTCAGGTCGGGGTTGTCAGAGTACTTGTAGCCCTTGAAGGCGGGGGTGCGGACAATCATTTCGAGGACGCGGCGGACGTTGCGGTCGAGGATTTTCTCGTCAAGCGAGCCATCGGCAAGACCCTGCATTATCTGATTGTACTGGCGGTCAACGCCGGGCTGCAGCATGTCGTTGCCGGCAATCATCTGCGCCACGGCATCCTTTCCTCCGAACCAGTCGGTCATCACCATGCCGTCGAAGCCCCATTCGTCGCGGAGAATGTCGGTGAGAAGTTGGGGTGACTCGGATGTGTAGGTGCCGTTGATCTTGTTGTAGGAAGACATAACGGTCCAGGGGTCGCTCTCGCGCATCAGGATCTCGAAGCCGCGGAGATAGATCTCCCGCAGGGCGCGCTGTGACATGATGACGTCGTTGGCGGTGCGGTTGGTCTCCTGATTGTTGGCGGCGAAATGCTTGACGCTTGTGCCGACGCCGGCGCTCTGCACGCCGTTGACGTAGGCGGCGGCAATGTTGCCGCTGACCACGGGATCCTCGGAGTAATATTCAAAGTTGCGTCCGCAGAGAGGATTGCGGTGATTGTTGAGCGCGGGAGCGAGAAGGACGTCGGCGCCGTACTCGAGCACTTCCTCACCGATGGCGCGACCGACTCGGGAGACAAGAGTGGTGTCCCATGTGCATGCGAGAAGCGTGGCGATTGGGAAGTGGGTGCAGTAATAGTCGCGGGAGTCGCCCTTACGATGGGGGTCGATGCGTAGACCGGCCGGTCCGTCGGCGAGCACTACAGCCGGTATGCCGAGGCGGGGGATGGCATAGGTCTGTCCGGCGGCACCGGGTACACGACCGTCGGTGGTGGAGCCGATTACGGCGTTGTCGCCCGTCACACCGGGCATACCGGTGCCGATTACGATGAGAGCTTTCTCCTGCGGCGTCATTGCGGAGATGATTTCGTCAATGTTGTCGGGGGTGAGTCGCAGATCCTGTGCGGCGGGGGTGAGGAAAGTTGCAGCAGCCACGATTCCAAAAAGTAAGCGTTTCATTTGTTCTTAAAGAGGCGGGGGAGGAATTCGGTGAGATAGATGCGCCAGTTTTTCCAGATGTGCCCGTCGGGGCTCTCGCGGTACTCGTAGGGGTAGCCGCGTGAGTCGAGGAGCGCGCGGTAGTCCTTGTTGGCGTCGTAGAGGAAGTCCTTGTCGCCGATAGCGATCCAATAGAGCGCGGGAGCGTCGGCAAACTGTCGGGCAAGCTTGCCGTCAAGATCGGCATAGACGGGAGAGTCGGCGCCTTCACGGGGGAGAATGGCGGCAGAGAAGAGACCGATGAAGTCGAACATGTCGGGGTACTGCTTGGAGATGTGCATGGAGTGGAATCCGCCCATCGAGAGTCCGGCAATGGCGCGGTGTGCCTTGTCGGGAATTGTGCGGTAGTTATCGTCGACAAACTTCACGACATCGGGGAAGTGGAGCTCGAAGTTGCCATCCATTGTGTGGGGAAGCTGAGTGGTGGGGGGCGTGAAACCGGCGCTCGTCTCACCCGGGGCACCTTCCATGTCGACGTTACCGTTGGTCATTACCACGATCATCGGCTCGACGTCGCCACGTGCGATCATGTTGTCGAGGATCTGGGTGGCACGTCCGAGCTCTGACCATGCGTTCTCGTCGCCACCCATGCCGTGGAGGAGGTAGAACACGGGGTAGGAGCGGTCGCCTTTCTCATACCCGGCGGGGGTGTAGACGGTCATTCGGCGGTTCATGCCGAGCGTAGGGCTGGGGTACCAGACTTTGGAGACGGTGCCGTGGGGCACGTCGGTGACGCGGAAGAGGTCGGCGTAGTCGCCGGGAACGATGAATACATTAGTGATCGAAGAGGTGTCGCGGATCTGGAAAACGTTGGATGGGTCGGGCATACGCAGACCGTCGACGATAAAGGAGTAGCTGTAAAGTTCGGGAGACAGGACCGGGGATGTGTATTCCCAGAGTCCGTCGGCATTCTTGACAAGCTCAGCCTGTCCCGGAGCATCGAATGATCCGAAAGGCGTGGTGGTGGGGACGGAGGGGAGAAAGTCGCCGGTGACGCGCACCGATTTTGCATCGGGAGCTGAGAATCGGAATGTAACGGAATTGTCGGGGTTGACTTCCGGGGAAAGGAATGGCAGGACGCCCCAGATAGCCTGCTGGGCGGGAGCAAAGAGGGCTGTAGCCGCCATCAGAGCTGAAAGAAGAAGCTTTTTCATGTCGGTAAATAGATTAAAAGAATTCGGAACTTAACTATGCAGTAGTGAATTATCAGCCATAGATGAGTCGTTTTGTGCGGTTGACGTCGGCAATAAAGTATTTGTTGCGCAATCCTTTCTCTTCGATGAGATCAACCTTGCGATTGAATAGATTTTCCAATGAATCGCGTAGCCCAAAATAGTTATTTACATAGTCAATCTCGTCATGATCGAAAGATTCAAAATCGACGAGCATATCGACATCGCTATCTTCGTTGAATCTATCAGTCAATATCGAACCAAAGACGGAAAGAGTCTTGACTTTGTGTGTTCGACAAAGGTCAAAAATTCTGGATAGATTTATTTCAATTAGTTTCATGAAAAGACAGTTTTGTGCAAAGATAGGGAATGCGGGAGAAATAAGCAAGAGGGCGCGGGGCTGGGGTGTGGATTATTGGAGGACAGGATTGAGATGTTCCATTATCATGTCGATGTCGCCAAAGCCAGTAAAGCTGTGGTGAATATTTCCGTCGGCATCTACAACCACATAGGTCGGGAGGGCTGTGGAGCATTGCAGCTGGCGGTGGAGTGCGAACAGTTGCGGCTCGGTGAGGCGGTAGTGGTCGCCGATATAGGCTGGGATGAGTCGCTCCCATGTGGCGAGGTCGGAGTGCTCGCTGGCGATATTGAGGAAGTGGACGCGGTCGGCGAGCTGGATCTTAAGTTCATGCATATCCTTGAACGCCACACGGCAGTGTCCGCAGGTGGTCTCCCAAAGGTCGATCAGCACGGGACGTCCGCGATAGGGGGCGAGGAGAGCAGAAAGGACGTCGGTGGAATCGGGCAGCGGGTCGGGGAGATTGCAGACGCGTGAGCGCCCCTGGTCATTATTAAAGGCGAGTTTCTGCTCCAGCTTGTCGTTGTAGTCGAGGACGTCCTCGCCAAGAACGGGGAGGAAGGTGCGGACGCTGTCGATCTGAGCCTCGGACAGCAGCTGCGATTCCTGCCCCATCTGCATCAAAAACCTTGATGCGAGATTGCATTGCTGATAGTCCTCAGGCAGCTTCACCGGCAGATTGACATGATGGGAGATGAAGAAGTCGGGAATGCCGGACATGGCGTAGCTAAGGACCGGAGCTGACCAGGGATCGTCCTGCATGTAAAGCTCCGTGCGCTGCCGGATGCGGTCGGCATAAGCGTAGTAATCTTCATCCGTCTCGATGCCGAGATCGTCATAGCCGCCGACGGACTGTGCGCACCATGTGAACATGTCGCCATATTCATACCGATTGACAGCCTTCGCGAACTCCCGATAAGCATCGCCAATCACGGTGTCGGCGTCGATCTTCGCGTCAATATCGCTGCGGATGGAGTCGAGATAACTGAAATAGCCCTCTTCGCTTCTTGATGGAAGATCGTCAGCGAGCTGATTCATGTTGCGCTTTGTTTCCATCCTTTGATAGGCTACCTGGGGGTCAAAACCATGTTCGTAGGCGTAAACCATATCATGGTTGAAGGTTGAGAGCGCTCCATCGAAAGTGAATGCAGCAGCCAGACCTTCGGATCTGGCCTTGGCTGGATCGAAAGTGAATGACACGGTGTCGCCCGGGATTACGTAGCAGGGGAATTTGTAGTCACCGATCATCACGCGGCAGTACATTGTCGTCATAGTGGGCAGACTCATGGTGAAGCATCCGTCATCATTTAGGTCTTCGCTGAAAATCCGGAGGGCATCGCCGGTGAGGGAAGAGTATTTCATGGCGTACTGGACGTCGATGTCGACGATTTTCTGAGTGCTGTCGGGGATGATGCATCCGATGAGCACGGCGGGCTGTCGGGAGTACTTGAATGGTGGGAGGGGGTCGGCGGCGTGGGATGAGAGGGAGAGGAGGGCGAGGATTGATGCAATGATGGCGGAGCGTAACATTTCAGTGAAAATAGTTGATTAATCAGTGACTTAAAGAAATATTTCTGTGGCAAAGATAATTAATAATTTAGAATATGTCGGCTATGGGGAGAAAAAAAGCGTTGTGCCGGTCAGGGACACAACGCTTTGGGAGGGATTATGGAATCGGGAGGGATGACTTAACGACGGCGACCATGTCCACCGCCAGGTCCGCCGGGACCACCGGGACCGCCGGGGCCGAATCCTCGGAAGTTGCGGTCCTGAGGCTGGTTGCCGGCACCGAAGGAGTTGAATTTGTAGGTGAAGGTGAACATGCAGTAGCGGGTGAGGGAGTTGTACTGCGTGTCGTCGATGTAGGAAGCGGTGACGGTGCGGGAGAGATTGGAGCGCTGCTGGAGGATGTCGTAGACCTTTACGGAGATGGAGGCGTTGCGGCCGCGGAGGAACTGGTAGGATAGCTGAGCGTTCCACATCCATTCACGGGGATTGTAGCCTGCGGAGTAGCCTTTGGCATTGGAGTAGTTGAGGTCGGTGGAAAGTACGAATCCGAGGGGAGCGTACCATGTGCCGTTGAATGAAGCTCCGTAGCTCTGGATGGCAGCAGGGGTGTTGGTCTTAACGGTGTTGAACGTCTTGTTTATGGAATAGAAGGGGCGGATTTCAAGCTCGAGAGCCGAAGGACGGAATGCGATGCCGGGACGGATGTTGACGCCGAGCTGCCGGGATGTGTTCTTCACGTCGTTGTTGTAGCCGATGCTCTGATTGACGTTGGCAAACAGCCAGTTGTTGAACGACCACAGCTTGGTGCTACCGAACGGGAGCGAAATCATGTTCATCACCATAGCGTTCCATACGCCGTTGACGTTCTCGTAGGTGGTGAAGCGACCGCCGGTGAGAGAATTGTAGGATGTGTGGGAGATAATGGCGTTCTGGGTGACGGATGCATTCGCCATCAACATGATGGAGCGCTGCGACATCATGTTGAAATCCTGGAAGCGGATGTTGACGTTGTGGGAGAACGTGGGGTCGAGCTCGGGGTTACCCTGAATGACGTTGAGGGGGTTGGAGTAGTCAGCCACGGGCTGCAACTGAGTCATCGATGGCTGGGAAGAGCGTCCGTTGTAGAAGACGTTGAGTGAGCGAGTCTTGGAGAACTTGAAGTTCATGCGGGCGTAGGGGGAGAAGTTGAATACGCTGCGCGTGGGGATACTCTTGGCGGAGTTGATGAGGTTGACGCTCTTGGAGCGCTGGGGGAGGAATGAGAATCCGACGTCGATGGTGTAGTTCTTGCGAACCTGCTTCAATCCGATGCGGATGTCCTGAGAGAAGTAGTCGTTGCGGAAACGGTTGGATAGAGAGTCGACTTGCATGGAGAGATAGTCGGCGGGAAGATATTCGCCGGGATAGGCGAGGGAGGGATATAGGGCTTCGTCGAGGACGGGGACGTCGTAGACGAGCTTATCGGCGTTGTTCCAGCGGAACCGGAAGTTGTAGCCGACGGTGAGGAATCGACCGTTGGCGACGTTGCCGAGCGGTTCGGTCCATGTGAATCGGGCGTTGACGTTGTTGTTCCAGGTGTGGTTGTTGGTGAAGTGGTCGTAGATGTCGAGGTCGTCCTCCAGGGTGTTGTTGAAGAACTTATTGAACGAGTAGGCGCGGTCACGCTCGCGGATGTTGGAGAGGGAGTAGTTGGCGGAAACCGAGAAGGATCTGCCACGGTGGGAGCGGAAGCTGTGGTTGTAGATGAGGCGTCCGCCCATCTCGAATGACTTGCCGCGGGAGAGACCGATGTTGTGGGTGCGGTTGACGTCGCTGAGCGAACCGTCGCGCAGCTGTGCCCGGAGCGAGTCGGCAGCGTTGCTGTAGCTGTCGTTGATGTTGACGGATACGTTGGGGCGGAAGTCGAGAGTGTTGAACGAGTCGGGCTTCCACTCGATTCGGAAGTCGGCACGGACGTTATGACCCTTGTCACGTGCGAGGGATGATGAATTGGAGTAGGATGCGGAGTCGGGGAAGAGGTACTGGCGATTCTGGCGCGACCGGGTGTCGCGGTCGGTGTGACTGTAGATCACGTTGCCGCCGAAACGGAATATCTCTTCGTTGCCGATGTTGAAGTTGACGCCGAACGACTGGGAATTGTTGATGCCGCGGTCGCCGCCGAAACGACGGAACCGTGCACCGTTGCCGTCGGTGAAGCCGAGCTCGTTGATGTTGTTGGCGTTGCCGAGGAATGTGAGCTGATTGCCGTTCCAGAAACGGTTGATGTTGAAACTGCCCATATAGCGGTCGTCGGTACCATAGCCTGCCTCGACCGTTCCAAACCAGCCGTTGTTCATGCCACGCTTGACGGTGAGGTTGATCACGGTCTCTTCCTCGCCGTCCTCAACGCCAGTGATGCGCGCCATGTCGCTCTTGCGGTCGACCACCTGAAGCTTGTCGACCATGTTGACGGGGAGCTGCTTTGATGCAACCTTAGGATCGTCGCTGAAAAATTCCTTTCCGTCGACAAGAATCTTGGTGACTTCCTTGCCATTGGCGGTGATCTTGCCGTCGGAGCCAACCTCGACTCCCGGGAGTCGCTTCAGGAGATCCTCAACCACGGCATTGGGCTGAGTCTTATAGGAGTCGGCGTTGTACTCCACGGTGTCCTCCATGACCTTGATGGGGGTCTTGACGGCAACAACAGTCGTCTCCTTGAGCTGGATCGAGGAATCGGACATTTTGATGACAACAGGGGAAGGGTCGGACTTGCCGACGGTGACGTCGGTGAACGTCTTGTTGTAGCCGATGTAGGTGGCTTCGACGATGTACTTACCGCTGTTGAAGCCGGAGAAAGAGAACTTGCCGTCGGCATCGGCAGGAGCGCCCTTGACAAACGAGCTGTCGCGGGCGGAGAGGATGCGCACGGTGGCATCAGGCAGTGGGTCGCCCGCTGTGTCGGTGACGGATCCCTTGATGGTGTAGGCGGCGGAGCCGAGCGCTGTCAGCATGACAACCGCGAGCGAAATAAAAATCCTTTGGATTGAAGAGGATGACATTGGGGAAGAATAAAAAACTATAATGTGATATTGGAAACTCGTGGGGGGAGGGGAGAGCGAGGGGATCGGGTGGACGCCGTGGGAAACGACTGACGTAAATAAAGACTTGGGAAAATTTGCAAGGTTTAAGTGACAATTTGGTAATAAAAGTTAAAATCGGCAAAAAGAGTGGCAGCCGCCGGGCATGAATCAGGAGGCGGCAACCGACGAACGTGGATAAATTTTTGTAGCAGGAGACTTGGAGAATGGGGATAAAAGAGCTAAATTTGTAGTCATGATGATAAATAATATTCTCTTCCGATTCATAGCGGCTATCCTGACAGTGGCGGCGCTGACGGGCTGCGACAGCCGGGAAGCTGCGCGCGGCAATCTTGATGCCGCTGACGTGGCGCTGAATTCCGCAGACTATCAGGCTGCACGCACTTACTGCGATGAAGCCTACAAGGTTCTCGCCGACACTACCCAAGTGAGCCGCGCCACTGTGGATGACCTGTGCCGCCTCGCACTCCAGTACATGACCATCTCGGATCATGCCGACACCGATGAAAACGTGGGTGCAGCCACCCGTTGCCTCCAGCTCTCGCTGCTGGTGGACCGCGACTCGACGCTGCGCTATCTTGCCGCGCTCCCGGCTGATCATGACAGCCATGCCGCGCTGCTGATGTCGCTGCAACAATCGCTCGAAGCCCCGGCATCGGAGGCTGAGGAGGAGCCGGATTCCCTCCCCGCCCGCTTCATCGAGTCGATGATTTCCGAATCAATCCCGCATGAGCACGGACGTCGCTAACCTCAAACAAAAGCAGACATGAGCGGCAAAGATAAGAAACCGGGCACTACATCGTGGCAGGACTCGCTGCAGAACTTTCTGGCGGCGAATCCCGATCTGCCCGAGGGGGAGGATCCGACACCCGCCGAACCCGAGAATCCGAGTCAGAAAGGACGGCTTGACGTGATGCTCGACAAAAAAGGGCGCAAAGGAAAGACGGCAACCATAGTGGCAGGCTGGGAACTCCCGGACGAGGAGGTGGAGGAAATAGCCTCCCAGATGAAGCGCAGGCTGGGAATAGGGGGGAGTGCGCGCGGGGGAGAAATCCTGCTTCAGGGCGATGTCAGGGCTCAGGCGCTCGACTGGCTGAAGGCGAAGGGCTACAAGGCGCGCCAGATCTGACCGAGCCACCTATTCCGAATCCTCATAGACCAATCAAGAGAAATGCTGACAATCTACAAGGCGTCCGCCGGATCAGGAAAGACGTACAACCTCACCCTGCAGTACCTCATACATCTGCTCGGGCGCAAAATCACCGACACGACAGAAACCGACGACTCAACACCGCGCTACGTGCTCGCCGACACTACAAAAAGCCGCACGGGACGGCATGGTGCGATACTTGCCATCACCTTCACCAACAAAGCAACCGACGAGATGAAGCGCCGCATCATCGACGAGCTCGCCACGCTTGCCGGGATGGGACTGCACAGGGAGAAGAACGGGGCGGTGAAGAAAAGCAACTACATAGGCACGCTGACCAGCCTCTTCGGATGCACGGAAGGTGATCTGGAAAAAGCTGCCCGCAGGGCTCTGTACTCGCTTCTCTTTGACTTCCAGGACTTCAACGTGTCGACAATCGACGCCTTCTTCCAGAACGTACTACGCACTTTCGCCCGCGAGCTCGAACTTCCGACCAACTACGAGGTGGCGGTGAATGACGAGGAGGTTGTGGCGCAAGGCGTGAATGATATGCTTGACTCGATCAACGACGTGTCGCTGCTCTTCAAGAGGGGGGACGAGACGCACCGCAACCACGTGAGCCGACTGAAGGAGTGGCTTTATTCCTTCATGTCGCGCCAGCTTGAGGAGGGACAGTCATTCAACATCTTCAACCGCACGTCGATGCTCTTTACGGGGCTTACCAGGCGTCTGGCGGGATTCCTCAATGAAAACTTCCGGCTAAACGACGGCAAAATCCGCGAATATGCCGCCAATCCCGATAAGCTCGACCGCTTTGACGGCAAGCTCGCCGAGGCAATAGGGAAATTGGAGAACGCCGTGAAAAAGGGTGGTGAAGAATTGCTGAGACTGAGCGACTCGCTGCCGACAAAGGGGAAGACTCCGGCTGTGAAGGTGAACTATCCGAAGCTATGGAAGAAATGGGCGGAGGGGGAAATAAAGAAGCTTACCGACGTGCAGGAACTGGCTACGAAGGAACCCGACAAACTCTTCAACAAGTGGGCGAACGAAAGCTGCTCCGACGAGGAGATCGGGGAGATCATGACGATCTACTGCCGCACCGCTTCCGCCATAAACCGATTCAGATTCTACAAATTCATCCGCTCGCAGCTCTTTCATCTCGGACTGTTCGGGGAGATGCTGCGCCATGCGTCGCAATATTGCCGCGAGCATAACCTTGTGCTGCTGAGTGACACCGGCGACTTTCTCGACAAGATAATCAATGAGGATGACACGCCGTTCGTCTACGAGCGTCTGGGGACGAGACTAAGGCATTTTCTGATCGACGAATTCCAGGACACGTCAATGATCCAATGGAAGAATCTGCGTCCGCTTCTGCTCGAAAGTCTCGCCCAGAACGAGGATGACCTGATTATCGGCGACGAAAAGCAGTGTATCTACCGGTTCCGCAACAGTGATCCGGATCTGATCAATCACCGCGTGGGAAGCGAAATCCGCGGCAGGGCGATGGCGGTGAAGGAGCGTGGCAGCAGTCTGAGCGAAAACATCAACTGGCGAAGCGCTCCCGAGGTGATACGCTTCAACAATTCGCTGTTCATGTCGATGGCAGCCAACATGGGGCTGGAGTCGACTTACGGAAATGTGGCGCAGGGCATATCGCCAAAACATGCGGATGAAAGGGGATATGTGAAGCTCTACAGCGTAGGGGAGGACATGAAAAAGGATGAATTCAGGGAGACCGGGCTTGCGACGATGCTCTTCCACATCAAGCGTCAGCTCAGAGCGGGCTACCGCCCGTCGGACATAGCGGTGCTTGTGCGCACGCGCGACGAGGGATCGGAGGTGATAAGGTACTTGCTGAGCGCAATGGAGAATCCGGAGGAATGGGGCGATCTGCCAAAGGCGGAAGTGATGTCGGCGGAGTCGCTGAAAGTGGGTGAATCGCCGTTTATCCGCCTGGTAGTGTCGAGGCTTCGCCTGCTCGTGGCACCGCATACGGTGGATGACCACGGGCGAGTGAGCCGCCCGCGCAAGGCGCGCTCGGACGTGCAGCGACTCATCAACAGTTTCCATAACCGGCTGATGGCGACTCCGGAGGATGCTGCCGGGGCTCTGCACCGCGCGCTTGAGGAGATGGAAGATGAGATTGCAGCCAAAGCCAACGCCGACGGAGGAAACGAAGCCGGAAGGAGCCGCATGACCGACGAGGCTCTGCTGTCGCTGCGAGCCACTAACCTTGAGCGGATAGTGGAGGCTGTGATCAACGAAGCCGTGGATGAACGTACAGCCGAAGCTGACGGCAGCTACATAGCGGCGTTTCTGGATCTGGTGGTGGGGTACATGGAGCGTGGTGGATCGGACCTGCAGGGATTTCTGGACTGGTGGGACGAGACGGGAGCGCAATCGCCGATCGTGGCACCGGAGGGCATTGACGCCATATCGGTGATGACGATTCACAAGAGCAAGGGACTTGAATTTGACTGCGTGCACGTGCCGATGCTCGGATTTGAAATGGTGGAATACAGCACGCCGTTCAAGCGTAGCTATGACTGGTACGGGCTTGGAAGACTGGAGGGTTTTGACGAAGAAATAGTGCCGGATTATCTCCCGCTCGAAAATGTCAGGACACTGGAGGATTTCCCCGAATTCAGCGAGCAGATAAGGGAGTACGAGAAGAAGCAGATGGTGGACAACGTGAATCTGGCGTACGTGGCTTTCACCCGCGCCGGACGCGAACTGATCGTCACCTACAAGGATGGTGACGGGCTTATCGGCGGAGAGATTGCCTCGGCAGTGAGCGGTCTGACAACTCCGCGACTAAGGGAAATCGGAGGGGAGGAGCGTGAGGGCGTGATGGAGGCTCTTGCCGCACTCGCCGAAAGCGACGGGTGTGATGCCGGGATGGAAGGATGCGAGTCCGTGCTGACTTACGGCGAGCCGACAAAGCCGGCTGCGAAGGATGGCGAACCGAGTGCCAAGCCTGAAAAGATGAGCCCCTTCAGGAATACGATAGAGACAAACCTGCTGGAGACTGTGGCGATCCGCGGGATGGAGATGCTCGACTGGAAGGATCCGCGCGACCGCGGTACGCTGCTTCATGAGATGATGAGCATGGTGCGTCACCGCAGTGACATAGACCGTGCTGTCAGACGTGTCAGCTATGACGAGGGTCTTGCTGAAGATCAGCGCCGGGAGGCATTGACGATTCTGGAGCGCGGCATCAATGACAAGAGGGTGGACAGATGGTTCGAGGGGTATCGCCGTGCACTCAATGAGTCAACCATACTGCTTGATGACGAGAAAAAGCGTCACCCTGACCGTGTGGTGTGGACTGCCGACGGTTTCATCGACATAATCGATTATAAATTCGGCGAACAGCGAAGCGAATATCATGGTCAGGTGCGGGGCTACATGAAGCAGCTCGCTGCCATGGGCTATGAGGGTATCAGGGGGTTTGTGTGGTATCCTGAGACGGGTCTGATCGAACAAGTCACAGCACCGGTGGTGCAGTGATAGCGGCACGTCTGTGGTGTCGGTGCTCTTTCGGTCTCAGTCACGTACTATTTGTACGCTCCTTTCGCCCTCAGGCGCATCCTCCTAACATCCGTGCCACTCTGACAGCACCACAGGGTGGGTGCAGTGATAGCGGCACGTCTGAAAAAAGGCGATGCGTCGGAGGGGACACATCGCCTTTATTTCTTATCGGTAGATCCTCAGAGGGATTTTCTTACTTGGCGGGGGCGGGATAGCGCTTGTTGAGACCTTCGATCACTTCGGCGGTGATGTCGAGAGCGGGGTTGAAGTAGACTCCGGCAGCCTTGTAGAGGATAGCGTCGTAGTGCTTTGACTTGTTGTAGTCGGTGATGAAGGACTGGATGGAATCGTTGAGCTGCTGGTTCTTCACGAGAAGTTCCTGCTCAGCCTTGCGCTGGAGAGTGGCGAGGGCGTTCTGGGCGTCAGCCTGCATCTTGTTGAACTTCTGCATGTCGGCGTTGTAGCTTGCCTCGGAGAGGTAGCCGTTGTTCTGCATCTTTTCCTGGATTGCAGTGCCGAACTTCTGGATCTCGGCTGACTTGGTGCGCTGAGCCTGATCGAGCTCGCCGTAGGTGCGGATTGAGAATTCCTGAATTTCTTTGGCGAGATTGTAGTGCTCGCCGATAGAATCGAGGTCGACGTAGCGGATGTTGGTAGTGGTGGCGAAATCGCTGCCTGCAGCAGCGGTAGAGTTGTTCTCGGCTGCCTGTGAATTGTTGGCGGCATTATTGCCGGAGCAAGAGGATGCAGCGAGCATCAGAGCCATTACGCCGACAGCGAGTAGATTTTTCTTCATTTTTACGATGAGTTATTGAAATAAGATTGATTTTTATTTTTCAGAAGCCGCATCGCGACGAGAAGCATGATGAGCGCCGGAAGCACAAGATATGCCTTTGCGGCGCAAAGCCGGATTATCGTGGACGTGGGTCGAGGGGAATCGTCCGCCCTTCACGAAGAAGACTCTGACCCCAAGGAGAAGGACCGCGACTGCCACTAATAACACTGAAAGCAGGACTAATTTCATCGGCTTCGTTTCGTTTTGCAGTGCAAATATAGGAAAGTTACTTAAATTATTTGCGGTTTATAAATTTATTTTTGTAACTTAGTGCCACAGAAATGATAAATTTAACAAAAATTTTCATCGTGTAAACTTATTTGACAATTAAACAACAAAATAACGAATAACAAATGGAAGTAAAAGACCTGAAACCCGCAATCGTCTTTGGAATCTTCGACGAGATCACCAAAGTGCCGCGCCCCTCGAAAAAAGAGGCAAAAATCCGCCAGTACCTGCTTGACTTCGCAGCCAAACACAACCTTGCCGCCAAGACGGACGAGGTAGGCAACGTAGTGATCAGCAAACCCGCCACTCCGGGTCATGAGGATGCTCCGACGGTGATCCTGCAGGGTCACATGGACATGGTGTGCGAGAGCAATGACAAGAATTTCGATTTCGAAAACACTCCTATCAAGACAATAGTGGACGGCGACTGGGTGAAAGCCGACGGAACGACGCTTGGCGCCGACAACGGCATAGGCGTGGCAGCATCGCTGGCAGCGCTGATCGATCCCGATCTGGTGCACGGTCCGATCGAAGCCCTCTTCACGGTGGACGAGGAGACAGGCATGACGGGCGCGTTCGGACTCGGCAAGGACATGATCACGGGCAAGATCCTGATCAACCTTGACTCGGAGGATGATGCGGAAGTGTTCGTGGGCTGCGCCGGCGGCGTGGACACCACCTGCACCTTCAACTACCACCGTTCGGTGGCTCCGACCGACTTCCATTACTTCAAGATCGACGTACGTGACGGTCTGGGCGGTCACTCGGGCGGCGACATCCATCTGGGTCATGCCAACGCCAACAAGCTCGTGGCGCGTTTCGTGTGGCGCATCGCCCAGAAGCACGAGATCTCGCTTGCCGAGATCGATGGTGGCAATCTGCGCAACGCCATCCCCCGCGCCGCTCACGCCATCTTCGGCGTGCACACTTCGAAGAAGGAGGATGTGATGGTGGCTTTCAACCAATATGTGGCTGAGATCGAGAACGAATATGCCGGACTGGAGACAACCCTTAAGCTCGACCTGACGAGCGAGGACGCTCCCGCCTACTGCATCGACTCAACGACTTCGCTCAACGTGATCACCGCTCTCTACTGCGCACCTCACGGCGTCATCTCGATGAGCCGTGACCTGGAAGGTCTGGTAGAGACGTCGACCAATCTCGCATCCGTGAAGATGCCTAAGGAGGGAGAAATCCTTGTGACCACCAGCCAGCGCAGCTCAGTGGAGTCGCGCAAATGGGACATAGCCCATCAGGTGGAAGCCGTGTTCAAGCTCGCAGGTGCGCAGGTCACTCACGGCGACGGTTATCCGGGCTGGGCTCCCAACCTCGACTCCCCGATAATGAAGATAGCCAGCGACGCATACGAGGAACTCTACGGCATCCGTCCCGCCATCAAGGCTATTCACGCCGGACTGGAGTGCGGACTGTTCAAATCGGTATATCCGGATCTTGACATGGTGTCGTTCGGACCGACGCTCCAGGGCGTGCATTCTCCGAGCGAGCGCATGAATATTCCGGCAGTTGAAAAATTCTGGGAGCAGCTCAAGCTCGTCCTCACCAAGGTCGCCAACCTCAAGAAATAACTACCAAAAACAATAAAACAAGACAACAATGAATTTCAAGTCAACACTCGCCCTGAGCGTAGGCGCCACGCTGATGCTCACCGGCTGCAGCAAGAAGCTGGGACAGTTCAGCCCCGACTATTTCAGCGTCAATCCCAATCCACTTGAGGTGGTGGGAGACAAGGTGCCGGCAACGGTGACCGCCAATATTCCCGCGAAGTTCTTCCAGAAGAACGCGCAGGTGACCGTGACCCCCTATCTGGTGTACGCAGCAGGCGAAACGGCATCACAGCCCTATTCATTCCAGGGCGAGAAGGTGCGCGGCAACAATCCCGTGGTAAGCTACGATTACGGAGGCGCAGTCACGATTCCGGTGATGTACGTCTATCAGCCTGAGATGCTGAGTTCGACTCTCCAGTTGGCATTCAACGTGACCCAGGGCAGCAAGCAGTACCAGCTTCCGCGCGTGACGGTGGCTAACGGCGTGATCGCCACCGCCGCCATGGCATCGGCAGAGAGCGTGAATCCGGCACTCGCCGCCGACAAGTTCCAGCGCATAATCAAGGAGAAGTATGCCGCCGATATCAAGTTCCTCATCAATCAGGCTAACATCCGCGACGGCGAGCTGAAGAAAGGCGAGATGACCCGCTTCAACCGTGACCTGTCGAGCGCCAACGAGGCTGCCAACCAGACCATCGAGGAAATCAACATCAGTTCGTACGCTTCGCCCGACGGCGGACTTGATCTCAACACCCGCCTCGCCGAGCAGCGTGAGAAAAACACCACGGCTTATCTCAACAAGCAGCTCGCGAGCAACAAGATCTCGTTCGGCGAACTGACCGCACAGTTCACCCCCGAGGACTGGGAGGGCTTCCAGAAGCTTGTGGCCGCCAGCAATATCCAGGACAAGGATCTGATTCTCAGCGTACTGTCAATGTACAAGGATCCGGAGCAGCGCGAGCGTGAAATCCGTAATCTCTCGTCGGTGTTCGACCAGCTTGCCGACGACATCCTGCCTCAGCTCCGTTACTCCCGAATCACCGCCACGATCAACACCATCGGCAAGAGCGATGAGGAAATCAAGGCAGCCTTCGAGAACAATCCCCGCACGCTCACTATCGACGAGCTTCTCTACTGCGCTACGCTCACCGACAACAATGATGAGAAGATCAAGATCTACAATGCCGCCGCCAGTATCTATCCCGACGACTACCGTGCAATGAATGACCTGGGTATGGCTCAGTACATCGCCGGTGACTTCGATGCCGCCAAGTCGAGCTTCGCACAGGCAGCCCGCGTCAACTCGTCGGCTCCCGAACCTCAGATGAACCTCGGACTGATCTCGCTGATCAACAAGGATTACCGCGCCGCCAATCAGAAGTTCGGCAGCGCCGCCGGTGTCCCCGAACTCAACGAGGCTCTCGGCACTTCCTATCTGATGCAGGGTGACAATGCCGCCGCCGCACGTGCCTTCGGCGATTCCCGCACCAACAATGCCGCTCTCGCGCAGATCCTCACCAAGGACTATGCAAAAGCCAAGTCGACTCTCGCCGGAATTCCCAACCCGGATGCCACGACTTACTATCTGATGGCTGTGCTGGGAGCCCGCACCGCCAATGACAACATGGTAAGCTCCAACCTCCGCAAGGCAGTGAAACTCGACAGTTCGCTTGCCCAGAAGGCTGCCGCCGACCTTGAATTTGCCAACTACAATCTCTCGGGTGTGCTCTGATCCGAGTGTCGAGACTAAGATATGAAGAGGTGCTGTGCCCGATATCGGACGCGGCACTTCTTCTTTAATTATTGCGGTGAAAACAGGCGGGATTGGGCTGAGAAAAGTGTTGAACTTGCCAAATCTTGTTAAAAATCAGGAGATTCGGGAATGAAAATGATGGAGATTAGGGGATAAAGCACTAACTTTGCCGCGTCTAATCAACATGAAGAGGGAAAGCGGTTGTGAGAACCGCCTACCTTATCTAAATACTAATCCATCACATTTTGCCAAGCCCAATGAGGCGTATCCTCAAATATATGTTAGCGGTGACCACCCTGATGTCAGCCAGCCACGGACTGCACGCGCAGCTCGCGGTGGACTCGCTCGTGCGCCGTGACATAAAGGAGGTGAAGCACGATACCATTGACGTGACGCTGATGGCTCTTGAGCATACGATCGACTCGATATTCCACCGTACCGGTCTTGACAGGCTGCAACGGAATCCGTCGACGCGTCTGACCGATGAGGATTATCGAGAGGTGGCAGACAGGCTCGGAGTGGACGTGGCTGCGATAAAGGCTGTGGTGGAGATAGAAGCCGGAAGGGCGATGAGAGGATTCGGCGCCGATGAGAAGCCGATAATCAATTTTGACCTTACGATGTTTCAGCGCTTCGCCTCACGGCGCGGAATCAACCTTTCTGCCTATCGGAACAGCCATGCGGTGGTGTTCAACCGTCCGGCTATCGCCCGCTACGGATCGCAACAGGCGGCACAGCACGCCCGGCTGGCGGCTGCCCGCGAGATCGACAAGGATGTGGCGGTGCTGGGGACGTTCTGGGGAATGTTTCAGATCGGTGGATTCAACTGGAAGAGATGCGGCACTGAGTCCATCGAGGACTTCGAGGCGAGGATGAGCCGCTCGGAGCGTGATCAGCTTGAGCTGTTCGCCGCATTTCTGGAAAACGGAGGGATGGTGGAGAGCATCCGCCGTCATGACTGGGCGAAGTTTGCCCGCCTCTACAACGGACCTGCCTACAGCCGACGGGGCTACCACACGCGCCTTGCCAAAGCCTTCGCAAGATACTCGGAGTGAAAGACGGAATGATTCAATTGATGCAGATTGACTGCAAATATTGACATTAAGCCGCAGGAATGGGGGTAATGTGCAAAATTTTCATTAATTTTGCACCCAATTATCAACAAACAGTCATTAACCCCGTTACCCCAACTAATCAGCAGAAATGATTACACAGGAACAATTAAAAGAGACCGTTGAACGCAAGCTCGCGTTAAGGAGGTATCTTTGACATCGACAGCAAGAAAATAGAAGTCGAAGAAGAAGAACTGCGCACCCACGTCCCCGACTTCTGGGAACATCCGAAGGAAGCGCAGGCTCAGATGAAGAAAATCAAGGATCTGCAGCAGTGGATCGACGGCTATGCCGAAGTGGAAAGCGCGGTCAACGAGCTTTCGGACGGGTTTGACTTCCTGAAGGAAGGCTTGCTCGAGGAGGCAGAAATCGATGCACTCTATGCCGATGCGATTGCAAAAATCGAGGCTCTGGAGCTGCGCAACATGCTGCGCCGCGAGGAGGACAAGCTCGGAGTGGTGCTCAAAATCAATTCGGGAGCCGGCGGCACTGAAAGTCAGGACTGGGCGTCGATGCTGATGCGCATGTACCTGCGCTGGTGCGAGGCTCACGGCTACAAGACGTCGGTTGCCAACCTCCTTGAAGGTGATGAGGCGGGCATCAAGTCGTGTACCATCAATGTGGAGGGTGACTTCGCCTACGGCTACCTGAAGAGTGAGAACGGCGTGCATCGTCTGGTGCGTGTGTCGCCATACAATGCTCAGGGTAAGCGCATGACGTCGTTCGCATCGGTGTTCGTCACTCCCCTCGTCGACGATACGATCGAGGTGAAGGTGGAACCCGCGCTCCTGTCGTGGGACACATTCCGCTCCGGAGGCGCCGGCGGTCAGAACGTGAATAAGGTGGAATCGGGCGTGCGCCTGCGCTATCAGTTCACCGATCCCTATACCGGCGAAAAGGAAGAGATCCTGATTGAAAATACCGAGACCCGCGACCAGCCCAAGAACAAGGAGAATGCCCTGCGTCACCTCCGTTCCATCCTCTACGAGAAAGAGATGAACCACCGCCTCGAAGAACAGGCAAAGGTGGAGGCAGGAAAGATGAAAATCGAGTGGGGCTCGCAGATCCGCAGCTACGTCTTTGACGACCGCCGAGTGAAAGATCACCGTACGGGCTATCAGACAAGCGACGTGGGCGGCGTGATGGACGGCGATCTCGACGGGTTCATCAAGGCGTACCTGATGGAATTCGCAGGTACTGAAAACAATTGAACGATACGAAACAATGTACAATTCGACACGACCTGAACTTACGGTGGTGAAGGTGGGGGGTGCGATAGTTGAGCAACCCGAAAGCCTCGACCGCCTCATCAACGACTTCGCCGCGCTGCCGGGATGCAAGATCCTGGTGCACGGCGGAGGAAGGTCGGCTACAGCCCTCGCGACGCGTCTGGGTATACAGACGACGATGATCGATGGGCGCCGGGTGACCGACAATGAAATGCTCGAAGTGGTGACGATGGTCTACGGCGGGCTTGTCAACAAGCGCGTGGTGGCACGGCTCCAGGCTCTGGGGGTGAATGCTCTCGGAGTGACGGGCGCCGACATGAATCTCATCCTCAGCGAGCGGCGAGCGCCCCGCGACGGCGTGGACTACGGCTATGTGGGTGACGTGAGGCGCGTGGATACCGAGGGCTTCGCCCGGCTGCTGAGGGCGGGCGTGGTGCCGGTGGTGGCTCCGCTAACCCATGACGGCAAGTGCTCGATGCTCAACACCAACGCCGATACGATGGCTGGTGAGGTGGCATCGGCTCTGACGGCTGATTTCGATGTGAGACTCGTGTTCTGCTTCGAAAAGGCCGGCGTGCTGCTGGATGCCGATGATGATTCGACGGTGATAAAACACATTGATCGCGCAGCCTATAAGGAACTGCGCGACCAAAATCGGGTTGCCGGAGGAATGTTGCCGAAGCTCGACAATTCCTTCAAGGCTATTGATGCCGGAGTCAATGAAGTGGTCATCACGTGTGCGTCGTCATTGAATGATCTCACGGCGGGAAGTCATCTCACCCGATAAAGCCCGGGCGAATGGCGTGTAGGTGTTTTTGAGCTATTGTTTTATTTCTAACAATATGACGCAAAAACTGCCTGAAAGTTTAATCAGCCATCAAATTAAAAAACGTTAATAATATCGGAACGGGATGCGGTAAGCGTCCTCCCGATGCCCTCGATCTCCTACCGATTATTATCATTACCACGATTTCAACCTTTTTTCGAGACAGATGAAAGTAGCAATTGTAGGCGCAAGCGGCGCCGTTGGACAGGAATTTCTCCGAGTGCTCGACGAGCAGAATTTTCCGATCGACCAGCTTCTGCTGTTCGGTTCGAGCCGTTCGGCGGGACGAAGCTACCGCTTCCGCGACAAGGACATAACGGTGAAGGAGCTGACGCGCGAGTCAGCCGCCGACTTCAGGGATGTGGACTTCGCGTTTACGTCGGCAGGAGCCGGGACTTCGCGTGACTATGCCGACGTGATAACTTCAGGCGGAGCCCTCATGATCGATAATTCGAGCTGCTTCCGCATGGATGGCGACGTGCCTCTCGTGGTGCCGGAGGTGAATGGCGAGGATGCCTTCGATGCCCCCCGCCGCATCATAGCCAATCCCAATTGCACTACGATACAGATGGTGGTGGCGCTTAAGCCTATCAATGACCTTTCGCCCATCAGCCGTGTGCATGTAGCCACTTATCAGGCGGCGAGCGGAGCCGGGGCGTCGGGCATGGACGAGCTGGTGAAGCAGCAGGCACAGATCGTGGCAGGAGAAGAGCCGACGGTGGAGAAATTCGCCTATCAGCTTGCCTACAACCTCATTCCTCACATCGACGTGTTTCAGGACAACGGATACACGAAGGAGGAGATGAAGATGTTCAACGAGACGCGCAAGATCATGCACGCTCCCGAGATCAAGGTGAGCGCGATGTGTGTGCGTGTGCCGGTGATGCGCGCTCATTCGGAAGCGATCTGGGTGGAGACGGCGCGTCCGGTCAGCGTGGAAGAGGCACGCGCGGCATTTGAAGCTGCAAAGGGAGTGGTGGTGCTCGACAATCCCGCTGAGAAGGTCTACCCGATGCCTCTGGATGTGGCAGGCAAGGACCCGGTGTACGTGGGGAGAATCAGAAAGGATCTCGCCGATGACTGCGGTCTGTCGTTCTGGGTGGTGGGCGACCAGATAAAGAAGGGCGCCGCCCTCAACGCCGTGCAGATCGCACAGTACATCCTCGACAATCCCCGCTGAAAATGATTACGGGCACCATCGCGCAGTTCTTGAGCCGGCAGCAGCCGCTTGCCACCGGACCCATCACGATTTTCTTCGTGGTGCTTGCCATCATACTGCTCGCGCCGGTGCTTCTCAACCGCCTCCGTATCCCCCACATCGTGGGGATGATCGTAGCGGGCGTGATTGTGGGTCCCTACGGGCTAAACATTATCGCCAACGATTCGAGTTTCGAGATATTCGGTCAGGTGGGTCTGCTCTACCTGATGTTTCTGGCGGGACTTGAAATTGACATGTACCACCTGAAGCTGAATCTGCGTCGCGGCATGACGTTCGGGGTGCTGACGTTTGCGGTCCCGATGGCTCTTGGATTCTGGGTAAGCTCGCAGGTGCTTCATCTCGACATGCTGACGTCGACTCTTCTCGGCTCGATGTTTGCGTCGCACACGCTTATTTCCTATCCGATTGTGGGCAGATACGGCATCACGAAATCCCCCGCCGTGCTGATGTCGATAGTCGGAACAATCTTCGCTGTGGTGGGCGCGCTTATCGTGCTTGCCATCAGTGTCAATATCTATCAGATAGGGGAGTTCAGGCTCTCGGAGCTCGGTAAGCTCGGACTTCGGGTGGCAGTGTACTGCGGGGGCGTAATCCTCGTGTATCCCCGGGTGACGCGCTGGTTCATGAAGCGTTACAGCGACGCTGTGACACAGTACGTGTTTATCCTTGCCATGGTGCTTCTGTCGGCTTGGATAGCAAGTTCGATCCAGCTTGAAGGAGTGCTGGGCGCTTTCCTCGCGGGGCTTGTGCTCAACCGTTTCGTGCCGAGTGCCTCGCCGCTCATGAGCCGCATTGAATTCGTGGGGAATGCCATTTTCATCCCGTACTTCCTTATCGGCGTGGGCATGATGATCAATCTCCACGTGATTGCCAACAGGGGCACACTGATCGTGGCGGGGATAATGCTCGGCGTGGCGCTCGTCAGCAAGTGGATGCCGGCGTGGGTGGCTGCGTTGATCTACAGGATGCCGGGCGCGGCACGCAGGGTGATGTTCGGACTGACCACGGCGCACACGGCAGTGGCGCTTGCCGTGGTGACAATCGGCTACAACATGACTCGTCCCGACGGAAGCCGGATGCTTGATGCTACTGTGCTCAACGCCACGGTGCTTGTCATCCTCATCACTTGTGCCATCGCCCCGATCGTCACCACGTCGGCTGCCTCGAAGCTTAAGATGCTGATGCTTGACGATGCCGCGGACGAGACGAATGATCCGCGCCGCCATGCTTCAAACGTGCTGATTCCGGTGACTAATCCAATTACGGCGCAGTCGCTCGTGGATCTGGCGATACTGATGAGCGACATGAAGGGACGCGGGAGGGGCGCCAACAACTTTTATGCGCTTCACGTGCGCAATGACAACACTCATCAGTCGCGTGCCATCGGGCGCAATTCGCTGAATCTGGCGCGGGAGGCGGCTGTGGCTGTTGACGTGGACATCACCCCGATAGAGCGGTTTGACATCAATACCGTGACGGGAGTGCTCAATGTGATCGAGGAGCGTGACATCGATGCCCTTGTGATGGGAATGCATCGCAAGACGACGGTGATCGACAGTTTCCTCGGCCCAAAAATCGAGCAGTTGCTGACGGCAACGTCGCGTATGCTCGTGCTGATGCGATGCTACATCCCTGTGAACACTGTTGCCCGCATCATTGTCACTGTGCCTCAGAATGCCCAATATGAATCGGGATTCGGCAGATGGGTCAGGGCTATAGGGAGCCTCGGGCAACAACTCGGATGCCGCGTGACGTTCTGCGGGCACCCCGATGTGCACGGGCTGATAGCGGGTGTGCTTAAGCGCGGTCAGTTTGCCGTAAGGGCGGAATATAAGGAGATGCGCGACCATGATGATTTTGTGCTGCTGTCGCGCGAGGTGGGGGAGGATGATCTGTTTGTGTGGGTGTCAGCGCGCCCCAACACCGTGAGCTACTCGCCGGACATGGCGGAGTTGCCGTCGTTCATGCAGCGATATTATGCCAACAATAATCTGCTGGTGGTGTATCCGGAGCAGATGGAGGCTGACATGCAGATGCAGTCGTTTGCGGATCCTCTTGCCGTCGACTTAGGTATGGCACCATCGCCGATATGGTCGAAGCTACGGCAGTGGCTCTATCGTCGCCGTCGCCGCTGACAAAATTCCCAGAAAGAAATCCTATTATTTGAAGTCCTCGGCGAAGTCGAAGATGTGGTGGTAGATGGCTTCGTCGGCTTCGGTGAGCTGCATGTGGCGCCGCGCCATCACGCGGCGGGCGATGTCGAAGAATTTCGGGAGCGATACGTTGTTGAATCCGGCGCTTCCACCCTCGCTGAAGGAGGGGATGAAATTGCGCGGGAATCCGGCGCCGTGGATGTTGCAGCCTACAGCCACCACGGTGGCTGTGTTAAACATGGTGTTGATGCCGGCTTTCGAGTGGTCGCCCATTATTAAGCCGCAGAACTGGAGTCCGGTCTTGGCGAAGTGGCGGGTGCGGTAGTTCCAGAGGCGGATCGGGGTGTAGTCGTTCTTAAGATTCGACGCCACGCATCCGGCGCCGAGGTTGCACCATTCGCCGATCACGGCGTTGCCGAGAAATCCGTCGTGAGCCTTGTTACTGTAGCCGATCATCACCACGTTGTTGAGCTCGCCGCCGACCTTGCACCACGGGCCGAGCGTGGTGTCGGGATAAATCTTCGTGCCCATGTTGACGACAGAGTGGGAGCACATGGCGAAGGGGGCGCGGATGATTGAGCCTTCCATCACTTCAGCATCCTTCCCGATGTAGATGTCGCCTCCTCGTGTGTTGAGGATGGCGCCTTCGATCTGTGCGCCCTCTTCGATGAAGATGCGGGAGGGATCGCCGATGACGGTGCAGGAGGGGGAGAGGGGAAGCGACTGACAGCCGCGTGTTATCAGCTCGAAATCTGCCTCGATCTGTGCTCCGTTGATAAGGAATATGTCGGGGAGGGAGAGGATGGCTATGGGGGTGTCGGGGTAGTCAATCTCGGTAAGCCCGGCGATCCGGTCGGGGGGAAGAAGCCGAGGGGCACGGTAGGCGAGGAGGCGTCCGGAGGAGGTCAGTCGCGATCCGAGAGGGAGAAGTGCGATAGCCTCTATAAGATCGTCGGTGGGGATGAGATGGGAGGCGATGGCAAGGACTCCGCCATCGGCAGGCTCCAGCACCGGTGCAGGGAATTTTACCTGAAGATATGGGGCGGTCTGATCGAAGTAGGTGCCGGGAAGGCGGCGTTCCCATTTCTCGCGGATAGTGAGGATGCCTACGCGGATGGCGGAGACGGGGCGGGTGAAGGTGAGGGGAAGGAGGTCGAGACGATTGTCGTCGACATCGAAAAGAACGATTTGCTGCATGACCGGCTTATTTTTTTTGACTGATTTTGCGACTGAATGTCGTGAATATGTTGAATATGTGTTGCAAAATTAGTAATTTTGCGCGAAAGTCTAACAAATAAAAATCATTATCAACTTATGCAAAACACTTTCCGTGGGCTCACGCTCGACGAAATCGGACGTCTGGAGCAACAGGGCTGCACTTCCGATAACTGGAATTCCGTACAGGTAAAGACCCCTTTCTCATCCGCCAATTATCATGATGTGGCTTTCAGCGGTGACATCCGTCTGGGCACGACTTCTGGCGTGCATACACTCACTGGCGGAATCACCATCCAGTCGGGCATATCGCAGGCGCGACTGCATAACGTAAGCGTCGGGGATGACGTGTATATCGGCAGGATCGCCAACTACATAGCTAATTACGATATTGCCGACGGGGCTTATATCCAGAATGTGGATTGCCTGACATCAACGGGTACATCGGCTTTCGGCAACGGGACTCGGGTGTCGGTGCTCAATGAGGTGGGCGGCCGCGAAGTTCCCATCTATGAGCGCCTGTCGGCTCAGATAGCTTATCTCGTGGCGATGTACCGCCACGAGCCGGCGCTCGTCGGTCGGCTTACTGCCATGATAGACGAGTGGAGCGACAGCCGACGCTCGCCGCGCGGGCGTTGCGGTCGATTCTGCCGGGTGGTCAACTCCGGCACAATCACCGATGTCAATATCGGGGACTATGCCGTGGTGGACGGAGCTTCAAAGCTCACCAACGGCACTCTTGCCTCGTCCGAGCAGGATCCGGTGCATGTCGGCACCAATGTCATCGCCACCGATTTCATTCTGGCTTCGGGGGCTAAGGTGGACGACGGCGCCGTGCTGCTTCACACGTTTGTGGGGCAGGCGTCGCATCTGACGCGTCTCTTCTCCGCCCACGATTCGCTGTTTTTCGCCAACTGCGCCTGTGAGAATGGCGAGGGATGCGCGGTGTTCGGAGGTCCTTACACTGTCACGATGCACAAGTCGTCGCTGCTCATTGCCGGGATGTTCTCGTTTCTCAACGCCGGATCCGGCTCCAACCAGAGCAATCACATGTACAAGCTCGGTCCGATCCATCAGGGCGTGATAGAGCGCGGATCGAAGACGACAAGCGACTCATATATATTATGGCCCGCGCGCATCGGAGCCTTCTCGCTTGTGATGGGTCGCCACGTGAGTCATCCCGACACGTCGCGTCTGCCATTCAGCTATCTGATAGAGTCGGCGGGCGACAGCCATATAGTGCCGGGTGTCAACCTCAAGAGCGTCGGGACTATCCGTGACGCTCAGAAATGGCCCAAACGCGACCGACGCCGCGATCCGGACCGTCTGGACATGATCAATTTCAACCTGCTGAGCCCTTACACGGTGAGCCGCATGATGGACGGTGTGGCACTGCTCGATGCCATCGAGGCGACTTCGGGAGCCACGTCATCGTCCTACAGCTATCAGGGGCTGACGATGAGTGCCCGTGCTCTTCGCAAAGGACGTGACTATTACCGCAATGCCATCAACAAGTTTATGGGCAACTCGGTGATCAAGCGTCTGGAGGCTGCCGTGATCGAGAGTGACGAGGACGTGCGCCGTCTGCTTAAACCCACGTGCGAGGCAGGATGCGGCGAGTGGCTCGATCTCTGCGGCATGTTCGCCCCGAAGGGTGAGGTGAAGCGCATGAGCCGTGAGATTGTGGACGGAACGCTGCCGTCGCTTGAGGCGGTGGCTGAGAGGATCCGCAGTCTTCAGGAGAGCTATTACGACATGGAATGGACGTGGGTGGCTGAGCATTTCCGCTCCTGGTGGGGAAAAGGGGTTGAGCAGCTGACTATGGAGGATGTGAGGGAGATAGTGGAGTGCTGGCGAAAGAGTGTGGTCACGATCGACAATCAGCTATACGATGACGCGCGGAAGGAATTTTCGGTGACGGCGCGCATAGGGTTTGGCATCGACGCCGGTGGTAACACAAGCCGGCAGGTGGATTTTGAGCAGGTGAGAGGCGACTTTGACAGTGATCCATTCGTGCAGATGGTGGTGGATCACATCAGGGTGAAGAATGCGCTCGGTGATGAGCTTCTCGCCAGATTGCCTCAGAAATGACGGAATTTTCGACAAACTTGCAAAGTTTAACAAAGTTTAACTATTCAAAGGGGCGTTTCGGCGCCCTTTTGTTGTGTTTTTGCCTAACGAGTTGAATGATTGTGGATTGAGTGTGAAATGGCGTGGGTATATGTGGCGACATTACATAAAAATAGGAGAAAAAGAGGGCGCGAAAGGGCAGGAATATCATAAAAAAGAACGATAAAACTGTGAAAAAGCGACGTGAGGAATTGAGGACGGCTAAGCGTAACGTGCAAATAGTTTGCGTATTACAAATTTAATTGCTAATTTTGCATCGCTTTTCGGGCAAAAAATCGCTCCCTGATATCTAATCGTCTGACGGTTAGGTGATTTGGGTGCGATAACTATGTGTGAAAAGCAGTGAAAACAAGACAACTGACACATTTAAGTTTTATAAAAAGTAACAAATTAAAGAACTAAGATGCCTACTATTCAGCAATTAGTAAGAAAAGGACGTGTGGCACTTGAGGACAAGAGTAAGTCACCTGCACTCGATTCATGCCCCCAGCGTCGTGGCGTGTGCGTGCGTGTCTACACCACCACCCCCAAGAAGCCTAACTCGGCAATGCGTAAGGTAGCACGTGTGCGCCTCACCAACGGCAAGGAAGTCAACAGCTACATCCCCGGCGAAGGTCACAACCTTCAGGAGCACTCGATCGTGCTCGTGCGCGGCGGACGTGTCAAGGACCTCCCCGGTGTGCGTTATCACATCGTGCGCGGCACTCTCGATACGTCGGGTGTGAAGGATCGCACACAGCGTCGCTCCAAGTACGGAGCCAAGCGTCCCAAGGCCGGTGCAGCCAAGAAGTAATCGAGTCGAAGCTCCCCGTTACAAAGGCTCCTCTCGGTGAAGCCCGGGCTTGAAAAGCCCGACTGACTGAAAGCACCACGATTTTTTAAACAAACACAGTTTTTAAAACCGTTTTTGATTTATTTGTAGCTGACACGCCCTTTTCACTGATGTAAGAAACATGGTTGAGTAAACGGCTCTGATGCCGTTGAAGAAAAAAAAGACGCCAGCAACCAAGCAAAGCAAAAACACAGTTTACTCAAAGCAATGAGAAAAGCTAAGCCCAAAAAGCGGATCGTACTTCCCGATCCCGTGTTCCATGACGTGAAGGTCTCCAAATTTGTGAACCACCTCATGTACGATGGCAAGAAGAACACTTCCTACACTATCTTCTACTCGGCTCTCGATCTCGTAAAGGCAAAGATGCCCAACGAAGAGCGCACCGCTCTCGAGATCTGGAAACAGGCTCTCGACAACATCACTCCCCAGGTGGAGGTGAAGTCGCGCCGTGTCGGTGGCGCAACCTTCCAGGTTCCTACCGAAATCCGTCCCGACCGCAAAGAGTCAATCTCAATGAAAAACCTCATCCTCTATTCACGCAAGCGCGGCGGCAAGACTATGGCCGAGAAGCTCGCGGCTGAAATCGTTGACGCATTCAACGAGCAGGGTGGCGCCTTCAAGCGCAAGGAAGACATGCACAAGATGGCTGAGGCCAACCGTGCATTCGCCCACTTCCGTTTCTAAAAATCTTTTCATTGAACTCTCCTTTACAGATTAAAAGAAATGAGCAAAGACGAACATCTTAAATATACGCGAAACATCGGCATCATGGCTCACATCGATGCCGGCAAGACCACTACCTCCGAGCGTATCCTCTTCTACACCGGTCTGACCCACAAGATCGGCGAGGTGCATGACGGCGCAGCCACCATGGACTGGATGGAGCAGGAGCAGGAGCGTGGTATCACCATCACTTCAGCCGCCACGACCACTTTCTGGAAGTATGACGACGAGAAGTACAAAATCAACCTCATTGACACTCCGGGACACGTGGACTTCACCGTGGAGGTGGAGCGTTCGCTCCGCGTCCTTGACGGTGCCGTGGCTACTTTCTGCGCCGTCGGCGGCGTAGAGCCCCAGTCGGAGACCGTATGGCGTCAGGCTGACAAGTACAACGTGCCCCGTATCGGCTACGTCAACAAGATGGACCGCTCGGGTGCCAACTTCTTCGAGGTTGTGCGTCAGCTCCGCGAGGTGCTCGGCGCAAATCCTGTGCCCATCCAGATTCCTATCGGCGCTGAAGAGACATTCAAGGGCGTCGTTGACCTCATCCGCATGAAGGCTATCTTCTGGCACGACGAGACCATGGGCGCTGACTATTCGATTGAGGAGATTCCCGCCAACCTCGTTGCCGAGGCAGAAGAGTGGCGCGACAAGATGCTTGAGAAGATCGCCGAATACGACGACGACCTCATGGCTAAATACTTCGACGATCCCTCCACCATCACCGAGGCTGAGATCAAGAAGGCTCTGCGTGCCGCTACCCTCAAGATGGACATCAACCCGATGATCTGCGGCAGCTCGTTCAAGAACAAAGGCGTGCAGTGCCTTCTCGACGCTGTCTGCGCTTATCTCCCCAGCCCGCTTGATGCAGGTGCCGTAGAGGGTCATGCCGTGGACAATCCCGATGAGATCCTCACCCGCGAGCCTTCACCCGAGGCTCCTATGTGCGCTCTGGCGTTCAAGATCGCTACCGACCCCTACGTAGGTCGTCTCTGCTTCTTCCGCGTCTACTCCGGCGATGTCAATGCCGGCAGCTACGTGCTCAACTCCCGTTCGGGCAAGAAGGAGCGTATCTCGCGTCTGTTCCAGATGCACTCCAATAAGCAGAATGCCAAGGAAATGATCGGTTGCGGTGATATCGGTGCCGGCGTCGGCTTCAAGGATATCCGCACCGGCGACACCCTCTGCGCCGAGGATGCTCCGATCGTGCTTGAGGCTATGGACTTCCCTGATCCCGTTATCGGTATCGCAGTTGAGCCCAAGACTCAGAAGGACCTCGACAAGCTGGGCGTAGGCCTGCAGAAGCTCGCCGAGGAGGATCCCACCTTCCGCGTCGCTACCAACGAGGAGACCGGTCAGACCGTTATCTCCGGCATGGGTGAGCTTCACCTCGACATCATCATCGACCGTCTGCGCCGCGAGTTCAAGGTTGAGTGCAACCAGGGTCGTCCGCAGGTTACCTATAAGGAGGCCATAACCAAGCCCGTCGAGCTTCGCGAAGTGTTCAAGAAGCAGACCGGTGGTCGCGGTAAGTTCGCCGACATCATCGTGCGCGTTGAGCCCGTTGATCCCGGTTTCGAAGGCAACCTCCAGTTTGTCGACGAGGTGAAGGGCGGTAACATTCCTAAGGAATTCATCCCCTCCATCCAGAAGGGCTTCACCACGGCTATGAAGAACGGTGTCCTCGCCGGCTATCCCGTGGAGCAGCTCAAGGTTACGGTGCTCGACGGATCGTTCCACCCCGTCGATTCCGACCAGCTCTCATTCGAACTCTGCGCTATCCAGGCATTCAAGAAGGCTTCGGAGAAGGCAGGTCCTGTGCTCCTCGAGCCTATCATGAAGATCGAGGTGGTGACTCCCGAAGAGAGCATGGGCGACGTGATTTCCGACCTTAACAAGCGTCGCGGTCAGGTGGAAGGCATGGAGACCAGCCGCTCCGGTGCCCGCGTGGTGAAAGCCAAGGCTCCTCTCGCTGAAATGTTCGGCTACGTGACCGCCCTCCGCACCATCACCTCCGGTCGTGCCACCAGCACCATGTCGTTCAGCCACTACAGCGAAGTGAGCCCCTCGATCGCCCGCAGCGTGCTCACTGAGTGCAACGGCCGTGTAGACCTTCTCAAATAAAAAATAAGAAAAAATAAGATAAATCAATTATGAGCCAGAAAATCAGAATCAAATTGAAATCTTACGATCACAACCTCGTTGACAATTCCGCCGAGAAGATCGTAAAGACTGTGAAGGCTACCGGCGCTGTCATCAGCGGTCCTATCCCCCTGCCCACCCACAAGCGCATCTTCACCGTCAACCGCTCGACGTTTGTCAACAAGAAATCGCGCGAGCAGTTCCAGCTTTCAGCTTACAAGCGTCTCATCGACATCTATAACTCCACTGCAAAGACTGTCGACGCGCTCATGAAGCTTGAGCTCCCCAGCGGTGTTGAGGTTGAAATCAAGGTGTAATAACTGAATATACCTGCCATAGAGGCGGAGACGCTTCCGGAAAGATTAACGCCCGGAGGCTCTCCCGCTCTCTGGCGGAAATCAGGCAACAATACAACACTCAATTTCATTCAGCAAACGAATTACAATCAAATTCACATCAATCAATATTTTTTTAAATTAACAGAGAAATGCCAGGATTATTAGGAAAGAAAATCGGAATGACATCCGTTTTCAGTGCCGACGGCAAGAACGTGCCGTGCACTGTTATCGAAGTAGGTCCTTGTGTAGTTACTCAGGTTAAGACTGTAGAGACCGACGGCTACAATGCCCTCCAGCTCGGCTTCGGCGAGCAGAAGGAGAAGCATCTCACTCAGCCCGAGATCGGTCACTTCAAGAAAGCCGGAGTCGCTCCCAAGCGCCACTTGGCCGAGTTCAAAGGATTTGATGGCGAGTATAAGCTCGGTGACACCATCACGGTCGACATGTTCACCGAAAGCGATTTCGTTGACGTGGTCGGCACCAGCAAGGGTAAAGGCTTCCAGGGCGTAGTGAAGCGCCATGGTTTTGGCGGCGTAGGTCAGTCGACTCACGGTCAGCACAACCGTCTGCGTGCTCCCGGTTCGATCGGTGCCTGCTCCTATCCCGCGAAGGTGTTCAAGGGCATGCGCATGGCAGGTCAGATGGGCAATGAGCGTGTCACCGTTCAAAACCTCCAGGTAGTGAAGATTATCCCCGAGCACAACTTGATGATGATCAAGGGATCGGTGCCCGGAAGTAAAGGTTCAATCTTATTAATTGAGAAATAATGGAACTCGCAATCTATAACATTAAAGGCGAAGACACGGGCCGTAAGGCAGTGTTGAACGATGAAGTATTTGCCATCGATGCTAACGAGCATGCCGTATATCTCGATGTAAAGCAGTATCTTGCCAACCAGCGTCAGGGTACGCACAAGTCAAAGGAGCGCAGCGAAGTGTCCGGCTCTACCCGTAAGCTTCACAAGCAGAAGGGCGGCGGCGGCTCGCGTATAGGCGACATCAATTCGCCCGTACTCGTAGGCGGCGGCCGTGTGTTCGGTCCGCGTCCCCGCGACTATCGCTTCAAGCTCAACAAGAAGATGAAGCAGCTCGCCCGCAAGTCGGCTCTGACCACCAAGGCACAGGAGAATCAGATCATCATCGTGGAGAACTTTACATTCGACAACTGCAAGACTAAAAATTTCATAAATTTAGCTAAAAATCTTAAAGTTGCCAATGAAAAGGTGCTTCTGATTTTACCAAGTCAGAATAAAGATGTATATTTGTCATCCCGTAATGTGCCCGGTGCAGAAGTAACAACTGCCTCGGATATCAACACGTATGTCCTGCTCAACAACAAAGCTATCGTCATGACCGAGGATAGCCTTGAGCTGATTAATAAACTCTAAACCAAAGTCCTGCAGAAGGAAACTTTAAGCAAATGGAATTTAAAATCGAACCTATCGTAACCGAGAAAGCGACTAAGCTTGCTGAGAAGCTTAACCGCTTCACTTTCCGTGTTTCGCCCGACGCCAACAAGTATCAGATCCAGGACATGGTAGAGAAGCTCTACGGCGTGAAGGTCGTTGACGTCAACACGATGATCGTCCGCGGCAAGAACAAATCCCGTTACACCAAGAGCGGTCTTCTCCGCGGCAAGACCGAGGAGTACAAGAAAGCCGTGATCACCCTTGCCGATGGTGAAACAATTGACTTCTATAGCAATATTTAAATAAAAAATGGCAGTAAGAAAATTCAAGCCCACCACACCGGGGCAAAGACACAAAGTTATTGGCGTGTTTAAAGGTACAATCACTGCTACAACGCCAGAAAAGTCTCTTACAGTCGGTAAAAAAAGCACCGGCGGCCGTAATGCCGAAGGTCATCTGACCACTCGTTACCTTGGAGGCGGTCATAAGCGCAAATACCGTATCATTGACTTTAAGAGAAACAAATACGGTGTGCCCGCAGTAGTAAAGTCGATCGAGTACGATCCTAACCGTTCGGCCCGCATCGCGCTTCTTTACTACGTAGACGGAGCAAAGGCCTATATCATTGCACCCAACGGCCTCGAAGTTGGTCAGAAGGTGGTGAGCGGACCCGATGCTGCGCCTGAAGTAGGCAACGCTCTTCCCTTGAGCAAAATTCCCGTGGGTACCGTGATCCACAACATCGAGCTGCGTCCGGGTCAGGGCGCGTTCATGGCTCGCTCGGCAGGCACTTTCGCACAGCTCGTATCGCGCGAAGGTGACTATGCAATCATCAAGCTTCCTTCGGGCGAGACCCGCAAGGTGCTTGCAGCATGTATGGCAACTGTCGGTGTTGTAGGTAACAGCGAACACTCTCTGGAACGTTCAGGCAAAGCCGGTCGCTCGCGTTGGCTGGGACGTCGTCCCCGCAACCGCGGTGTTGTCATGAACCCTGTAGATCACCCCATGGGCGGTGGTGAAGGTCGCGCGTCAGGTGGCCATCCCCGTTCACGCAAGGGCCTCTATTCTAAGGGTCTGAAGACTCGTGCACCGAAGAAACATTCTTCAAAGTACATTATTGAAAGAAGAAAGAAGTAACTCTGATTAATTAAACCAACTATGAGTCGTTCATTAAAAAAAGGCCCATTTATCAGCGTGAAGCTGGAAAAGAAAGTGTCGGCTATGGAAGAAAGCGGCAAGAAGGCAGTCATCAAGACCTGGAGCCGTGCTTCCATGATTGCCCCCGAGTTCGTCGGTCACACTTTTGCAGTGCACAATGGTAATAAGTTCATTCCTGTATACGTCACCGAGAACATGGTAGGACACAAGCTTGGCGAGTTCGCTCCCACACGCACCTTCCGTGGTCACGCAGGCAACAAGAAGAAATAATCGGGGCCCGTCATTAAATAATTTTTGATAAAAAAAGAAATTAAATAAAATGGGTGTAAGAAAAAGACAATCAGCCGATTTAAGAAAGGAAGCCCTCAAGACCCAGGCATTTGCCAAGTTGACCAACATTCCTTCCTCACCCCGCAAGATGCGCCTCGTCGCCGATCTCGTGCGTGGCAAGGAAGTGTTCCGTGCGCTGGGTATCCTTAAGTTTTCCAACAAGGCAGCCGCCGCGCAGCTGGAGAAGCTGCTCCGTTCGGCCGTGGCCAACTGGGAAGCAAAAAACGAGCGTAAAGCCGACAATGGCGAGCTTTACATCTCCACCATCTATGTGAACTGTGCTCCCATGCTCAAGCGTCTGCGCACAGCTCCCCAGGGCCGTGGTTACCGCATCCGCAAGCGTGCCAACCACGTGACACTGTTTGTAGATACAATTGACAATAACGTAAAAGAAGCATAAGAAGAAATGGGACAAAAAGTAAATCCGATTAGCAATCGCTTAGGTGTTATCCGTGGCTGGGATTCTAACTGGTTCGGAGGCAAAAAGTACGGTGATACTTTGCTCGAGGATTCTAAGCTTCGCAAGTATCTGGACGTGCGTCTTGCCAAGATGAGCGTATCGCGCATCGTCATCGAGCGTTCACTGAAGTTGATCACCATCACGGTGTGCACCTCCCGTCCCGGCCTGATCATCGGCAAGGGCGGCGCCGAGGTGGACAAGCTCAAGGAAGAGCTGAAGAAGATCACCGACAAGGATGTGCAGATCAACATTTTCGAGGTGAAGCGCCCTGAGCTCGACGCCCAGATTGTTGCTACGACCATCGCCCGTCAGATCGAAGGCAAGGTGGCTTACCGCCGTGCCGTCAAGATGGCAATCGCCGCTACAATGCGCAGCGGTGCCGAGGGTATCAAGGTGCAGGTGAGCGGACGTCTGAACGGCGCCGAAATCGCCCGCAGCGAGATGTTCAAGGAAGGCCGTACGCCGCTTCACACTCTGCGTGCCGACATCGACTACGCTCTCGTTGAGGCTCACACGAAAGTGGGTGTGCTCGGCGTGAAGGTGTGGATCTGCCGCGGTGAAGTCTATGGAAAGCGTGATCTCGCTCCCGCTTTCGGCAACACTGCAGCTCCCCGCAACAATGGTGGCGAGCGTCGCGGTGGCGACCGTCGTGGAGGTTTCCGCAAGCCCCGCAACAACAATCGTTAAAGTTAAAAGAAACATCATTGAATCTATAAGACAATGTTACAACCCAAGAAAACAAAATTCCGTCGCGCACAGAAAGGCCGCATGAAGGGCAATGCCCAGCGTGGCAATCAGCTCGCTTTCGGTAGCTTTGGCATCAAGACCTTGGAGTCGAAGTGGATTACCGGTCGCCAGATTGAGGCCGCTCGTGTGGCAGTGACACGTTATATGCAGCGTCAGGGTCAGATTTGGATCCGCATCTTCCCGGACAAGCCCATCACCAAGAAGCCTGCCGAAGTGCGAATGGGTAAAGGTAAAGGTTCGCCCGAAGGCTTCGTGGCACCTGTCACCCCGGGCCGCATGCTCATCGAGGTAGAAGGCGTAAGCTACGACATCGCCAAGGAGGCACTGCGCCTTGCAGCTCAGAAGCTCCCTGTCACCACCAAGTTTGTAGTGAGCCGTGATTATGACCCCACTCAAAATGTGTAAACAGCTATGACAAAAGAAGAAATCAAAGAGCTTAGCACCGCCGACCTCAAGGAGCGTCTCGCCCAGATGGAGAAGGAATATCTTCAGCTCAAGGCGAATCATGCCGTATCGCCCGTCGACAATCCCGCTAAGATTACCAGCGACCGCAAGATGATCGCACGCGTCAAGACAGAGTTGCGTCAACGCGAACTTAATATTAAATAACCCTGACGACCCGTTTAGAAACATTTATGGAAACAAGAAACCTGCGTAAAGAAAGAATCGGTGTCGTATCGAGCAACAAGGGTGACAAGACCATCACCGTCATGGTGAAGTGGAAAGAGAAGCACCCCATCTATGGTAAGTTTGTCAATAAGACAAAGAAGTACCATGCTCA